>CAWUNZ010000020.1:0-25664 GCA_963923445.1 uncultured bacterium
TACGTCTCGTGGGCTCGGAGATGTGTATAAGAGACAGTGCTGCTGCTGGGGAGGGCTTTTGGGGGGGCAAGCGTCGGCGATGGGGCCTACAAGATTCATGAGCGTGCTGATTTGATTCAGGCGCGTTCCGTAGCGGTCCAGGAATTCCTGCAGGAAGAACTCCTCCTCGATGCAGTCGGATTCATCGTGAATTTTTTCCGTGAGTTCCAAAACCATGTGGCCTAAAGCCTTTTCCAATTGTGGCAGGGCACGCTTGCAGCTTTCCCCCAATGCCGGAAGATTTTCGGCATGCCGACCAAGAAAAGCCTTCCAGCGTGCCGATTGATCCTGATTGGAAATCAGGACCCTGAGACACTGGTGCTGCTCCTTGCCAAGTTCGACAAGTTGCCGCATCAGACCGATTGATTCCTGAATGGCTGGCGAGGCGTAGACTTCAGCCCTTCCGGTTGGCACGGCGGGGGTGACATTGATTTGATGATAGTGCATCACAATCTCCGGGACGGTGGCGTCTCGTGAAAGATACCGTAGTATAGCGGTGTACTCCCGGAGGTCTACCGCGTGTTCCCGTTTGCGTTGTTCGCTGGATTCCTTCTCCAAGGCGCCGATCCTCTTGTGGTCAGGCTTGTGGATGTGGAGGGGGGAGGCGGAACACTTATTATCACACCGGCGCGGGAATCGATCCTGATTGACTGTGGCAACCCGGGACCCCGGGATGCCACCAGACTGGCCAAGGCCATTCGCGAGGAAGGATTGGCCAAGCTCGACCATCTGGTCATCACCCACTGGCATCTGGACCATTATGGCGGTACCGAGACGCTCGCCTCGCAGATTCCCATTGGTCAGTTTTGGGATCGAGGTATTCCTGAAAGCCTTGAAGAAGACAAGGGGAATTTTCCGACCCTGATCGCCGCGTACAAGCGGGCGAGCAAGGGTGCCTCGCGCTCGGTCAAGCCCGGTGATTCTCTCCCGCTCAAGCAGGCTGAGGGAGCAGCCAAGGTCACCATGACCTGCGTGTGCTCCTCAGGCGAGGTGATCAAGCCCAAGGAAGGGATCGGGCCCAACCCCCGGGCAGGGGAGATCAGGGCGATGGCTGACGACCCTACCGACAACGCGCGGAGCTTGGGATTTGTGATTTCCCTTGGCGAGTGGCGTTACCTGAACCTTGGTGACCTGACATGGAACACCGAGTCGCGTTTGGTGATGCCGGTGAACCGGTTGGGGGAGATCGATGTTTACCAATCCACCCACCACGGCCTGCCGGTGAGCAACAATCCTGCCGTGATCCGGTCGGTGAGGCCCACTGTCGCGGTTTTCAACAATGGACCCCGCAAGGGCGGAAGTCCCGAGGTTCTGGCGACCCTTCGTCGGGTGGAAACCACTCAAGGCATTTTTCAGGTTCACCGGAATGAAACAGCCAACGCCGCGGAAAACACCGAACCGGACAAGATCGCCAACTCGGAAGCAGCTTGTCAGGCCCATGGCATTCGCGTGGAAGTGAAACCCGATGGCAAAAGCTATGGCGTCAAGCTGACAAGCGGCGGAAAGACTTGGGAATACAAGACCCGTCCGTCCAAGGACTAGCAATGCGCGGCGCTGATGGTAATGGTCTAAGGCGCCAGTGTTTCTAGGTGTGCCAACAGATATTTCGTTGAGGGCGCCTCCCCGGTGGCCTGCCTGCAGAGGTCTTCGGGCCTGAGGGCCCTTCCCTTGGAATGAATGTTGTTTCGTAGCCAACCCAACAGCTTGGCCGAGCAACCTCGGGACAAGTCATTTTCCAAATCGGGCAAGGCGCGCCGCGCCGCCGCCATGAATTGGGCGGCATACAAATTCCCAAGCGTGTATGTGGGAAAATACCCCAGCCCGCCACCGCTCCAGTGAACATCCTGCAAGTAGCCATGGCGGTTGTCGGGAACCTTGAGTCCGAGGAGTTTCTCGAAACGGCTGTTCCATGCCGAGGGGAGGTCGTCCACCGTGAGGTCGCCCGAAAGCAGGGCGGTTTCCATTTCAAACCTCAGCACGATGTGAAGATTGTAGGTGGTTTCATCGGCCTCCACGCGGATGAAGCCCGGCTTGGCCACATGCAGTGTTTGCAGGAATGAATCGAGGCCGGTGTCCCGGAGTGGTCCGGGGAAAAAAGTCCGGACAACCGGAAGCCAAAATGTCCAAAAGGCCCTTGAGCGGCCGATCTGGTTTTCCCACAGGCGCGACTGGGACTCGTGAATTCCAAGCGAGGCGGCTTGTCCCAATGGCGTGCCCGCGAGTTCCCGCGGAAGCCCCTGCTCGTAGAGGCCGTGGCCTACCTCATGGAGCACACCGAAAAAGCTCTCCACGAATCCCGTGGGTTTGTAGCGCGTGGTCAACCGGCAATCGCCGGGGGCGATTCCTGAGCAGAACGGGTGAGTTGAGACATCCAGCCGGCCGGATTCGAAGCAGAAGCCGACGGAATGGGCGACCATCTGGCCGAGTTTTCTCTGTTCTTCAATAGGGTAATTGCCTGCCGGTTCGTGAACAGGGGGTTCCTGGGACCTGCGCGCGACAATTTCGCTCACGGAGGGTGCTAGTTCGGCGAAAAGCGCGCGGATGGATCCAGTGGTGGTGCCCGGTTCGTACTCGTCGATCAGCGCGTCGTACGGATGATCCTTCCAGCCGACGCTGTCGGCCTCCATTCGCTTGAGGCGAACGATCCGTTCGAGCCAGGGGCGGAAACGGTCGTGGTCGGATTCCTGCCGGGCCGCGCGCCATTCCGCCTGGGCCAGTGAGCAGACCTCGGCAAGCTCCGCGACAAGTTCAGTGCTAAGCCGGGTGGCGCGTTCATGGCGACGAAGGCCTTCCGTCGCCTGTGCCGCCGCCGCTGAGTCCGTGCCATTGCCAGCGACCGTCCTGAGCGCATCCCCCAATTTCGGGTCCACAATGATGGCGTGGGACATTCTGGCGAGGAGCGCGAATTGCGACGCCCTCCAAGCGGCGCCCCCATGGGGCATCATCACCTGCTCATCCCATCCAAGAACCGCCGCCGTGGAATCGAGAAGGGACATTTCCCTCCAGCGGGAGGTGAAAAAGTCCTTGGCCTCGTCAAGGTTCATGGCGGGTTTTCCGTCGTCACATCATGTTGAGGTTGGCGAGGAAGTCGTGATTGGACTTGCTCTTTTTCAGCTTGCTCAACAGGAGTTCCATGGCTTCCACGGGCGGCATGTCCGCCAGGACTCGGCGAAGCATGCGCATGCGCTCAACCTGGTCTGGCGTGAGCAGGAGTTCCTCCTTGCGGGTGCCCGAGCGGTTGATGTCGATGGCCGGCCAAACGCGCTTGTCGACAAGGCGGCGGTCCAAGTGGAGTTCCATGTTGCCCGTGCCCTTGAACTCCTCGAAGATCACCTCGTCCATTTTTGATCCGGTGTCAATCAGCGCGGTCGCAATGATCGTCAGGCTGCCGCCTTCCTCCACCTGCCTCGCGGCGCCAAAGAAGCGCTTCGGCTTCTGCATGGCGTTGGAGTCGAGACCTCCGGAAAGGAGCTTTCCACCGGAGGGGGCCTCGGTGTTGTGGGCTCGCGCCAGCCTTGTGATGGAGTCGAGGAGGATAATCACATCCCTCCCGTCCTCCACCATGCGCTTGGCCTTCTCGATCGCGATCTCGCTGACATGGGTGTGCTCGCCGGATGGCTCATCGAAGGTGCTGGCCACAACCTCGACGGTGGGGCCGTTCACCTGCTTGCGCATTTCGGTGACTTCCTCCGGCCGCTCGTCGATGAGAAGCACGATCAGGTACGATTCCGGGTGGTTTTGCCGGATGGCCTGGGCGATCTTGGAGAGAAGCACCGTCTTTCCGGCGCGGGGCGGCGAGACGATGAGCGCGCGCTGGCCCTTGCCGATGGGAGTCACCAGATCCACCACGCGGGTGGCCATTTCGTCGTGCGATGTTTCAAGCTTAATGCGCTTGTTGGGGTGAAGCGGAGTGAGTTCCTCGAAGATCTTGGGCCTGCCGCGGTTTTCAGACGGCTTGCCGTTGACCGTTTCCACGACATAAAGGGCGAAATTCTCCTGACCCTCGATAGGCAGCCGGATCGGGCCTTCCACCACCTGCCCGGTGCGCAACGCCGAGCGACGGACCTGGCTGGGGGAGACATAAATGTCTTCCGGGGACGCCAGATAATTGTGCGCCGTGCTGCGAAGAAAACCGAAGCCATCAGGTAGCACCTCAAGGGTGCCGGTGGCGCGCACGGGTTCGCCCCGTTCGATCAGGCGCCGGGCGATGCCAACAATGAGCTGGCCCCGATTCATGCCCGCATGCTCGTTCATTCCTTCCTGCTCGGCGAGGTTGAACAGCTCTGGCATCGGCAGGCGGTAAAGATCCTCAAGCTTGATACCCGGACCAGTGGCCACCGGTTGGGCCTGGTCAGGGTGCTCTCCTCGATCAAAACCACGATCACCGCGGTGATCGTGGCGATCGAATCGGCCAGGACCTCCGTGAGGGCGATCTCCGCGCGGCGGGCGGTCATGACGATGATGTTCATGGCGGTGGGGCATGCCATGGCGGCTGGCCAACGGCGTGGAGGGACCACCTTCACCCTTGCGCTGGGGAGGCATTCGTCGGCGCGCCATGGGATGGCCGGGGTGATGGTGCCCGTGGTGACGCCGATCATCCTGGTGCTGGGGGATCTGTTGCTGCGCGCCGGTATCCGTCGATTCGGCGGGAGCGGGCGGGCTGGTGGCGGCATCCTGGGAGGGGGAAACCGATTGGTCTCCGGATCCTTCCGTCATGTGCGGCTCCTTGGGTGGGAATTCACTCACTTTGGGTTCGGGGCCTGATCTAAAGATTGATTCTGAGATTGTTCTTATTGCTGATTGGCCTGACGACAGACTGTCGGTGACCTTTAAAGCGCCATTGGAATGTTGGGAGATTTATTAGGGAATTCCGCTCCCAACAATTCACCGATTCATTCGGTTGGTAGTAGAATAGTCAGTCCAGAAAGGATTGGCAAGCGCTCTTTACCTGTAGATGCGCACCAACTATCAAAATCGATGATATGGGCTCCCTGAATCATGCGCGTGGTCGATGCCTTCCATTGGGAGCGAGCAAATCGCCCCGAGGCGTTAATTTTGTCCTGCTAACCCGGCACGGTACTCGCGTCTGGCTTGTGATCAATGACATTTCCGGCGAACTCCTTGGGGAAATCCCGCTCCATCCCCGGGGAAACAGAACAGGCGACCATTGGCATATCGAGGTTATGGGCTTGCCCGAAAGCTTCACCTACGGATGGCGCGTTGACGGGCCCCGCGATTTGAGGCATCGCTTTGACAGCAACCGAATCCTTCTCGATCCAGCGTGCACAGCGATCTCGGGTGGGCATCCATGGGGGGCCGTCTCCATGGACCGGCGGAGCCTGTTTATTCGTCGGCCGTTCGACTGGCAGGGGGATGTTCCTCCGTGCCTGCCGTTGGAAGATTCGCTGATCTACGAACTTCATGTGCGCGGATTCACCGCTCATCCCTCGTCGATGGTGGCGCAACCGGGAACTTTCATGGGGCTGGTGGAGAAAATTCCCCACCTCAAAAGCCTTGGCGTCACCGCGGTCGAATTACTGCCGGTTCATGAATTTGACGAGAATGATTGTCCGTTCCGGGATCCGGACACGGGCGCTTCCCTGCGGAATTTCTGGGGTTACAACACCATTGGCTTCGCGTCGGTGAAAGCCGCCTACGCGGCATCAGGAAGCACCAACGGGCAGATCGCAGAGTTTCGCGAAATGGTAAAGGCTTTTCATCAGGCGGGAATCGAGGTGGTGCTGGATGTCGTGTTCAACCATACGGGCGAGGGAAACGCCTTGGGGCGAACGACATCTTTCCGTGGTATCGACAACGAGATTTTTTACCTGCTGGACGCGGATGGGAACTATCTGAATTTTTCCGGCTGTGGCAACACGGTTAACTGCAACCATCCGTTGGTCCGCGACCTGATCCTCACTTGCCTGCGATATTGGGTCGCCGACATGCATGTGGACGGCTTGCGCTTCGACTTGGCCAGCATCCTTGGCCGGGATCGGCAGGGGCGCGTCCTGATGGACCCACCCGTGGTGGAGACCATTTCCGAGGACGGTGTCCTTGCGGACACGAAACTGATTGCCGAACCTTGGGACGCCGCCGGGCTTTATCAGGTTGGACTTTTCCCATACGGCGGGCGATGGAGCGAATGGAACGGGCAGTACCGCGACATCGTGAGGCGATTTTGGAAGGGCGATTCAGGCATGGCCGGGCCATTGGCCACGCGGATGTGCGGCAGCGCCGACCTGTATCAGGGATCTGGTCGCAAGCCGATGCACTCGATCAATTTTGTCACTTGCCACGACGGATTCACCCTGGCAGATCTGGTGAGCTACGAGCGCAAGCGCAATCGGGCCAACGGAGAGGACGGTCGCGATGGCTGTAACGACAACCACTCTTTCAACTGCGGGCAAGAGGGAGCGACCAAGGATCCAGCCATCGCGGCCCTAAGGGCGCGAATGGCACGCAACCTGATGGGAACCCTTTTCCTTTCCCAAGGGGTGCCCATGATTTTGTCCGGCGATGAATTTCTTCGAACGCAACAAGGAAACAACAACGCCTGGTGCCAGGACAATGAGATTTCCTGGGTTGATTGGTCGTTAGCCGATTCCAATGCCGACTTTTTGCGATTCACCCGCTTGCTCTCGGGTTTCCGAAGGCGAATTCCCGCGCTCAGGCGCCGCGAGTTTCTGGGTGAAGGCGATGTTGTCTGGCATGGCGCCGAACCGGGTATGCCGGATTTCTCTCCCGAAAGCCAATTGCTTGCATTCGCCCTGGATGGAGCCAGGACAGGTAGAGAGGCGGGACCGGACATTTTCATCCTGATGTGGGCCGGAAGGGCGCCCATGACTTTTCTGGTGCCGCCATCCCCGACAGGGCGGGCCTGGCGCAGGGTGATTGACACCGGCCTGCCATCCCCGGAAGACATTGTCGATTTCGGCATGGGGCCCCATGTGGATGCAGGGGCCAGGTACCGCGTCTGGGACAGATCCCTAATTGTGTTGTCCACAGATTAAGTGACAGGACGGCCCTTCACGGGCGACAGCAAATCCCATTCATTTCGACCTGGAAAAATCAGCGGGAGCGGGCGACCTTCATCTGGGCCCGAGCCTTGGCCAACGAGGCTTGGCGCTCCTCCATGGCCGCGGTTGAAATGCCGGCAGCAGAAGGCGCTTCCAGCGCTTTCTGGGCCGCGGCTTGGTCAATCTGGCCAGGCATCAATGCCCGGGGCGTGAGAACGGTGACGGTGTCGCGAACAACCTGAACAAACCCGCCGTCAACGAACAGGGAGCGAGTCTTGGATCCCGAAAGCCTCAGCTCCCCGGATCGCAACTTCGCCATCAACGGTTCGCGGCCGGGAAGCACACCCGATTCGCCATCGTGAAGAGGGAGGACAAGGGATTCAGCCGTTTCATCGAGAACGGCACATTCCGGTGTCACCACCACGCAGCGCAGATTTTTTCCCGCCATGGATTATTTCCTCCGGAGGTCCGAGCGGGCCTGTTACTTGCCTGCGGCCATGCGCTTGGCGTTGGCTTCGGCCTCCTCGATACCGCCCACATACATGAACGCTCCCTCGGGCAAGTGGTCCCACTTGCCTTCGCAGAGTTCCTTGAAGCTGCGAATGGTCTCCTTGAGAGGCGTGACCTTGCCTTCCTTGCCGGTGAACACTTCGGCAACGATGAACGGTTGGGATAGGAAACGCTCAATGCGACGGGCGCGAGCCACAACTTGTTTGTCTTCCTCGGACAACTCATCAACGCCCAGAATGGCGATGATGTCCTGCAATTCGCGGTAACGCTGAAGGATTCGCTGCACATTGCGGGCCACGCCGTAGTGTTCGGGGCCTACGATGGCCGGATCGAGCACATTGCTGTAGCTGGAGAGCGGGTCCACCGCGGGATAAATTCCCTTTTCTGAGATCCGACGCTCCAAGTAAATGAAGGCATCGAGGTGCTGGAAGGCGTTGGCAGGAGCGGGGTCGGTTGGGTCATCAGCGGGCACATAAACCGCCTGCACCGAGGTGATGGCGCCCGTCTTGGTGCTCACAATGCGCTCTTGGAGTTCGCCCATTTCGGTGGCCAAGGTTGGCTGGTATCCCACGGCGCTAGGCATGCGGCCCAGAAGGGCAGACACTTCGGAGCCGGCTTGGGAGAACCTGAAGATGTTGTCGACAAACAGAAGGGTTTCCTTGCCGGTGTCGCGGAAGCGTTCGGCCATGGTGAGGGCTGTCAGGGCCACGCGCAGGCGCGCACCGGGAGGCTCATTCATCTGGCCGAATACCATCGCGGTCTGGTCGATGACCGAGCGGCCTGTGGTTCCGATCTTGGTTTCCTGCATTTCCAGCCAGAGGTCGTTGCCCTCGCGGGTGCGCTCACCCACCCCGGCGAACACGGAGTATCCACCATGCTCGCGCGCGATACGGGCGATGAGTTCGGTGAGAATCACCGTCTTGCCGAGCCCGGCGCCGCCAAACAGGCCGGCCTTGCCGCCACGGACGAGAGGAGTGAGGAGGTCGATGACCTTGATGCCTGTTTCGAACACCTCGGTTTTGGGGGTGATGTCACTCAAGCTCGGGGGAGCCTTGTGGATGGGGCGCGCTTCGGCGCGCGAAACCGGGCCACGACCGTCGATCGGGTCTCCCAGAAGGTTGAAGACACGACCAAGGGTGGCTTCGCCCACCGGCACGGTCACAGGGGCGCCCGTGTCGATCACCGTCATTCCTCGAGCGAGGCCATCGGTGCTGCCCAAGGCCACGCAGCGCACCCGCGAACCGCCAAGCTGCTGCTGGACCTCACCGGTCAGCTTGACCTTCACGCCCTTGACCTCGGATTCCACGCGCAGGGCGTGGTAAATCTCGGGGAGGTGGCCGCCCGTGAACTCGGCGTCGAATGTCGAACCGATCACCTGAACAATGCGGCCGGTGTGGGTGGCTTCGGCGATGGCGGACATAAGAAATGCTCCTCGTGTGAATTCCTGCGGTTTCAGCGGGTGTTCAAATGGCTTTTAGGTTATTCCAAGGCGGCGGCGCCGCCGATGACCTCGGCGATTTCCTTGGTGATTTGCGCTTGCCGGGCGCGGTTGTATTGGCGGCTGATGGACTTGATCATGCCATCGGCGTTTTCTGTCGCGGCCTTCATGGTCACGCGTCGGGCGATTTGCTCACTGACGGCCGCATCGAGGAAGCACTTGAAAAGACGCTGCTTGAAAGATGCGGGTAGCAGGTCATCGAGAATTGCTTGGGCAGAAGGCGCGAACTCGTATTCGACATTGCCTGTCGAGGACCCGGTCGAAGCCGCCTCTTCCTTCCTCGGGATTCCGGATAAGGGGAGAAGGGTCTGGACGGTGGCGGTTTGTCGCGCGGCGCTGATGAAGCGCATCGACACCACCTCGACCCTGTCAACCTCGCCGGAGAGAAACATTTTGAGGTATTTTTCAGCGATTTCCTCAACCTGGTCGAAGCGAGGTTTGTCTTCGAATTGGGTGTAGGATTCGTCGGCGGCGACTCGTTGGAAGCGGTAATAGGCGATGGCGCGTTTTCCCGACAACTCAAGGCGGGTCTCCACGCCCTCCTCCCGGTTCTTGCGTAGGCCGCCATTGGCCTCGCGAAGTATTGACGCGTTGTATCCGCCGCACAGGCCGCGGTTGGAGCAGATGACCAGAAGCACCGATTTTTTCGGCTTGGGGCGATCCTCAAGCAGGGGATGACTCGAGGACGCGCCGGAGGCCGCAAGGTCGCGCGCCAATTCGGCGATTTTCGTGGTGTAGGCCTGGGCTTCCTGGGCGCGGTCAAGCGCCTTTTTGAAGCGCGCGGTGGCGATCAGCTCCATGGTCCGCGTGATTTTGCGGATGTTGCGGATCGCCTTCCGTCGGCCGACGAGTTCTCGGGTCTTGGCCATGGCTTAGCGTCTTTCCCGTGGAGCCTGTATCAACCGCGGAATTGGAGGACAAACTGGCCGATGCTCTCCTCGATCTGCTTCTGCAGTTCGGGGGTGAGCTTCTTCTGCTTGGCCAAGGTGTTGCGAACCTCGGATTTCTGCTCGCGCATGAAACGGAGGAACTGTTCCTCCCAGGCGCTGACCTTGGGGCGGTCGACCTTGTCGAGGAAACCTTTCGTCGCTGCGAAGATGATCAAAACCTGATCAACAGCGGCAACTGGTTGATAGGGAGGTTGCTTGAGAATCTCCACCATGCGGTAGCCGCGATCAAGCTGGTTTTGGGTCGCCTTGTCGAGTTCTGTTCCCAGTTGGGCAAACGCCTCAAGTTCGCGGAACGCTGCCAAGTCGAGGCGAATACCGCCTGCCACCGACTTCATGGCCGGGATTTGCGCTTTTCCACCTACCCGGCTGACCGAGATGCCCACATCCACGGCGGGACGCTGACCCGCGTTGAAAAGCGAGCCTTGAAGGTAAATCTGGCCGTCGGTGATGGAGATCACATTGGTTGGAATATAGGCGGAAACCTCACCTTCGAGGGTTTCAATGATCGGGAGGGCGGTCAACGAACCGCCAGAGGACGGGATTTTGGCAACCTTGTGCCCTGGGAACTTGGGAAGATCGTGTTTCTGGGCATGCTCCTTGTCCAACGGACCGACATAAACCTTGGCCGGTTCACCATTGGCCCTGGGCTTGCCCTCGGCGTTGTTGACACCCCAATCCGCGGTAACCTTGGATTCGTCGGCGCTGTCAGGAACGATGACAAACCTCTCTGCCAGCTTTGCGGAACGCTCCAGTAACCGGCTGTGGGCGTAGAAAATGTCTCCGGGGAAGGCCTCGCGGCCGGGAGGACGACGCATCAACAGTGAAAGCTGGCGATAAGCTGCGGCCTGCTTGCTCAAGTCGTCATACACACACAGCGTGGCGCGACCTTCCTGATACATGAAGTATTCGGCCATCGCGCAGCCGGCGTATGGGGCCACATATTGGAGCGGAGCGGGGTCGGAGGAACCGGCGACGACAACGATGGAGTAATCCATGGCGCCCTTCGCCCTGAGGGTTTCCACCAACTTGGCGACGGTCGCTTCCTTTTGACCGATGGCGACATACACGCAGATCATGTCGCCACCCTTTTGATTGAGGATGGCGTCGATCGCGATGGTGGTCTTTCCGGTCTTGCGGTCGCCGATGATCAGCTCGCGCTGGCCTCGACCGACCGGAGTCATGGCGTCAATCGCCTTGATGCCGGTCTGCATGGGTTCATCGACCGGTTGCCTGTCAGCGACACCGGGGGCGATTGACTCCACCAGCCGGAATGTGTTCGTGACAATCGGTCCCTTGCCATCGCGAGGATTTCCCAACGGATCGACCACGCGGCCAACCATGGCCGGGCCGACGGGAACCTGCAGCAATGATCCCAGAGCCTTGACCTCGTCGCCTTCGGCGAGGGTCTTGTAGTCGCCCAGAATGATGACACCGACCGAGCTTTCCTCGAGGTTGAACGCGAGGCCGCGCACCCCTGTGCGTATGAACTCAACCATTTCGCCCGACATGACGGCGGTCAGGCCATGGACGCGGGCGATGCCGTCGCCCACTTCAAGTACCCGGCCAACCTCGCGAACATCCGCCTGGCTGCGGTAGTTCTGGATTTCACCGGTCAGAACGGAAACGATCTCGTCCGCTTTGAATCGCATGGTTGCCTCGTTCCATCAGTTGGTCTTGAAGACGACGAATCTGCCAGGAAAGGCTGCCGTCCCAAACGCGGTCTCCCACGCGGACGATCATCCCCCCAATCAAATCTGGATCCACAGCGCAATGAAGCACGGGTTCCTTGCCAAGGGCATCACGCAAGGTCTGCTCAAGAGCGGAGCGCGCGCCATGGTCGAGATCCGTCGCAGTGCGCACATGCACGGCGACGCGCCCCTTGCGCTGGTCGACAAGGCGCTCGAATGTCCTGATGATCGGAATCAGGAGGACAAGGCGATCATGGTCGTTCAGCACATGGAGAAAATAAAGGACCGATTCGGTTGACCTGCCACCAAAGGCTCGATCAATCACACCCTTGATGACATCGCGGGTGGCCAGAGGATTGTCGATCAGGGCTTGGAAAGGGTTGGCGGAGCCGGTGACCATGCCACATAGGGCCCGCAATTCCACCAACGATTGGTCGAGGTCGCCCTTGGCAGAAGCAGCTTCGAGCAGGGCTTGGGCGTAGATCCCGGCCAGCCGTTGCTCGGCTCCACCGAGAACGGACGGGGTCGCCGTGTCTTGCACGCCTGTTCCTGCCGCTGTGCTCATGGGTTGATTGACTCGCCTCGCTGAACTTGTTGGATTTCTAATTTTCAGTTAGAGCTGAAACTGCCAGTTTGCGCCTTGAGTTCCTCGACAGCCCGACGCTGAATGGCCGCCTGAACATCGGGGGTCAGTTGCTCGCGCAACGCCTTCCGGGCGACATCAACAGCCAGCTCCGCAGCTTTGTGCATGATTTGCTGCAAGGCTTGATCGGCGGCTGAACGCACTTCCCGCTGGACGCGGTCTCGCTCGGCAGCCAATTCCTCCTTGGTGTCGGAAACCATGCGTTCGCGAAGGGCTTGCCCGTCACGGCGCGCTTCATCAAGGATTTGGCGAGCCTGATCCGCAGCCTCGCGAAGCCGGGCCTCGAATTGCGCCTGAGCCTTGGCGGCATCTTCGCGAGCCTTTTCGGCGGATTCAACACCCTCCCGAATCAGGTTTTCCCGCTCATCGAGAGCCTTGGCGATCTTCGGCCATGCGGTGGTCCAAAGGGTTCCGACCAGAAGGCCGAAAACCACGGTAGACCACACGAATGTGTCCGTTGACCAACCGAACGGATCAAAGGTTTTGCCATGTCCATCAGCGGCGCCACCATGACCTCCGGCATGAGCTGGAGCGTGGCCATCAGAAGCCTTCTCGGCCGCGACCGCTGCCGATTCCGAACGGGCGCCAACAGCCAGCGCCAGCACAAGGAGGATGGACATGAGGCGAGGCATGGCGTCGTTCCAGCACTAGAAGGACGAAAAACCTTGGAGACAAGGACCCAGAAGACCGATCAGGAGACGAAGACGGCAAGAATGATGGCCACCAGTGCCAGACCTTCAAGCATCGCGGCGACGATCAGGCCGCCAGTCTGAAGCGTGCTGCTGATTTCAGGTTGGCGCGCCATCGACTCAGTCATGCCCTTGCCGATAAATCCAAGGCCGATTCCAGCCCCGATCACGGCGAGGCCGGCGCCCAGGGCCTTGCCAAAGGTCTTCATGCCGTCTTCTGGGGCAGCCATGGCTAAGGGGGCGGCCACGAATGCCAAAGCAAGAGCAAACAGAGAGGTCTTGACGAAATTGGACATCACCGAAAACTCCTTGGAAAACAAACGATACTCACCATCGAACTTAGTGATGGATTCCTAACGCTTATGGTTACGAATCCAAGGTAAAAAGGCAACCAACACCGAAAATTAAAAATCCACCTCAAGCGGCGCCGTGGGCATGGCCCGCGGCGTGCCCGTGGTCGTGATCATGGTGTTCATCGTGGCCGTGGTCGTCATGAGAATGCACGGCAGTCGCGATGAACACTGTCGAAAGAATCGTGAATACGAAGGCCTGAAGGAAGGCCACGAAAAGCTCGAGGAAACTTAGGAGGAATGCCCCCAGAATCGATATCGCGCCAATTCCGACATGATGAAGAACAGATATCTTGGCGGCCATGAGAATGAATGTCAGCAGGATGCTCAAAGTGATGTGGCCACCCAGCATGTTGGCGAAAAGCCGAAGCGTCAGAACGCCGATACGCAAAAACACACCAACGAATTCAATGACATAAAGCAGGGAGCTGATGATCGGACCGAGGACAGGAACATCAATCGGTATCCAGAATCCCTTGAGATAACCAACGAGACCGCTTGAACCTATCCCGTTGATCAGAATGAAAATGAACGTGTAAAGCGCCCATGCGGCGGTGACGGCGATACTGGCGTTGGCGCAGCCAAAAACAGGGGCGGGCATCATGCCAATCAGGTTGATCACCAAAAGGAAAGGGAAAAGAGTCCAAAGGAAAGGGAGAAATTTTTCGGTTTTGTCGCCAAGATTAGGACGGGCGATCTGGTCCCTGACCATCACCAGCATGGCTTCCAAGGCGTTGTCCAATCGGCCTTCAGGGCGCCCCTTGGCGGCAATGCGATTGGCCAAACGAGTGAAAAGCCACCAGACCAGAATGGCGGCCACAAGAATGAGGATTTTGAATTTGGTCAGTTGAAAGACGCCGGGAATTCCCGGCAGGTCTATTTCCAAGCCATCGGGGAAAAGTCCTCCATGCTCAAAAAAGACCCATTTTCCCGAGGCGCCATCCTTGGGCTCCTCAAGCGCATGCAGAATAAGGTTCTCACCGCTGGCAAGCAGGCCGGAAAACATGGCAAAACTCCGTCAGCATGACCCGTTTTCCGATCGACTCAGGAACGGATCCGCGACTCCATCACCGTAATGGAAATTAAGTTAAGGACATAAAGCCCCAATGTCCAACCCAAGAGGGTCGGGTCGATTTCTTCCGATTGCTTCTTAACAAAGAAAAGCACCACGGGAAGACAAGTGAGCCTGAACCCTGAAAACATGAGAATAATCGAGGGGGATCGCCATCGTGGAAACGCGGTGAGAACCAGCCAAGAAGGAATGAAGACCACCAGATTGATCAGCCAGGCTGCAGTGATTTGTTTTCCCGTTACAGGGGAGAACCCCCAAACGGCTGGAGCCAAAGTAATGCCGGGGGCGAGGACGGCCAAAAATGGCACGATCTGGTTCGACCGCCCATTTTCAGATTCACAATTCATTGTGGGGCTTCCGAGAGCGAGGCGCCCTAATGACTGATGCCTGCTGACGCCTCAGAAACACGATCACATGTGCCGTGGCGCCCACCAACCCAAAGGCCAAACCCGCCAAAGTGGGCCAAGGCCCTAGTTGCCAATATGTGGAAACCCATGCTCCCAAAAGAATTGGCGCGGCGATTTCCATTCCCAAGCCTGCCATCTCCAGGGGATTGATGGAATTGTTGTGGTGTGATTGATTGGAATCGGGATTTTTCATATTGCGATTTCCGAATTCATTGGCGGGGTTGAGTGGGATTGCAACGATCAAAGCGGAAAATCCTGCGAAACCAATCGATTTTCCTTCCCGAAAGCGTTGACAGTTCGGGATGTTGATTTTGTATGATGCTTTTGCCTCGGAGGATGTCATGACCCCTCGGCCATGACAAGACTTGCGTCATCACCTGGCGCTGGCCTGACTTCTGAGTACCGAAACACCACGCCGCGATTGCCATGAAGCGGGGGCCCGCCGAATGACTCGTCAGCAACTCAGAACTCGTAACAAGGAAACATTGTTGGACATGGCTCGCCGGCGAAAAATCGCTGGCGCCGTCAAGATGACGCGTGAAGAATTGATCTCTCGTCTTCTTGCCGAGTCGCCCTCCAAACCTGCGGCCTCCGCGGTGCCTGCCCGAAAACCAAAAACACCTGTCAGCCACACAACCAAATCTTCCACCATCAAAAATTCCACCGCAAGCACCAAACCGAAAAAAAACATCGGCGGCCAGAAGGCTCCCCTGCAGAAGCAAGCGGCCCGCGACACGACCGTGGAAGCCAATAAACTTAACGGAGGGATTATGTCCTCTCCGGCTTTCCAGCCACGGCATGCCACGGCGAAACCGCCCGCTGACCTTCCCCGGTCCTACGGGAGGGACAGGTTGGTTCTCTTGGTTCGTGATCCTTATTGGCTGCATTGTTACTGGGAGATCTCCGCCCAGACCACCAGGCAGGCTGAATCCGCCCTCGGTGTGGATTGGGCCACGGCTCGCAAGGCCCTCCGGTTGGTTGGTGTGGGCGGAAGTGAAGGGACATCGAGTGCCGAAGCGATCATCAAGGACATCCCCCTGCCTGACGAGTCCCACAACTGGTACATCGATGTTCCTCGTTCCGGCGGCAACTATCAGGTAGAGATCGGTTTCAAAACCCAAGGTGGTCGTTTTTATTCCATGGCCAGGTCCAATGCCGTCGCGACCCCCCGCGCTGAGCTTGGAAGCCAAGCCGGCCAGAACTGGAATGATCACGATTCGAAATCGGCGGACAAGCTTTTCGCCTTGTCCACCGGCCTCAACGGCAATGGCGGAAGTGCGGAAGTGCGCCAATTTTTCGAGGAGAGGATGGGGCGAGTTCCTGGTTCGCCCACCCTCACGAGCCTTGGTTCTGGTGGATTTGGACACCTTGGCAAGGGGCGACAATTTTTTTTCAATATCGATGCAGATCTTGTTGTTTACGGATCCACGGAACCCAACGCTCGGGTCACCTTCCAGGGTGAGCCCGTTGCCTTGAGGCCGGACGGGACCTTCAGTCTTCGATTCCGCCTTGCCGATGGACGACACATCCTTCCCGCCTTGGCCGTTTCGGCAACAGGCATGGAGGAACGCACCATAGTTCTGGCCGTGGAGCGCAACACCAAGCAGATGGAACCCGTTGTCCACGAGGACGAGGAATAGTTTTCAAGGAATGGACGGAAGGGGCGACGCTCCGGAATTGAACTCAAGAATGCTCACCCGCCGCGCCCTCTTGGTGCCCCAGCACGGGGAACTTTCGTCGGAACCTTTCCCCGTATCACTTTACCGATACCGCCAAACGGCTATGGCCACTGGTTGGGAGATAACCCTTCCTGGTCTCGCCGCCATGCAGATGGATTTGGTCGATGAGGCGTTTTCCCGGCTGCATGACATCGAATCTCGTCTGACGGTTTACCGAGACGAAAGTGAAGTTTCTTCTCTCAACAGATTACAGAGCGGAGTTCGCGTCCCGATCACACCTGACTTGGTGGAAGTCTTGGGCCGTTGCCTCAATTGGTGGGAAATGACCGGTGGCGCCTTTGACGTGGCGTGCGGCAGAATGATCAAGGAATGGGGTTTTTTCAAGGGTCCGGCTTCTGTTCCCCGCCCGGAAGCCCCGGGAATTCAGCCCGAGGCGAACGGCATGGACAAGGTGGACCTTGACTTGGCCGAGCGTACTTTCAGGTGGAAGGCACAAGGCGTTGAGTTGAACTTCGGATGTGTGGGCAAAGGATTCGCAGTGGACGCGATGGCGGGTATTTTGACCATACCCCGGGTTCTTCAGGCAGGATTGGTCCAAAGCGGTGGAAGCAGCGCGCGGGCTTGGGGAGTTTGCCCGGGAGAGGGGCAGGGGTGGCGCGTGGCGGTGCGACATCCTTGGAAAGCCGATGCCGTTATCGCGGAGGTTTTGCTTCAAGATGATGCGATCGGCACATCCGCTGGTTCGTATCGTCATCTCATTCATTGCGGACGCCGCTTGCCCCATGTTTTGAACCCGGCCACGGCTTGGCCCGCCGCAGGCATGGCGAGTGTCACGGTTCTGGCCCCCGAAGCCATGATGGCGGATGCGCTTTCCACGGCGTTTTTTGTGCTCGGAACGCAAAAGGCGGGCAAACTGATCGGACAATTCATGGGAGTCACTGCGCTCTTTATGGAGGAATCTGGCAAAATCGTGGTGATTGGTGAACAACCTGCCCGGTTTCATGTATGCTCTGTCTGAAAGACACAGAAGGATTGTTCCCATGGCCTCTGGATTGACAGAATCGAACATAACAGGCCCTCGACAACAGGTTCGCCCTTGGCAGGGACTAGGTCTTTTGATGGTCCTGCTGGTGCTCCTGCGCCTGTCGATCGGCTGGCACTTCCTTTTTGAAGGAATTCAAAAGGTTTACTCACTGTTCACACCCAAGCCTTTTTCAGCGGCGGTCTATTTTCGCGAGTCCGCCGGTCCCCTTTCATCGACCCTGAAGCCGATGCTTCCCGATCCGGAGAAGGAATTCACCGCGAAACTTCTCCCCGAAGGCATTCAGGATCGATGGCGGGACGTCTCGGCACCCTACATAGAAGGCCTCTCCGGCGAGGCCCGGGCTAAGGCGGAGGCTGCGCGTGACGCCTCCCAAGCTGAGGCGATCCGCTGGCTTTCCGGTGGCAATGCCGCAGCCCGCAAGGCCTACCAAAAGGCGCTGGTGCGTTGGGAATCTTCCGGAAGTTCCGCGGATCTCGAGGCATTGGGAAAAGCACGCAAGGAATCCCTTTCAATCGTCTCTGAGTATCGCAAGAAGCAGGAAGCTTTGGCTACGGAATTGGGTGCGTTGGCCGGAATGAAGTCTGAAGAGGTTCTGAAGCTGCCCAAACAGCCGATGGAGATCGCGACGGACGCGGTCCCCCTGTTCCTGCTTGACCCGGCGACAGTTGCCGTGGCGAGGACGGCCGCGCTCGATTCGGTTCGCGCCCATTTGACGGCGAAGCCAACCGACCCCGCGGCAAAGGAGACTGGTTGGTCCCGGTTGGACAAGGCTGTCAAGGTTGCGGATGATTGGGCCGACAAAACCCAGGCATGGTTGGGTTTCGGTGAAAAAACCGTTGAGACTCCATCACCTGACGGTAAGGAAACAGGTGCGCTCAAGCAAACCCTGACCACTCCGGAAAGGATAGCCCGCCACAAAAAGCTTTCGGAGGCGTTGGACGAGCAGATCAGGTCGCGCCGAAGCTGGGACATGATGAAGGATGTGGACAAGGCGGCCCTTGCCTCAGCCAAGGCGGCGGTCGCCAAGTCAAGGACGGATTTGTCCGAGGATATCGACAAGATGGAATCCGACCTGTTGAAAAAGCTTCAGGCGATGGGTGCGACGCCCCTTGCCTCGGCGAAAAAGCCGAAATTCATCGACATCATGGATCTTGTGACCATCGGAGCGATCACCGCGATCGGTGCCGGATTGTTCACCGGTACATTGACCAGGCTGGCGGCACTCGGGGGAGCGGCGTTCCTGCTCCTCACTTATCTGGCCGTGCCGCCGTTTCCCTGGCTTCCGACGCCTCCCCTCAATGAGGGCAATTATGTTTTCATCAACAAGAATTTCGTCGAGATGATGGCCCTGCTGGTCATCGCAGCCACGCCCAGCGGGCGCTGGTTCGGGCTGGATGCCGTGATCATGCCGATCTTCTTCGGTTACGGTGAACCAGCGGCGTCCGAGCGTAACTGAAAAACATTCCAACAGAAGCAGCAAGGGAGACCGATGCCATGGCGATTGACTTGAATCCCAAGCAGAAGGAAACGGGCAAGGCGAATTTCCAGCAGGTCACTGGCGACCTGACCCGTCGCGGTTTCATGAAAAGCATGGGGGTCGGGGCCTCCGTCGCCGCGGTTTCCCCCCTTGTGTACTTCGGTTACAAGTCGATCGGCAAGCCGGTCAAGGCGGCCCTGATTGGCGGAGGGGACGAGGGCGGAATTCTCGTGGGGGCTCACAACCCCGATTTTCTCAAGTTTGTCGCCGTCGCCGACATCCGGCCTTATAACCGGGAACGGATCATGAAGGGCGACCCCAAGGTTCCCCTGCGCCCGGGTTTTAACAAGCTCTATGGGCCCGAGTCGAAGGACATCGCCGTTTACGACGATTACAAAAAAATTCTGGACAACAAGGATATCGAGGCGGTGGTGATCGCCACGCCGCTGTCAACCCACGCGAAAATCGCCATCGATTGCATGCGCGCAGGCAAGCATGTCCTTTGCGAGAAGCTGATGGCTTGGAACATCTCCCAGTGCAAAAAAATGATCCAGGTCGCCAAGGAAACCGGCCGGATTCTCTCGATCGGCCACCAACGCCACTACAGCATGCTGTACGCCCACGCCCATGAGATTCTCGAGGCTGGCATCCTTGGCGAAGTTCGCCACATTCGGGCGCTTTGGCATCGGAACAACTCGTGGCCGTTCAAGGATGAATCGGCCGCTGGCTACAAACTTGCGGAGGGATACGCCCAGCCCCATTTCCGTGATGGCTGGTATCCACCCATTTACGACATCGATGAGAAGGAACTAAAGGGAAAGACCGATGCCCATGGTTTCAAGAGCGTCGAGGAACTCGTTCGTTGGCGCTTGTACAACGAGACCGGTGGCGGGTTGATGGCTGAACTTGGAAGCCACCAGATGGATGCCTGCAGCATCTTCCTTGGCAAGGTCCATCCTTTGGCTGTGACGGGAGTCGGCGGCAAGTTCTTCTACGGCCCAGGCCGAAACGACCGCGAATCCGATGATTCCATCTTCATCACCTACGAGTTCCCCGGCCCCAACCATCCCCGCGGCAAGAACAAGGGCAAGGACAATGACGACATTGTTGTTGTGACCTACTCCTCGTTGAACACCAATTCATTCGAGTCATATGGCGAATGCGTGATGGGTAGTCGGGGCAGCATGGTGGTGGAGCAGGAACAGTCGATTTATCTCTACACCGAGCGAGATCCCAACAAGAAGGCAACTGATGCCCGCTCGACGGAGGTTTCCGTCACCACGGGTCCGGGCGGCAAGCCGGCCATGGAAGCTTCCTCGACCTGGGGCCCCGGGGGAGGCCCTCCTGCCGCTGGCGGTGGAGCCCCCGCTGCTGGCGGCCCCGGCGCCGCTGTAAGCCGCGGTTACAAGGAAGAAATGGAGGATTTCGCCTACTGTATTCGTGAGTGGGATGCCAAGCTGGGTTATGAAAAAGATCCCGCCGGCCGTTTCAAGCAGCGACTGCCCCGCTGCCATGGCGAAATCGCCATGGCAGACGCGATCATTGCCCTGACGGCCAACCTCAGCATGAAAAGCCGGCAAAGGATCGAGTTCAACGAGAATTGGTTCAAGGGAGACAATGCGGAAGTGCCGGACAAGGACACCAAGCCCCGTATCAATGTGACCTGATCCGGTTCCGGCACATGCAAGGAAAGAGGCCCGGTGGAACACTCTGCCGGGCCTCTTTCCTTTTTCAAAAGATGATTGTCAGCCGGGCTGTTCAAGCCAAGTCATCACCCCCGCCATGTGGGCCGTGGTCGCAGTCGTCACCATGGACATGGTCGTCGCCATCCTCGGCCTCCTCGGCGGCAGTGGCCGCCTCGGCAGGATCCAAATTGCCGAACAGAACTCCCATGAGGGACGGATAGTAGCGATTCACGGTGACAACGCAGTAATTGGTCATGTTGCGGACCATCGTAGGAGTTAATTCTCCTCCCTCGACATCCACGCTCACCTTGAACCTGATCTCCCCGTCTGCCCAATCCATTTCGAAATTGCCCACGAGCAGGCCGAAATTGGCGCGGGAGATGAACTCGGCCGCTTCGGCCAACCGTGATTCGGGGACACGGCCGTCGATCAAGCCGTAGAGGAGCACAATCTGCTTGTCCTCCTTGGCGTCGAAGGCCATGCGGAGGGAGGTGTTGCGGCATTTGACCCCGGTCATGACAACATCGCGATCATCGTCGCGCTCGTAGTGCCAGTCATCCTCGACCAGCACCTGCTCGATGGTCTCGATGAGGGAAAGGGAGTTGTCGTTTTCATCCTGCATGGGCGGTTTCCTATCTAATCGCGTGTTTTCGGGGAAGGATCGAGCACCTGAATGTCCAACGATCGGAAGTCGATGTTGGTGGTTGGGTCGTGGCCCTGAAGGCTGAACGCGCCTTGGGCTGCGCGAAACCCTTGCCTCGGATTCGGGTTTGCCGGGCGATTGTCGGTCCAGTCCACTTGCTGGATTCCGTTCACCCATGTGGCCATGCGCCGGCCATGAGCGGCGACGGTCATGGTGAACCAGGAACCATCCTTCGAGGCCTGGCTTCTGGCCGGAACACGCCGATAGATGGCGCCGGTTCCGAAGTCAATCGCCTCGGATCTCACCATGGAGGAACCCGCAGGTTGATGGGTCGCGGGATCGAATTTGTCAACTTTGTATTCTCTCGACTCTCCCGGAGTGAATTCATTGCGGATCTGGGCCTCGTAGGCTTGCGTGAATTCACCCGGAATGGCGCGGAAGAACAAGCCGCTGTTGAGATGTTTGCCATTGGTCCTGACTGTCAGGCGGGCCACGAAGTCAGCGGCTTGGAAGGAGCTTTGGATGTCTCCCGGCCCATCCTCCACATGGATATAGCCTTCCTTGGTGACGGAGTAACGGGATTTTTTATTTGGAAATACATTCCAGCCTGAAAGGTCCTTGCCATTGATCAAACCCGTGCTGGCGTTCGGCAGAAGCCTCAATTCCGATACATGCACGCCAGAGCCGAGCAACTCGAGTGATCCGGCGGGAACCTTGCCCAAGTCGGGAGACCAGGCCGGGGATTCCGCGTTGATTCCATCAGGTTTCCAGACAAAGGAGGTTTTGGTTCCATCTGGGGCGATCCAGTTGAGGGAGAGCGCGGGATTAGGGCCCGTCGCCTTCACCCGGACCGCGGCCTTGCAAGGTCCAAGGATGGCCCCATGCCTTGCGACGGCTTTTTCCCCGGCTTTCCATCCTGTCGGTTCCGATGTCCAACCATCGCGCTGAGTCCATCCGAAACCTTTGCCGTCAAGCAGGTCAAGCCAGCCGGCAAGGGCTTCCTGTTCAGACAGGGGAGCACCGGCAAGGCAGATAATCAGGCAATGAAACATGGACAATGTCTCCTGTCAGCCGCCCTGCGGGCTGAATCCCTTGGTCGGGGCCGCGTGGACAATTCCCTTATTGGCGCACTCGGAAACAAGCGACCTGACCTTGGCCGTGTCGGTGACCAGGTCGATGCTCCAGCAGGTGTTGAATGATGCACCCGGGGCAAGGGTGGGAACACGCCCCTGCCCACGCTCAAATGCCTTGAAATTGGGGAATCCGGTGGCCGGTTCCAAGCCGGTGACAAAGCCGTCTGCCATGGCACCGGTGTTTTTCCAAAGCGTGAAGCAGGGCAGGGAGGCCAAGGGAAAGCGCACGGCTAATGCCGCGGTGCCACCGGGTTGTTCCAGAACCGCCAACCCCATTCCATGAGCGTCCGGTTGAGGGCGATACAGGTAAACCTGTTCCGCGAATCCCGTCGCGGGTGCCTCGTAAACGGGCCATTTCGAAACACCCTCGGCCGCTCGGGGTGTTTGCGGGGCCATTTCGGTGAACCGCACATGGGCCTTGGCGCCGGGTTTCAGGAAGGGTGACCCGATATTGAGGTGATACAAGAGTTGAAATTCAGCGGGACTTGCGCCAAGGTTCTCGATCCGGTCCTCCACCCGGATGGATGTTGACCCTGGTTCCATGGAGTAGGTGGTCGTGAGTCTTAGGCAGGTGTCGAACAACGCGCACTCGTCAACCACGCCCCGGATGCCCACCCGCGTGTCTGGGCCTTCCTCAAGCACCGCGTCGAGTTTCCAAGCTGGAAGGTTCGCGACGCGTCCGTGAAGGGTGATCTCCCTCCCGTCATCGTCCTTGCCTGGTGGACCGTTGAAAGCCAAACCGCAGCGGCACAGGAGTTCGTCGAAACCGTCTAGCCAACCGATTCCTCCCCTCCTGTGGGCATTCACGAGGCTTGGATTGACGGGGCCTGAGCGGACGGGTGATTGCCAGCACAGTTCATGTCCCGCGCCGCTCGCTTTCCACAGACCCATGCCTCGGCCGGGCAGAACCGTGACCTTCAGCGCCCCGGAATCGATTTGGGCGACTGTCATGCCGCCCGCCATTCCATGGTGGCTAGGCCCGCCGGAGATGGACCAAGTTCCCGGTATGGATCGGTGCGTCGCCCCATCAAGACGAAAACTTCCGCCATGGGGCTGCAGGGGAACGATGGTGGTGGTCATGATGACTTGGTCTCAGGGTTGACCGGTTTTTCCTCATCGGCACCATGCATCATGCCGGCCACGATTCTCGTGAACACAAGCAGCACAAGCGCGGCGGCAGCAAGGGTGGCGCCGGTGTAACCGAAATAGGGAACGGGAGGAACTTCGGAGTACATTTCCCCCAACGCACCGGCGGCATAGTTTCCGAAGGCGCTCACCAGCAACCACATTCCCATGAGCACAGTGGCGTATTTGGCTGGGGCCAACTTGCTGGTCATCGAAAGTCCCACCGGGGAGAGGCAAAGCTCGCCCAAGGTCGACAGTATGTAGCAGAAAAACAACCACCAAGGCGATACCTTGAACCGCGCGGATTCCACCATGATGGTGTCGAGCGCTGCGCGCCAGTCGGCATCACCCGCCGCGACAAGTAACGCTTTGACATCGCGGTCTGCCAACGGGGACTTGATGGAGAGCGACCGGGTGGCCGGATCGTAGGTGGCCTTCCCGGAATTCCAACCGGTGTAGCGCAGGTCGAACTTTTTGACTGAATCATCAATGACGATGGTGGTTGAAACCGGAAGCTTGTCGCGATGCTGGTTGCCCAGCGTCACGCGAGCCTCGGCCAGCGCCTTGCGAAAAGACGCCGGCGCGCTGGCGGCGACCAACCGGTCGCGTTCAATGTCAGGTAAAACCCCCGTCGCCCTCAATGAACCTTCCGCGAAGCGCAGCCTGCCGGCGTGGGCGATTTCCTCGCCCGCGTTGGGGTCGGCTTCTCCGGCCAACCTCTTGCCGGTTTCTTCCCGGACATGAATTGCGCCATTGGCGTCCACGCGGATTCCATCCGTGCCGGGCAGGGCAGTCAGGTTGACAGTGGTTGGCTGGTTTTCAGAAACCGCCGCCGCGGCCATGACGAAAAACGAGCATCCCATGAGAAAAATGCCAAGGACCATCTTCAGTGGCGTGGAGATGCGCCACACCAGCCACAACCAAGCGAAGAATGGAGCAAGGATGAATATGGCCAGCGCGTTGATCGACTGGAACCACGCCGTGGGAACGGGATTCAGCGTGGATGCCTCGCCGCCGGTGCCTGTCCCGCCCTTGGGCATGAACATTTCAAATATCGAGGCGGCCGTATGGCCCTCCTCGCCACCGGCGGTTGACTCCGCCTGCTCCGCCGGAGGAAACGGGTTGGCCGGTGGCGCGGCTTCGGTGAGGTAGCGGTTGGTGGTCTTGTCCGCCCACAGGTTGAGCGCGGAACCGGCCTGCTCGAAGGCAGCCCAGAAAAAGACGGCGAACAAGCCTATAACCACGATCACCAAAACCCGGTCACGAACAGCGCCGGTCACCGTGAGTGTTATCCAACTCACCAAGAGGAGAGATGCCCCGCTGATCAGTCCCGGGGCCATTTCCTTGAAATGGCCGCCGAATCCCTGGATGGCGCCTTGCGCCATGAGGGCGATCCCGGCCAAGCAAAGAACGAACGGAGCCGCGCCTGAGAGGGCACCTATCGCGCTGGGGCGCCCCTCAACGGAGTTATCCTCCTCGCGGCCTGCCTTGCCCGAAACCTCATTGATGAATGGCTGCCCCACCAAGTAGGTGAGAAGGCCGAGCACCATACCGATGCCTGCCAGGGCGAATCCGGAGTGGAAGCCACCCTTGGTGTTCTCCTGAAGCCAGCCGCAGGCCAATGGGGACAGAAAAGCTCCTAAATTGATGCCCATGTAAAAAATGGTGTAGGCGCCATCCCTTCGTCCATCGCCAACGGGATAAAGTTGCCCCACCTGCGTGGACATGTTTGGCTTGAAGAACCCGTTTCCGATCACAAGGAAGACCAAGGCCGCGAAGAAAATCGATTGGGCTTCAAAAGCCATCAGGAAATGGCCGACGGCCATGAGAACCGCGCCAATGATCACCGCGAGTCGGTTGCCCAGGTAGCGGTCGGCGAGCAGGCCGCCAATGATCGGCGTGACATAAACCAGGGTGGTGTACCACTTGTAAATGGAGGCGGACCCGGAAGTTGTCCACTTGAAGTGGTTCACCATGTACAGCATGAGGAGCGCCCTCATGCCGTAGTAGCT
>CAWUNZ010000021.1:0-25373 GCA_963923445.1 uncultured bacterium
GGGCGGAGACTTTGAATGAAACGGGGGCGTCTACTTCGGTCAGGATACCCATTTCTAACCAAAATATTGTGATATTCGGCCATCCAAACAATTTTGAAACGGGCCCTTCTGGGCCTTTATCCAAGCGAATTTATTGTAAGCCAATCAAAACGGCTTATACTTTCGCGTCTTTAATGAACCACTCCATCACCTAACCATTCGTAATGGTAAGCAAATGCTTAGCTGATCCCAGATCAGAAGAATTGGATTGATAAATCCAGAAGGCCGGGGCGTTAGCGTCCCGGCCTTCCGGAAATTAGGCTTGCGCAATTAGTTGTCCATCGGGGGACGCCGGCCACCTGCACCCCCAGGACGCCCGCCACCGAATTCCATCTTCATCTCGAAAGGATTTCCAACCAGTTCCTTCCAAGCCTTCTTTTGCTCGGCGTTAAGCATCTCGCCAACCTTGGCAACAGCATCCTTTTGCAAGCTGCTGGATTTGCGCATGATGTCGCGCATCTTAGTAAAGTCCATACCGGCATCTTTCCGCATGGAATCGACCTCCTTCTTCAAATCTTCCGCAATTTCTTTAATTTCGCTCTTTTGTTCAGCGGTGAGCTTGAGTGCCGCTACAACCTTGTCATCGCCAAATGCGCGCAAGCCCAATTGCTGGACACGGATTTGATTGAGGCGGCGAGCCTGTTCTTTTTTGCCCTTTTCTTCAAGGACTTTTGCAAGAAGCGTGGTTGTTTCATCGTTGTACTTCTGGATAATTTCGCGAGCTTCATCTTCAGATATCTTCAGCTCTTCTTGAACGCTTTTGTTCATAAGCATCATTGCAGGATCAACGCCGCCTCGACCTTGAAACATACCAAGACCGAATCCGCCGCCAGGGGGCTGAGCGGAAACGGCGGCTGCCATGGCCGCGGCAAAAGCCAGGGAAGCCAAAGTCCGACCAATCATTTTCATGTCAATAACTCCAGTCAGCCCCATGTGACCAACCAACAATTCGGCGAATTGCCGAATGACTATTGGAACATCACCGCATTAGCCAAAAATGAGAAAACTGATTGCGATTTCATTGCCCGGGCCGGCCAGGTTTTGGCTGAATAGAAGGCGTTGCCGGGGCAACGGCACCAGGCTTGACGACTTCTTCCAAGACCCTCCAGCCCTGCGGAACCCCGGGAGGATCAAACTCCCGCCGATCGACCAATACACCCGGATCCAACCTTGGAAGGTCCCAAGTCACCTCGTCTCCGTTCGACTTTTCAAACCAAAGCTGCCTTGGAAGAAAATTGGTTCTGTTCAAAACCACTCGGGCCCTTTGGAAATCAGCACGATCCTGAGCGGTGCGCGGAACTATTTCCACATAAGCGTACCATTGGTCCTCCTTGGACAATTTGAGGTCATACCTCGCCTTGGCATCCTGGGCCTTCATTCCAAACAAAAACGACAGGAAATTGTCATCCGCTACTTGGCCGGGCTTTGGCTTGGGAAGCTCAAACGCACGGATCACCTTCTGGTCAAAACTCATCTCATATAAATAGGTTCCGGTGCAAATGAATTTACGATCCGGATCGTTTCGGTTTTCCTTGCGCAATTCCAACAAAGCCAGATTTATGGTTTGATTGCCACTTCCTGTTTTCATGTACTTGGCAACACCGATCGAGGTGGAGGCTGTTTGGAATGTCTTGTCCTTTTCCACCAGTCGCAACTGGGCGACCAGCGTTTGAATGCGCTGCATTTCCTGCTCCCAGCGCTGCAGATACCCGTCTAGTGGAGCTGGTCCAGCACTGGGGGCAACCGGAATGGAAGGGGGAACCTGCGAAAGACCTGCCCCTGGAAAGGCGAGGCAGATGATTCCCAGCAGACCCAGTCGATGAATCATGGGCAAACCTCCGGACTTGATCGCCCGAAATAACACGAGACTCGACTGCGAACCAAGGCCACTCTCAAAACGAAACGCTGTTGTTGCGCGGGACAGTCATCTTGGGCGAACGACCGCATACAGAGGTAATTGATTCACGCCAAACACCCGGTCACGGAATTCAGCGTTACCCTCAGCCAGGCGAAGCTTTTGCTCAGTTGTTGTCCCAGCTGGAACAAGGTTGTCCACCACACGATCCGTGTAGAGTTGCACGAGGTGGAACCGTTCGAGTTGCCGTCTCACTTCACTTCTTGGAAACACATTCTTTTCATTGAGTTTGCAATTCACGCAAGTGACTCCGGTGAAGTCGATAAACACCGGCCGGCCATCAGACTTGGACTTGCGAAGGGCTTCGACCAGATCTCCACCAAATGGAAGTTCCTCATGGGTTCCCGAGTCCGGTAAAAGAAATGCGTCGACCCACGCAAACACGATTCCTTGGGGCCTAGCCCGTGAACCGTCCCCGTGTTTCCAAAGACCAGGCGCCAGGTAAAGGGCCATGGAAAAGACTCCCAACCCCAACAGCATTCGAAGAACTGGCACTTGGCGTTCGCTTGGATCATCGGACGGCAGGTAAAAAATTTGGAACAGATACCCGGCCGCGCCAAGCAGTAGCACTATGGTCAACGCAAGCGACGCGTCGTAAGTGAAAAACAGAGCCTCGCCATTTCGAATTTCAGCAAGGCGAAAAAACTTCACCGCGGCAGCTAATTCCACAAAACCCATGGTTATTTTTACCGATGTCATCCACCCACCACTCCTTGGAAGGGTTCCCATTAAACGAGGGAAAAGGGCAAGAATGAAAAAGGGAGAGGCAAAGGTTGCCGAAAACGCCAAGCCTCCCAAGACTTTGTGCAATAAACCCACGCCATCACCAGATGTTGTTCCGCCAAATCCTCCCAGAAACGGTGCAACACAAGCGAAGCTCAACATCGAGAAAGTCAAGGCCATGAAAAATGTGCCAACAAACCCTCCTTGCTGCTCCCGCGAAGAGGTGAACCTGGTCATGAATCCCGGCAACTCGATGTCGTACATGCCGAATAGGGAAAGAGCAAATCCAATGAAGACAAACCCAAGCATCATATTGAAGACCGAGTTTATGCTTAGCCACACAAACAACGACAGGAACGCCAAGGCGGCCAGCGTCATCACGACCACGATGGTTGCGCAATACACCAGGGCATGAAGGATGGGGGCGATCCAAGACTGGTTTTTTTGCTTGAGAAAAATGCTGACCGTCACAGGGATCATCGGAAATACACAGGGGGTGATCAAAGAAACCGCCCCCCAAAACACGCCTTGCAGGACAAAAGCCATCAATCCTTCCTGTCCCGCCTTTTGGGCCGGGCTGGGCTTCTCCAAAAATGCCACGAACGCGTTGGGATCCTGAATGGTCGCCTCAGGGTAAACACCAAGAATTTCAACCTCGGCAGGATCTGGCAAGGCGGGCATGACAACAACCGGGCCTTTGGTTTCAGCCCCCTTGGCTTTTTCGACGACAGTTACGGGGCCTCCAACCACCAATGGTTCAGGGGGTTTCAGCATGTTGGCCGAGTTCAAAATTTCAGACGATGAGGCAACGGGTGGTCCCGTGACCTGCAATTTAAGCGAGAATCGGTGAGTTCCCCATGTGCATCCACGGTCATCGCAAACTTGTATCTTGGCGATAACCTCCTGATCGATCTTCCCCGGCTTGGTTTCGGGCGGCACAAGGAATTCAATCACCCATTTAAAAGGCTCTGAAAATTCTAAAATTTTCCCACCCAATGCCGGCTCATCGACCATCTGGGGCTTGGACTCGCGGACTGGCCAAACAATTTTGAGCGGACCCTCACCCGCCTTGATTGTGCTCAACCCCACCGGATCCTGAATCGCTGTTCGGGAGTGGATCGGATAGGCATGAAATCCCGGGGCCGGAATTCCGCTTAGCTCCAAAGAAATGGTTTCCCCGGGCTGGACTATCACCGACTGGGAAGGTTCATCCACCTTGGACGAAAACGGATTAACGCTCAGGATAACGGGACTGATTTCCAGTTTTCCGGTATGGGCTGGGTCAGGCAAATGGCTGACCTGCCCAAATACCGAACCGGCCGTGATCAGCAGAATGAAAAAAATGGAGGCGCCGGTCCTGATCATGGACGGGAGAGTCCCTGGAATCGGATCACTTTCTTGGCCTTGGTGCCAATCGTCACCTCTACGATCTCGTGCGCATTGGTGTTGGCCACCAAAAGTTTGCCATCGGAATACCATATGCCACCGGGTTCACTGAACCCCGCCAAAAATGTTTCGCATTTCCGCGTGGCAGGATCGATAACTTTGATTTTCCCGTTGTATGTGTCCGCCACAAACAACTGCTTACCAGACCACGCGACGCCCAACGCATGTTGAAGCAGGGCATCGTCACCGACACCGTCCTTGTCGCCAAAACGGAAAAGGTGAGTTCCAACCAAGGTGCTGACTTTCCCATTAGGATTCATGTCGACACTTCGGACGGAACTCGTCTCGCTGTCAGCGACAAACAAGGTTTTCCCGTCGCTGGACAATCCGCTCGGCTGCGCGAAACAGGACTGGGGAAGGGGACCGTCGGTAAGCGTTTCCCTGCCATTTCCGGCGAAGGCCTTGATAGTTCCAGCCGTCAGGTCCATTTCCCAAATCTGATGAAAACCTGCCATGGCCACAAACAACTTGTCGCCCGCGGGCCAAAGATCCCATGGACTGTTGAGACCTGTCTTGATGGCAGGCCCACCTCCCAATCGGTCCTGCCTCCCTTGCACACCAATACCAGCAACAGTGTTCACTGTTTTTGCGGCCAAATCGATCGATTTGATTTTGTGATTTTTCCTGTCCGCCACAAACAGCTTGGTTCCTACCACGGCCATGCCCTGCGGATCGTTGAATCGGGCAGCATCAAGCGCCCCGTCTGCATCGCCTGGTTTTCCATTCCCGGCGATCCAGAGAACTTTGCCGTCAGGATCCGCGGCAAACACCCTATGGTTGGTGCTGTCAGCAACAAACATGATGCCCGTTTTGGGGTCGCTGATCACCTTACCGGGGAATCGAAGTGGGCTGGCAGAGGTTTCGGCATCCGGCCGATAGTCGAAGGGCCTCTCGTCCAATGCTTTCTTGTCCCGGGCGGCCTTGGTGAGTGCCGTCACTGCGGCATCAACCGCATCGTAAAGTCCCTCGCCGGACCCACGCGCCACATATTTCCCCTCATGGTCGATGAGAATCAGCGTGGGCCAAGCATCCACCTGAAAGGCATCCCAGATTTTACGCTCAGCGTCATTGATCACAGGGTGGCGGACCTCGTATCGGGCCAAAGCCTTGCGGATGCTCTCGGAGGACTTTTCGTTGTCAAATTTGGGGCTGTGAACTCCGATCACAACGAGTTCCTTGGGATACTTGGCCTCCAGCTTGGCCAAGTCTGGCAGTGTGTGGATGCAATTGATGCAACAAAGTGTCCAGAAATCGAGAAGGACAACCTTGCCCCTTAGATCCTTTAATTTGAGCGGCTTGGCCGTGTTGAACCAATCGGTTCCACCATCAAGCTCCGGTGCTTGGGGGCGAACCCGGGCTGGAGGCTCTTGTGCTTTGACGAAATCGGAAAAAATGGCCAAGCCCAGCAGGCATGGCAGCCATCCGAATTTCAGACACCCTAGCCACCGGCAAAAAATCGCGGCCATAGCAAGGCCCTCTCAGGGGGTATCCCCACCATTATCCTCGATGCGGTTGATTCCGCGACAAGTAGGATGAGATCGTCGTTTGTCATCATTCCCATGTCAATCAGGACCGCTCCCAACATGAACGGTATGCAGCAAAACCAAGAAGGTACACCTAGCGTTCCTGAGAACAGGATTCCGGAGAGGTCGGAGGGACAGTCGACGGCCAAACCCAGAATCCATCCATTGATCGTTTTTCTTGTCTTGGGGGGTTTGGCTGGTTTCGCCGCTGTTCTTGCTTTTTTTCCAGCCAAGTCCAGCGAGCTTTTGATGAGCCTTTCTTACGGCAGGGGCATTGTCAATGGCACCATTTCCCTAGGAGCAGAGCCTTTCAGTTTGATCTTGGGTAATTTTTGGGCCAACCCGCATTGGTTGTTTGATGTCTTGGCTTTTCTTGTGCTCCGTTTGGATCACTATGAAGGTTTTGTCCTGATTGCCTGCAAGTCGTTATTCATCTCATTCAGCGTTGTATTTCTGATCGCCAAGTTTTGTTGGCAATTCCCTAACCTCTCGCCGCTGATCGCATTGTTGGCGGCAATGGGCTTGCTGGCCGCAAGCCCTTACTTTGAAACCAATTCGCATGCGATCGCTTTCCCGATGATTCTTTTTCTGATCGGTTTGCTCCTAGCAAGGTCGGAAGCCAACTCCAAAATTCCTTGGAATCTATGTTTGGTTCTTTTGATGGCTATTTGGGCCAATCTGGATAGTTCCTTCGTATTCGGGATAGTCGCTTGGCTGCTCTTTGTGATTTTGCCAGAAGACCGAATTTCCAAACGCAATAATTTCCTGATTTGGCTGGCCGCGCTTATTACCTGTTTTGCCCACCCTTTCCCAGGCCGTGGATTGATTGAGATACCCGAAATATTGGCGCCGATTGGGGAGGTGTCCAAAAGAATGGATTCTCAGGTTGTTGATCGTCTGTTCGAATCTGGACTATCGTTGCAACGGTATTCCAGCAGCCAACTAGCACTCAACCCTGCGGGTTTGGCGTTTCCTGCGCTGATTATTCTCGGAATCGCTTCATTCAGCTTGAATTCAAAAGCATGCAAAACCTGGAAACTTCCTGTTTTCCTTCTTGCGCTTGGCCTCGCTGCTTACCGACATAAAGCCATTCCAATATTTTGCGGGATCGCCATCCCTGTAGCCTGCCTGAACCTGATTCAGATGGCGGCCATCAATGAAAAATGGTCTGAAATCAGCCGGAAAGGTGGAGTTTTCTCTCTTCTTTTACTGTTCATTGCCTCCCTTTTGAGCCTCCCTGGATTTCTTCACGGCTCGGGAGTCAACCATCGAACGCCAGGGTGGGGCCTCTCCCTGCGTGATTCCCACAAGGCCCTTGCCGAGTTTATGGCCAAGGACCACTTGCGCTATCCAGGTAATGCCCTGATTGCCTCCCTCGGATACCCTGATCATGCTGCTTATGTCGCTTGGTTTGCACCAGGTGTGCGAACTTTCGTTGATCCTAGGCTGCATCTGTTCGCATCGAATTACGGCAATTTCGCGGCCATGGTTGAAGCCTTGGCCAAGCCCGATTCCACCAACTCAAACCAAGAAACTGAATGGCGAAAGTTGCTGAGCAACGCCCATGTTGTCAAGGTCGCGGCCTCGCTAAAAGCCATGGAAGCTTCCCGAAGGGTGCTGCCTCGCTTCTTGAGGGAAGTGGACTGGGATTCACCCACCATTGCAGGCGGGTGGTTGGTTGCTTCACTACGACCCAGCCCGCTTCCTGAGGAAGAGCGCGTGGCCGCCGGAAAGCGGCAGCTTGCCTCGCTGGTAGATGTCCGACATGGAAGGGATCTTTTACAAGAGTCACCAACCAGAACAACCACCTATACGAGGTGGGAATTTTGGCAGCCCCGCAACGAACCATCAGCCCACACCGACAGTGCCGAATTGTGCCTCGCGCTTAATGAATTGTTAAACCCATTGCCCCGATTGGGCGGATCGGCACGGGCGTTGGCGGAAGCCCGATGGGGGCTTCATCAGGTGCCGGACGCCCTTCGGGCAAATGAAGCTGTATTTCGCTCGCTGCTTGCTTTTGGGGAAATGTCAGGAATTAGTAATCGACCAACAATTTTGAGCGATTTGCTGGAAATCGAACTTCTCAGCGCGTGCCGTCGAATTGTGATCCTCAAACCTGATGGGAACGAGGCCCTTCAGGCCCACGGTTTCTTGGCGGATATTTCGAATAGGCGTCGCTTCCTGGACATGGAAGTAGTCCATCGCAGGGAAATCATCAGAATTGGCAAACAATTAATTAGCATGATCGCAAAAAATGAGGCAAATCCCGAGAACCCGACCGGAGAATCGAACCGCGACATCGCGATCAAGGATTTGGACAAAGTCGCCAAACAACTCGAAGGTTTACAGGATCTTCTGGCCAAAAGGTCGGAACTTTACACCAATGAGCTCACCCGCATCCAGAAGACATCTGCAAGGGAACCAAGGGGATTGGAAAAAGCTGTTTTGGCTTTGCAATTCGGGTTGGTTCTGGAAGCCTCCAAGGAACTTGAGTCCGCGGCAACCGCAAATCAGGCTCAACAGAACGAAAGGGAGCGGTCCTCCTATGTGTTGCTCAACCTGCAACTGTCGATCCAGATGGGCAGACTGGATGAAGTCGCTGACGCATTGACCGACGATGGAGTCAGAAAGGCCTTGGGTGGCGAAGAAAAATCGATTCCCCACCCTGGGGTTCTACTACCCGACCTGCTAGATGCCCGAAAAATTCACCCATTGCGAAGGCTGCCTGCCGTCACATGGATGGAAGTCCAATTGGCGGCAGGAAGGGGTGATTATCAAAAAGCAGCGAAACTACTCGGATTGATTGCTACCGAACAAATTGAATTTTTTAGCCCCCGTCTGGATCGGCGTATCTCCGACCAGATTGGAACGGAGCCATGGCTGCCATTTTTAGCCAGGGATCAAAACACCATCGATGCGGTCGCTATCTCCTCGTCCTTGGCCTTCAAGGCCGATTCTTCGAACATCATTCCGTGGCTTGTCACCATGACCGATACGCTTGCCATGGTCAGGCAACAAGATTCCGAACAGATCCGCGTGCCCGCAGCGCTCATCGCAGAACTTCGAGTGGCTGAGGGTAATTACCTTTACCTCAGCGGTAGGCCGCCGGAAGCGGGTAAAAGTTTTCGCCAAGCAATCGAATTATCTATTCACGCTCGCCAAATCGTCGCCCAAGCAATCAGGTTCGCACCTTCTAACTTCTGGGTAGACCATATTTTACAGTCAGCTTTCATAGACCTAAACCAACGGCTTTACAGCCCGATCACCCCGGCTTTGGAAACAGCGAAAAGAATGATTCTTCTTCTGGAACTCACAACGGAACAATGACTTGGGAACAATCCTTCGGTTTGCGATTGCCAGAGGTTCAGCCGTTGGTAGACTTTCGCCTGTCGCTGAGTCGCCTGATCGCATCAAACACTTGGCCAAGATGGCTAGGTTCAGACAGAGGAAAGGAATCCGCCCAATGGCATCCCTTGGCTTTCCCATCTTCTTTGGTTGGCAGACTTCTCCAGACCAATCAACCTGAATCCCGGGTAATTATGTCGCCAATTTTCAAATTATCCGACAGGAGAGTTTAATCCCATGGGTGTCCTTCCTGACTGGAGAATTCGTAAAGAGGTTTGCATAAGGCCTATCGCCGACGCTTCGCCAAGGCCGGGAGTGATTTCTTACGGGGTGACAAGTTACGGCTACGATGTCCGCGTTGATCGCCGTTACAAGGTATTTACAAACGCTCGTTGTACTGTTGTTGACCCGAAGCAATTCGATCCGGCCTCGTTTGTGGATATTGAAGGCGATTTTTGCCTGATCCCTCCCAACTCATTCGCTTTAGCTGAAACAGTGGAGTACTTGGAAATACCTCGTAACATGATTGGTGTATGCGTAGGAAAAAGCACCTATGCTCGCTGTGGGATCATCGTGAATGTTACCCCTTTGGAACCAGAATGGCGCGGGCGCGTGACCATTGAAATCAGCAACACAACCCCTCTACCTGCAAAGATTTACAGCGGCGAGGGAATAGCCCAGATTTTGTTCATTGAGGGCACATCTCCCTGCGAGCGAAGTTACGCGGATAAGAAGGGCAAGTATCAGGACCAACCCGGACTAACATTGCCATTCGTTCAGCAGAATTGACAGGCGCTTATTTGGAGCACCACATGATACTGGACAAACGATCACTATGCCTGTTAGCATTTTATGTGTTGACTCGCAGCCCGTTAACCGATGACAAAATCCCTTCTTCGTGGTGAAGGCGGGAATATTGAGTCAGATCCCCGTTGTTTGCAAATCAGAAGAAACAGGCGAAGGAAGGCCACACATGAAGATTCAGCGCCGTTTTACCCGGGAGGGCTGCGATCCTTGGGAAGGAATCTCATTTGCCCCCCGGTCCTCCAAAATCGTCAACCCCGACGGCCGGGCAGTTTTTGAACTCAAAGACCTCCAGGCTCCTGAAAGCTGGTCGCAAGTCGCTGTCGATATCTTGGCGCAAAAGTATTTCCGAAGGGCTGGGGTTCCAGCAAAGACCGACCGAGTTCCGGAAAATGGAATGCCCGAGTGGCTTCGGAGGCAAATTCCAGCTTCTGGAACCACCTTGGGTCAGGAAACCGATGCCAGGCAAGTGTTTCGAAGACTTGCAGGCTGTTGGACCTATTGGGGATGGAAAGGTGGCTATTTCACCACCGAAGCGGACGCAAAATCGTTTCATGATGAGGTATGCCACATGTTGGCCACCCAAATGGGTGCGCCCAACTCACCTCAATGGTTCAACACTGGACTCCACTGGGCCTACGGGATTGAGGGACCCGCTCAGGGACATTACCGAGTCGATCCGCAAACCAATCAGGTTATGCGCTCAACCTCGGCATATGAGTTCCCCGCGCCCCATGCCTGTTTTATTCAGTCAGTTTCCGACGATTTGGTAAATGAAGGCGGGATCATGGACTTGTGGGTCCGCGAAGCCCGGATTTTCAAATACGGTTCGGGCACCGGAAGCAACTTCTCGTCGCTCCGCGGGGAAGGCGAACCTCTTTCCGGCGGTGGAAAATCCAGCGGCCTTATGAGCTTCCTCAGGATCGGAGACAGGGCCGCGGGAGCCATCAAGTCGGGTGGTACCACCCGCCGGGCTGCTAAAATGGTTGTTCTGGATCTGGATCATCCGGATATTGAGGAATTCATCGACTGGAAGGTGATCGAGGAGCAAAAAGTCGCCGCTTTGGTGACTGGTTCAAAACTTCTGAACAAACACCTGAATTGCATTGTGAAGGCATGCCATGGTTCAAAACCTGTGGCCGATCGTTACGATCCTTCCAGGAATCCTGACCTACGCAAGGCGATACACGATGCCCGCCAAGACCTGATTTCGCCCAATTACATCCAGCGAGCCTTGCAATTGGCCCGTCAGGGCGTGACCGCCATGAAAGTGGAGGAATATGACACCGATTGGAATTCCAAGGCATATTCAACCGTTGCAGGCCAAAACAGCAACAACTCCGTTCGAATCGACAACTCCTTCATGGAGGCGGTTCTGAAGCCGGATGCGGAATGGAACCTCTACTGGAGAACTGAAAAGGAAAAATCCCACAAGGAAGGCCGTTCTCCGAAACCTTGCAAGACTATCAAGGCCCAGGACCTTTGGGACAAGATCACATATGCAGCCTGGTCATGCGCGGACCCCGGCGTTCAATTCGACACCACTGTGAACGAATGGCACACCTGCCCGGCTGACGGCAGGATCAATGCCAGCAACCCTTGCTCCGAATACATGTTTCTGGATGACACGGCGTGCAATTTGGCTTCGATCAACTTGATCAAGTTCCACGATTGTGCCACCGGCAAGTTCGACATCGAGGGCTTCCGACATGCGGCCGAACTATGGACAATCGTCCTCGAAATTTCTGTCTTCATGGCTCAGTTTCCAAGTATCCCGGTAGCCAGAAAATCATTCGACTACCGCACCTTGGGCCTCGGTTATGCCAACCTCGGCTCACTTCTCATGGTTCAGGGAATTCCCTATGACTCCGATTCAGGCAGGGCCATTTGCGCGGCTATCTCCTGCCTGATGCATGCCACCAGCTACGCCACCAGTGCCCGAATGGCCGGGGAACTGGGGCCGTTCCCCCGCTACCATGCCAACCGCAACGCCATGCAGCGCGTTGTGCGCAATCATCGGCGCGCGGCGTGGAACAGACCCAAGGAGGAATACGAGGGGCTCACGATCATACCGGTGGCGATCGACCCGTCCCATTGTCCCGCAGACCTCCTCGCGGCGGCGAGGGAGTCCAGCGACCAAATGGTCGAGATGGGCGAAAAACATGGTTTCCGCAATGCCCAGGTCACTTGCATCGCTCCTACTGGAACGATTGGTCTGATCATGGATTGCGATACCACCGGCCTTGAACCTGATTTCGCGTTGGTGAAATTCAAAAAGCTTGCGGGCGGAGGCTACTTCAAGATCATCAATGCTTCAGTTCCGCCAGCATTGACCAGGCTTGGATACACGCGGGGACAGGTTGACGAAATTGTCCGTTTCAGCCGTGGGGCGGGAACTCTCGTGGGCTGCCCCCACATCAATCCTTCCAGTCTTCGAGCCAAACGCATGCCGGATGAGGTGATCCGTCGCATTGACGAACAACTCCCGGGAACATTCGAATTGCCTTTTGCCTTCAACCGCTGGAGCATCGGTGACGACATCCTGACTGATTCGATGGGCTTTACCAAGGAGCAGATTGAGGCTCCTGGTTTTGATGTCCTGCAGTCTTTGGGCTTCACGCCGTCGCAAATCGAGGAAGCCAACAGGTATGTCTGTGGCACAATGACCGTTGAAGGAGCTCCGCACCTCAAGCCAGAGCATCTTCCCGTTTTTGATTGCGCCAATCGTTGCGGGAAACTTGGCCAACGATTTCTTTCCGCTGAATCACATATCCGGATGATGGCGGCGGCCCAACCATTCGTGTCTGGCGCTATTTCCAAAACAATCAACATGCCGCACGGGGCCAGCATCGATGATGTGAAACATGCCTACATGCTCAGTTGGCAACTCATGCTCAAGGCCAACGCCCTTTATCGCGACGGTTCAAAGCTGAGCCAGCCCCTTAATTCCGTATCCGACGCCCCGGACCTCGCCGATGTCCCGGTGGACTCCGACTCCACTGAAACGGCCCCCAAATCCGAAACCGTCCGTGTTGCTGAAAAGATTGTCTATCGCTACCTGGCTCAAAGAAGGCGTCTTCCCGATCGCCGGGCCGGCTACACACAGAAGGCAAGAATAGGGAACAACAAGGTCTACCTCCGAACCGGCGAATACGAGGACGGCACTCTTGGTGAGATTTTTGTCGATATGCACAAAGAAGGTGCCGCCTTCAGGAGCATGACAAACTGCTTTGCCATCGCTGTCTCACTAGGCCTTCAGCATGGAGTTCCTCTCGAGGAGTTTGTCGACGCCTTCACCTACACCCGCTTCGAGCCGAGCGGGATGGTTGAGGGCAATCCTCATTTGAAAATGGCCACATCGATTATCGATTATATTTTCAGGGAGCTAGCCATCTCTTATTTGGGCCGCCATGATCTGGCGCATGTGACACCTGAGGAACTCAGGGGTGATGAGGTTCATTCGGATCCCCAGAATGGGCCGAACTATTCCGCTGAGGAGGTGGTCGAGGAACGGATGATCGAGGAGAGGATGGCTGATCAGGAAGACCGCCTCAGCAGGTCGTTCCGACTTCGCGGTCCCGCTCGCAAACCACGAAGCGAAAGGATTGCTCCAACTCCCCAGACACCCACCGCGGATCCCGATACACCCAGCACCGTTTCCAGGGTTAATGGGCTGTTGAATGGAAACGGCAATGGATCTCATAGTTCTGTTGGATCCATCACGACCGCTGCCGTTGCCCAACCCAAGGCATCATTTGTTGATCGGGTCAAGCAGGCCCGCCAAAAGGGCTACGAGGGTGATCCTTGCTCGGATTGCGGTCAATTAACCCTTGTCCGCAGTGGCACATGCCTGAAGTGTGACACCTGCGGCACTAGCTCGGGGTGTGCCTGACAGCCTGCTTAGCCATTCTCACTTGCCATCAATTGGGGGGGAGGCCGATTGGCTTCCCCCAAGCTTTTTCCGCCGCCTTCCGTCTGATGAAAACCTAGGAATGATTGAAACAATTGGCGCAGGGAGCATTGATATGGTCTACCTGTCACGAATCTACACCAAAACAGGCGATGATGGTTTCACTACCCTCGGAGATGGAGCCAGGGTTAGCAAGGATGACATCCGGGTGGCGGCCTTTGGTGCAGTTGACGAAACAAACGCGATGATTGGCATGCTAAGGCAGAACCTTCTGCCAGAAAACGAAGACAACAGACTCTTGGAGCACATCCAAAACGATCTATTCGACTTGGGCGCTGATCTTTGTGTGCCGGAATCTCCGGCAGATACCAAAACACGACTCAGGCTGGCCGAGGGCCAGTCTCGATTTCTCGAAAAGGCGATTGACTTCCACAATGAAAAACTCAAGCCACTGACAAGTTTCATCCTTCCCGGGGGTTCTCCGGCGGCCTGCTGGAGTCATTTGGCCAGAACAACATGCAGGAGAGCCGAGCGAGATGTCGTGACCCTTGCAAGGCAACAAGAAGTGAATCCGGAGGCGATCATATACCTCAACAGGTTGTCCGACCTACTTTTCGTTCTGGGAAGGATCTACAACAATCATGGCGAGACCGACATCCTGTGGAGACCGGGGGCACACCGCCATTCCTCTTGAATGCGCTTAGGAAAGGAACCAGACATCATGGCACGATTTACAATCAGCGCTTTTGCCGATGAAATTTCTCCAGACCCGGTCGAGCAGGTGAATGTCCTGGAATCGTGCGGAGTCAGGTACATCGAGCTTCGTTCGATTCACAAGACCAATGTTCTGGATCTTTCAGACGAGCAGATTGAATCATTCAAGTCTCTGCTCAAGTCGCGCGGCATGGGGCTGAGTGCGATCGGTTCCCCCATCGGAAAAATCTCAACTGATGACCCGTTCGAACCACACCTTAAGCGTTTCGAGCGGGCTATTTATCTCTGCGGTGTTTTTGGCACGAAAAACATTCGGATTTTCAGCTTCTATCCCCCCGCTCCCGAACGAATGAATACATGGCGCGACGAGGCTTTTCGACGGATGGAAGCCTTGGTTTCGAGGGCTGAAAAGGCAGGAATAATCTTGTTCCACGAAAACGAGCACCGGATCTACGGAGAAACCCCGGAGCATGTTGAGGAACTTCTCAAGCGATTCCCTGGCAATACACTTTCCGCCGCATACGACGCGGCCAATTTTGTGTTTGGAGGCCACTGCCCATGGGATGGATGGCTTCGCTGCAGGGAACGCGTTCGTCACCTCCACATCAAGGACTGGATTCATGGCGAACCACACGGTTGCATGGCTGGAACAGGTTCAGGGCGCTGGCCAGAGGTTCTTTCGGATGCCGTCAACCGCGGATACGAAGGCTTTGCAACCATGGAACCCCATCTTCTGGGGGGTGGCCCGACGGGCGGGGTGACCGGCCCGGAACTGTTTCCCAAGGCGGTTGAGGCTTTCAGGTCCATCGCCAAGCCCACGGGGGCCATAGTTGATTGAGCCTTTCCAACATTTTACCAGCCCACCTGCGCGTAGGGTCTTCCGGGATTCATTTGCCTGGGTGGATTAGCTGCAAAAGGCCTGATGGAACAACTTCCCATCCGCTGGGAAGAGACCCAAACGGAGGTCCCGGCGTACTGGGTTTGAATAATCGAACCTGGCATGCGATCGATGGAACTTGCGAAGTCCCTCTGCCGGCAGGCACCAACATCGTGGCGTTTTCGAGAAAGCCCGGCTGGCATTTTGAATCCTTCGAGATCGACACAGCTCCAGGCCAACTGGCCGCCAGGATAATTCCAAGGTCTTTGCCATCAAGACCCCTTGACACGCTCGAAATGGACTTGGGCTGCACAGGACTCTCACCCGGATCCGCCTGGTTTGAGGGAAGGGCATCCGGTTTGGATGCCGTCCAGCTTTTTCACGATCCCCACGATTCGTGGACTTTTCCGGCAATGATGGAATTCTCGGGCAGGGAAGCCGCTGTCAGTCGAGAAGGCTGTTTTGTCCAAGTCAACACCAGAAATTTCGGTGCCTTTCTAGGAACATTGTCTCTTTTAGATTGTCACCGTCCGGTATTTCCTTTGACATTAGAGGACCCGAATTTTTCAAATTGGTCTCTTTCTGATTGGTGGGACCAATGCCACCGAAAAAGAGGGCTGGTGATCTGGGCCGATGAAACAACGCGGAACGATCCCCATGGCCATGGGGAAGCTTTGGCTGGCGTTCTGCTTGGCAAGGTAGATGCATTTGAATGCACGAATTTTGACCTTTTCCGGGAAGGCGGGATCGCGTTGTGGATGGATTTGCTGACACTGGGTCTGGCTCCATCATTGGCAGGTTCCAGCGGAACCCGCCTGCCCGATACCTTTCCTGGGAAAATGAGATCGCTGATTCATCTAGGCGAATCCCACTGGGTCAAGGCGGTGGCGGACCGCAAAGTTACCGCGACCCTCGGACCATCAATGGTGGTCCGCTTCAACGGGTCGCACCCAGGCCAACCGATCCAATTTTTCAATGACTTGCTGGACCTAGAGGCCTTCTGGGATCCATCCGGTTGCCCGGACGCAGCGTTCCCGCTGGCATTAGAGATCATCGGATCCCAGGGTATTTTCTGGAAGTCTGTTTGCACCTCCGGAAATAGAATCCGGGCAGAGGTTCCACTTCCGCCTGATACGGGTGCCCAAATCAGTGTTCGGATGACTGATCCGAACGGAAAAATCCTGGCAATGTCATCGCCATTCACGGTGCCAAACAGGTGCTGCCCCAAAACAGACAACACAATGGCATCCTTGGGTCGATTGATGGCGAGGCTTGATGAAACAGCGAAGCAATTGTCAGGCAATCGAACCCACAACAGTAGGCGTGAACAGGCTGATGGCAACCTGAAAGCGGCCAAGCTTAAACTGCAATCGATCTTTTCCTAAGGGTCTTCAAAGGAAAAAATTTTGCCTAGGTGCGGAAAACAGCCTTCCTATCGCTGATTCCCGCCGTTTTCTTTTTTCTGTCACTTTCTGTCACCGGGTTTTAGAGTCTGGCTGGCCTGTTTTCGACGGTCTGCGGATGGCCGTCATCAACCAAAAGACAGTCGATCACAAAGAACTTTCGGCGCCCCTGTTCATCCTGGGCAAGGCTCTCAACATACTTCTGCTGCTTAGTGGATTTCACACATCCTTTTATGTCGCCAATAAGACCCTGCGGGTCTCCAGATCAGGCAATGACAATACTTATTGAAGGGACGCAAAATGCTTGAAGTACTGGCACAGTTGAAAAACCATGCGATTGGGGTGGGCCACGACCGCATGGGCGCTCAGATATGCCAGTCGATGGAATCTGGAAAGCGGCATATTGTCGTGATAGACCGTGATACTGGGCCAGTTGCTTCGGCAAAATACAAGAAGGGGACCACCTGTCAGATAAAAGCGAAAACGACGAAATCCTTCGCAAGGCCGGCATCTACGGGGCAAAGACCAAGTGGCGGCAACTAGCCCTGAAACCGAATGTCATTCGATTTTTTAGTTTTGCCACTTGGTCAAATAAATTTGTGAATGTTTTCGTGCTGGATGAAACTGGCGTCATAGCTTGGATAAGGTTGGACGGAGTTCGAATTCTTGCTGACCGCCGGCGTAAAGCCACGCTTGTTTCGTTTACTGGGCTTCGGCGAGAAAATTTGCCGATCCTATTTCTTCCCCGAGTTAAACCTTGCCTGAAAACCGGGGGTACCCTAGTTGCTCCGAGGCAGCGGTGAGCACTGAATATCTAGGACAGAAAGGCTGATCAAATTGAGCCTGGGCATACAAAACTGGTTTCGAGCGTTGGAACCGGACGATCGTTGCAATACCATCTCTCAACCCCATTCAGCCAAGAGGATCAAAACATGGACAGAATAGCATATAAAGGAATTACATTTGACGATGTTTTGCTAGAGCCGGGATATAGTGACATTGTTCCACGAGATGTGGATGTTCGAACCCGCCTGACACGAAAAATCCGCCTCCATCTTCCCATTCTCTCTTCACCGATGGACACAGTCACGGAAAGTGATTTGGCCATCGCTCTGGCACAAGAAGGTGGAATGGGAATCATCCACAAGAACATGTCTGTGGCTGATCAGACACGGGAAGTTGACAAGGTAAAGAGAAGTGAAAATGGAATCATCTTCGACCCGATAACCCTTCCGCCAGACGACACCGTTGGAAAAGCACGCAAAATCATGGAAGAAAACAAGGTAAGCGGAGTTCCCATTACAACCGAGGGGGGAATTCTCAAGGGTATTCTTACCCGCCGTGACCTGAAGTTTCTTGAAGACAACTCCCAGCTGATCAGTGAGGTGATGACCAAGGATAATTTGGTGACAGCTGCTGAGAGCACAACACTGGAAGACGCCGAACGAATCCTCACAAGAAATAAAGTGGAGAAACTTCTCCTGGTGGACGATCAATACCGACTGAAGGGATTAATCACGATCAAGGACATCGACAAGCTCACGAGTTTTCCGAATGCCTGCAAGGATCCAAGAGGAAGGCTGAGAGTCGGTGCCGCGGTCGGGGTTCACGAATACGAGCGAGTGGAGTCACTGCTCAAGGCCGGGGTGGATGTGGTCGTGGTCGATTCCGCGCACGGACACTCCAACAATGTGGTCGAGTCGGTCCGGAGGATCAAGCAATCTTACGATGTGGAAGTGATCGCAGGGAATGTGGCGACCCGGGAAGGTGCCCGGGCTCTGCTCAATGCCGGTGCCGACGCCGTCAAGGTGGGGATCGGTCCTGGGTCCATATGCACGACCCGCATCATCTCGGGAGTGGGAGTCCCACAAATCACTGCGATTTACGAGGCCGTTCAAGGGCTTGCTGGCTCGGATATACCTGTGATTGCGGACGGTGGAATTCGTTATTCGGGCGACATCACCAAGGCTCTGGCCGCCGGTGCCCACTGCGTGATGCTCGGCAGCCTTCTTGCAGGATTGGCGGAAAGTCCGGGACAAACCATTCTTTTCAGGGGCAGGACTTTCAAGTCTTACCGTGGCATGGGCTCGGTGGGAGCCATGCTGGCCGGGTCGAAGGATCGTTACCGGCAGGCCGATGGCGCAAGGGACAAACTGGTTCCCGAAGGTGTCGAGGGCAAGGTTCCCTACAAGGGCCAACTTGCGCCCTTCATTTACCAGTTGATTGGTGGGTTGCGTGCCGGAATGGGGTATTGCGGCACAAGAACGATCGAGGAACTGCGGACCAGAAGCCGATTCATACTGGTATCCGCGGCATCAGTAAGGGAGAGCCATCCACATGACATCTCCGTCACGCAGGAAGCACCGAATTACAGTTCGGTTGGTGAATTGGGTTCAGACGATCGCATGTAGTGCGATATTCCTTGGGTGGATAGGTGCCGCCATGGCACAAAACCCGCCACCCAACGCACCCTTGGTCGCTCCCTCCAATCCGTTGGACATCAGGCCGGGCGAATCTTCCATCTCTTACAGCATCCAACTCGAGCCTCCAGGCCCCGAACGGCTATTTCGGCTTGAATCCGAAGATGCCATGAAGGAGCGGATGCGCCAAGAGAAGCGAAACACTCCACAAATGGAACGGCTCGTTTTCCCTGAAGAGATCGTGCTAAGCCGTTCCAACTATGATAGCTCGTGGCGCAGTCGCAACTGGCAGACCACGGTTCGACTCGTGGAGCCGAATTACCTCGTCCACGGCCGCCTGTTGTTCCATGAGAAAAACAGTGAACGGTACGGGTGGGATCTCGGCCCCATTCAGCCGTTCGTTTCAGCCGGCTTCTTCCTAGGCGACATGGCACTGCTGCCATATCATTTGGCCACAGATCCTTTCCGCCGATGGGAATCAAATGCCGGATACTGCCTGCCGGGCGACCCTGTCCCTTACATGCTCTATCCAATCGGCGCGAGCAGCACGGGTTCGGTTGCTGAAGCGGCGGTTGTTTTCGCCCTGTTGGCCTGCTTCCCCTGAGGATCGTGTGGCTTAAACACACAAGGCTGCCGGATTACAACCCGGCAGCCTTGTGTGTTTGCTATCCAATTTTACGGCTTTGAAGGTTTGGTTTTAGCCTGATCCGCAGCACGGATAACCAAAAGGCCCTTGGAAACAAGATTTGTCTTGATGACCTGAAATACCGTGGAAGCCTCAAGGCCAGCCAAAACCTCCTCGTCCTTTTTGAAATCGTCGAGAGGCCTCCCAGATTGAAGCGATTCACCCAAAATGGATGCCTGACCAGCTTCGCTGCTCCGCCTCTGCTTCAGCAGTGACAACAATGCTGCTTTGCCCTCCGTCACCTCCTTGGCATCGGGCCCTGATTCGAAGTATTTTTGGAGCTCTTCACGCAGGGCTGTTTCAGCCTTCGCCAAATTCGCGGGATTGCAACTGGCCAACATCAGCAATCGGCTACTTTTTTCACCCGAGGATGACTGATAGATCGAGTTAACGCCGTAGGCCAGCCCTTCCTTCTGACGAATTCGGTTTCCCAACCGAGAGGAAAGAGAACCGCCCCCAAGGATGAAATCCGCCAAGGAAAGAGCGGGATCAGCAGGATCCTCCTCGGTTAGACCGACAGGAATACCAACGAGTAGAACGGCGTTGGCCTTATCCGGCGTGTTGATATCCACCACAGTCGATGGCAGTTGGGATACCTCCCGGCGAATCCTTTGCAGAGAAACAGCCGACTTCCAGCCATCGCCAAGAGCAGAGACAAACGCTTCGATCGCCGGCGGATCAAAATCACCAACAACAGCCAACTCGATACCATCCCCGCTTAATTGTTCCTTGTACAAGGCAACAGTTTCCTCAAGAGTCACTTTTTCCAGGCGAAGGGTCCGCTCGGCGAAATCGGCAACATGGCGCACGTCACCGGCAGGGTAAGGGAAGAGTCGTTTTTGCATTTCCAAGATGGCAAGAGCTTGCGGTTCAGCCTTCGACCGCTCGATGCCGTCTTTAAGGCGTCGGCGAATGATTTCGAACTCTTCGGCCGGGAAAGATGGGGACCGAAGAATTTCGCGGATAAGATTCAATGCCCCGGAGAGGGAAGGGCGCCTTACTGTCAGGCCCACTGTGATTGTTCCGGCATCGCCAGAGATTTCCAATGAGGCCTTAAGTGAATTGAGCGCGTCCTCAATCTGCTGCCGGTTTTTGCCCGTTGTGCCTGAGCGAAGAAGTGCGGGAAGGATTTGTGCCGCCGCATTCCTGCCAACCAATGATTGAGGATTTCCATAACGCAGGGTCAACTGAAGCGAGACCTGCTCATTTCGCGTTTTCCTCGGCAACAGCATGGCCACGGCTTTCCCACCACGACTGACAACCTTGGTGGCGGCCTTGATATTGTCCCAAGTGGGATCAAAAAACTGCCCAGCGGCGAGCGCTTCCCGGCCCTTGTAATCCTTCAGGGTAAGAGCCAAGTCAGCGACCTTGGGAATCTCCGCCCTTTGCGGCGATGGATCAGGAAGGTAAAGACCGGTTGTCCGGTTGCTGGGCCTGAGGTAAAGGCCCGCCACACGCCTCACATCCGTGGGGCTTACCTTTTCCAAACGATCCCTATGGAGGAAGAAAAGCCGCCAATCCCCCTTGGATGCCCAATCACTCAGAGCGACCCCAATCCGATTGCTGTCTGCCATCTGTAGCTCACGGCTTTTGATGAGTTGAGCCTTGGCTCGTGATACATCGGCTTCGTCAATCCCCTTGGACTGAACCTCGTCGAGCGTTGATCGAAGCACATCGAGGGCCTTGGCCGGATCCGCTGATTTCTCGATGGATGCCTCAAGCTCAAGTGCGCCAGGATCGTGCCAACTGAACGCGAAGGAACTCACATCGCTCGCCAGTTTCCCTTTGACCATGGCCTTGTAAAGAGGACCAGATGGTTCATCGGCGAGGGCGGTGGCAAGAACCTCAACGGCGGCAAAGTCGGGATGAGAACCGGCGGGCACATGATAAACAGCCCCCGCTATGGGCGCGCCGCCAGAACGCTTCAACACCACTGAGCGCTCACCATCCTGCACCGGCTCCTCGGTGTATGTGTTCTCCAACGGTTCGATGGGATTTTTCAGTGGGCCAAAAGACTTCATTATTGCCGTCAGGGCCCTGTCAGACTCGAATTTACCCGCGACAATCACCATGCAGTTGTCAGGTCGATAATACTTTTTGTAAAAGGACCTCAAACGGTCCACTGGGACACGCTCGATGTCAGTCCTGTTGCCAATGGTGCTTTTGCCATAATTGTGCCATTCAAATGCGACGGACATCATGCGCTGCCCCAATATCCGCTCGGGGCTGTTTTCACCACGTTCAAACTCGTTGCGCACCACTGTCATTTCCGAAATCAGATCTTCCCTTCGTATCGGGCTGTTGACCAAGCGGTCCGCCTCAAGGGCGATCGCAAACTCAAGGTTATCCTTCTCGCTGTTGAGGGTTTCGTAGTAATTGGTTCTGTCGACCCAGGTCGTTCCATTGAACACAGCGCCCCTGTCCTTGAGCGCCTTGGGAATGTCAGGGTGCTTAGGCGTTCCCTTGAAGACCATGTGCTCGAGGAGGTGGGCCATGCCGGTCTCACCGTACCCCTCATGTCTGGAACCAACAAACACCGTACAGTTGACAGTCACCTTGGTGGTCGACTGGTCTGGGTAAAGAAGAATGCGAAGGCCGTTGGGCAACCTGTACTCTGAGATATTCTCAACCATGGCAACGGGCTTCATGTCCGAAACCGACTGCCCGGCCGATGCGCAAGCGATCAAAAATAGTGATATCATCGAAGTCATGCGTCCCTTCGGCGTTAACCTGATTTCTCTTCCGCCACGGAATTTTCGAACGCCTATCGGGCTGCAATGTCGTGGCACCAAAGCATGCCCTTTTCCCGTAGGTAAAGCTTGCCATCCAAAACCACCGGATGAGCCCAAGAATTCGTGTCGCTGTTAGCTATCTTGAATTGGGCCAGTTCCTTGTATGGCTTATCGCCACCCGCCTCCACCAGATGGACCCATCCATCCTGATAGCGCACGACCAGCATCCCATCCGCGGCAGTGATTGATGCCGACCCTCTGCCTTGCCGGGCGCCGGCGCGCTTCCATGCCACCTTGCCAGTAGACCATTCAGCGCACTGGGGCGTTCCCCGGTCATCGGCATCGCCATAGACAAAATCCCCCAGGGCAATCATGCCACCGTGCTTGTTGGTCAGCTCCTTGTTGAAATAAACCTCTGTTGCCGCGATGCCTGTTCCCGTTTTGCTAAGCTTCACCAAACCAGCACCCCTTCCGTAGCCAGCCGAGGCGAAAACTTCATCGCCGCGGACAATAGGAGTGGGAATGTTGGCCGTGTTGGACTTGAAATGGTCTTTCTCCCCATAACGCCAAAGTAGTTTTCCATCCAAAGCGCGAATTCCAGCCAAGCCATTCGAAAGAAGTTGGACATACTGCTTCACGCCACAAGCATTGCTAATGACAATGCTTGAATAGCCTGCTGCCTCGCCAATCGGGCAATGCCACAACTGCTTGCCGTTTGTTTTGGATAAGGCAACAACTGTGGATGTGCGACCGCCGGGGGTGCAAATAAGCTTGTCTCCATCAATCAAGGGCGATTCCGTGTAGTTCCATCCCCCCGCCATTCCCCCAAAGTCCTTGACCAAATCCTTTTTCCAAACGATCTTTCCGTCTTTACCATTGATGCAGACGAGGTCACCATGCTGTCCAAGGGCATAAACTTTGCCGTTGTCCTGCGCAGGGGTGCATCTGGGCCCCTTGTAGTTGCCACCGTCTCGGCCAATTGCCGTTTTCCAAAGGACCTTGCCCGTTTGCCTGTCGATTCCAACCACATGACATTGCTTTTCGATATCACCCATGGTGCAGATAAGATTTCCAGCGACACTGACGCTGGAGAACCCTTCGCCAAGCCCCTCGGCCTTCCATAAAAGTGACGGGCCGGATTGGGGCCAAGAGCGGGAAAGTCCCTTGGCATCTGAAACTCCATCGCGACCTGGCCCCCTGAATTGAGGCCAGTCGGATGCTGGTGCGGTGATGACAGCGGCAATCACAATCAGAAGAGAGCCCATGGATCAACCTCGGGATTGTTTGGATTCGAGATCGAGTGTAACCGCGGAATCAGTCTGCCGCAATGATCAGGATGCATGCGCACTATGCCATGTGAAGCAAACCGAATATGATTTTTTCAAAATAAATAATCTGGATGTAATTAGGATTTTATAATCCTATTTTTAAAACCCTACTCTTTGCTCTATCAAACCCAAAGTTCCCTCAAAGCCAAAAAATTTAAGCCAATGCGGCAGTGATCTTCAGCTCTTGCATCCACATGAGATCCGCGCCGCCTTGGTTCCTGCAAGCCAGCCAGTACTCCACGCGGACTGAAAGTTGAATCCACCAATCGGCCCATCAAGATCGAGGATTTCCCCTGCCAAATAAAGGGCAGGATGCTTGAGCGAGTTCATTGTCCTGGAATCGACCTCGCGCAGATTCACACCACCCGAGGTAACCTCGGCTTTTTCAAATCCAAGGTCTCGAAGAATGCCGCAACGGAGCCCCTTGATGTTGTTGACCAGCTTGCGTCTGTCTTCCTTTGAAAGAGCTGCGGCCCGCCGGTCGACAGGCAATCCTGACTCAGCCAGAACTTGATCAGCCAAGCCGCGCGGTAAGCGCCCCGATAACACCACGGACAAAAGCTGCTTTCCGTGAGCAATCGACTCGTCGCGAATCCAGGCTTCCACATCCTGAACAGGGCTTGAAGGAAGGAAATCCATCGCCAAGGTTAAGGTCTCAGGCTTATTCCAACCCGCCTCATTCCGGGTCAAATTCAACGGGGCCGGTCCTGAAATCCCATGATGCGTGAAGAGGTGGGATCCCCGGCTTTTGCCAATTTCCCGCTCGCCTTCAAATAGTGTCAGACCGACATCTGGGATTGTGAGCCCTGAAAGGCCCGCCACCCACTGTTCACGCAACGCCAACGGCACAAGGGCAGGCCTGACGGGAACAATTGTGTGGCCCAAGTTTCGGGCGAATCCATACCCGTCACCAGTGGTCCCGCACTTTGGAAACGATTGTCCACCTGTCGTCAGGATCACCGCCTTGGACTGAATCCTCCTTAGGGGCGTGACGACATCCAATCCATCGGCTGTCGGTTCGATGACCTCGCATGGTTCCAAGAACGAGAAAACTCCTCCCGCTTTTTCGACCTCTGTGACCAGCGCCTCAAGAACATGATGTGCACGGTTACTGACCGGAAAGACCTTACCGGTTTCCTCCACCTTGGTGGGCACACCTGCAGCCTCAAAAAAAGCCACCGCATCGCGGGTTCCAAAGCTTGCCAAGGCGGAATGCAGGAACTTTCCTTTGGGGCCAAAGGCCTTGATGATGCCCAGATTATCGCAGTTATGGGTGATGTTGCACCGACTGCCTCCTGACATGAGGATCTTCACGCCGGGCTTTTTGTTTTTCTCAATTATGAGGACGCGGGCGCCAGCCCTACCGGCCGCAACAGCCGCCATCAAGCCCGCAGCGCCGGCCCCCACAACGACAACATCAGCTAATTCAGCCACTTCTCAATGACCGTGATCAAGAGAGGGTGGACACTAGGGACTTGAAGGAATCAGCCAAATATGCGGCTTTTTTGT
>CAWUNZ010000022.1:0-24140 GCA_963923445.1 uncultured bacterium
TTGCAAGAACTGACAGGACTTCATTGAGGATCACTGGTAGGGGAACAAAGTCGACCACCAGTCGCTCGACAGAAGCTGGCCTGGTTTCGCGAACAAGGCGGGCATAGGCGCTCACGAGGTCCCAGAGTTCTACGGGTTGCAAATTGGCAGGCAACTCACCTTTCCCTTTTGTGCGACGAACCATTCGTTTGGCTTGTTCGCTAGCCATACCGTGAAGCGCCAAGGCAATGGCCCGGTACCGACGATATTCCGCCAATTGGCGAATGAGTTCTTCCTTTGAATCGACAACCACATCGTTGACTGATCCGGTTCCTCTATCAGTTTCGGAGACCGCTGATTCTTTTCCTGGCAAGAGACGAAGACTTTTTAGTTCAACTAGCGTTGCCGCGATTACGAGAAATTCACCTATTTCTTCAAGGTTGATGGCCTGCAAGGCTCGCACGGCCATGAGGTAAGGTTCAATGACAAGATGAATGCGGATGGAGGTTGGATCCACCTCCTCTTGTTCCACAAGATAGAGGAGCAGATCGAGCGGTCCGCTGTAGGCAGGTTGTTCAAGTCGGGGCCAAGGCATAGTTTCAAAAGATTAACCGGACGAGTTCTGTAAAATCTGCCCACATTCCTGACAAACAGCACAAGTATTTCAAAAGCGAGCCAATTTGAGCCGGAGTGACGAAAGGGTGATTCAAATGCCGCGGGTCATTGTTAGCGTCAAAGATCGCATTGAGGCAGCAGAAGCCCTTCAAGTCGGGGCTACATGGTTGGATGTCAAGGATCCAAGTTCCGGATCCCTTGGAATGGCATCGGCGAAGGAACTTTCAGCTATTGCCAAGTTAAACTCCGACCGGGATTGGAAGTTGAGTGCGGCTCTCGGGGAATTGGCTGATTTGAATGAAATCCCGGAAGATTGGCCCTGGGAGCGCATTGAGTTTGTCAAGGTGGGAATGTCGGGGCTGGCGAATGGCGATTGGGGTTTGAAGATGGACCGTCTGGGCCATGCGCTTCAAAATAAATACTGCAGCTTGGTGATTGGGGTATATGCGGATCATGTTGCCGCCAACTCCCCGCCTTGGAAGGCCTGTTTGGAATACGCCATCGGGCGGCAAATGCCGGCCATACTGATCGATACCTTCAGTAAAAACGGGGTTCGGCTTATGGATCTTCTGGATGTTGAACAGATAAAGCTAGCCATTCGAATGGCACGTGAACACTCGATTGATATCGCCTTGGCGGGTTCCCTTGATTTGCCGAGCGTGGAGCGGTTGTTGGACTTGGGACCCTCGTTTTTTGCCGCACGAGGGGCATTTTGTCGAGAAGGTGACCGGTCCGGTGAATTCGATGCAAGCCGAATCAGGAATTGGTTATCGGTGGTGCAAAATTGCGCAAATTGATCCACTCGATCTCGGGTGCTGTTTGAAGACTTTGAAGAAGCAAAGGAAAAGCGGGGTCGACATGTCCGGTTCGTGCGCAGTCATCCCAATCCCCACGAGGCAAGTCGCAGGATTTGAGTAATAGAAGCCGACTGCAATTCCAATCACTTGCCAGTTTCAGGGCGATCGAGTCACTCGTGCTGGACCAGTTTCTAGGCAAGAAAATGTCGGATCCCGCGATGGCTGTTGATTCCAAATATTTCAATGGTTGGACAACCCAAACCATTTTTCTAATGGGATTGGTCGACCATGGTGGATGGACATTGGCCCATTTAAGAAAACGAGGATTGAGTTCTCGGACCATGTCACAAGTCAGATCCAAAACTTGAATGGCTCGCCAGTGGCTTGATTCCTCTGTGCTCAGATGTCGATGGTGCCAATCTCGAAGGCAGTCCGCAATCTTTCCCCCGCCTACCAGGAGTGCCAAGGGCTCTTCGATTCTTGATATCAGCTGGTCCAATGCTTGTGGCAATTCATTCCACTCGAGCAAGCTGCCACCCAGCTTCAACAAAATGGGCTTACTCACGGGCCAAACGCGCATTCGGCCAGTTTGGCCACACTCTTTGCAGCCGCATCTCTTGAACTGTTTTTTTCAACAAGATCACTGAAATTTAGAACAGTTCCCTTACAGCCCCATGATTTAATCCAAGAGGCCAATGTCTCCTCACCTTCTCCCGCGACAATCCAAGTTTCTGGCCATTTTTTGTTTATTCCGAACACCTTGTTAACGGCTGCAGACACCCAAGCTTCTTGGTTTGCATCGGCCGCTTGCGCCAGCATCGTGATGGAAGGGTCGGAAATGGAAGCATCGTCTGCTCCCAACATCCGAGCCAAACGAGTTCGGCTTCTGGCCCTGGTCATCGGTTTACCATCAGCTCCTTTCAGGCCTGGACTTTCCTTGGCCAATCCAAGCCAAATGCGGGCATCATGAATGGTTGCAAAATATTCAGCGCAAACCCTAGGCCCCAAGAGCGCCATAAGGGGGGTTCTTCTTGTTCCCGTGTAGACCAATTCTCCATATTCCAAGCGACTTTGATCATCTTTGCCTTTTGCCGCAACTTTTCCGTTGGTGATCGGAATGATGTCAGTCGTGGTGCTACCCATATCGACAAGGCAAGCGTCTTGTTGATGAATGAGCGATGCCGTCAGGCATGCGGTAGCCACCCAGTTGGCTGCTGCCAAAGCGCGAGGGTGTGCGATCGCGGACTTTTCATCAACCCATGTCTGGTCAATTGTCCAGAAACGGAGGGTCGCGTATGGGAATGCTTCCCGGGCGGCGCGGACTATAAATCGCACACCCGTTTCCTTGTTTTCAAAGCAATCACACAGTTCACCTGTCATGGTGACAGCGACTTTTTTAACCTTAAGGCCTTTTGCCAAAGCTACCAGGTTTTCCTTTAAATGAACGGATTCACGCCATAGTGCAAAAGCACGATTGCGGGTTGAACCGCCTTTACTCCGGGCAAGTTTTAAATTTGCGCCGCCAATATCGAGACCAATCCATGTCATTGTGTTTAGGCCAGGTTCAAGGGGCGGCGGGAATGGGGACCAATCTTCCGGGTTGATCCATGGGTGCAGGTTTGATTCGTTCTGGTTGATCTGTCTGCGATGGGTTGGGGGCGGGTAATGAGGTTGTTGGACTCAGCGGAGACAGTTGAATCGGCGGCGTGATTTGCACAGGCCTTTCTTCAGGTGGAATACCGGAGTGACCGATCTGCTTGTCTATGGCGTCAAATATTTGTCGACTGGTTTCCCTGTCCCCAAATAAATCAACCCGAATGATTGCGCGCGTCATGACTGAATTTGCTGGGATTTTGTTTGGTATCGGTTCCAGCCAAAGGCGAATTTTGCCGCCTTCAGCAGTACGAGATTCCAAGTGCGCCCTGCTCCCTTCGATCGATTCGTTTGTTATCGGAAGTTTAAGGGATTCAAGCGCTTTGCGTGCCGCCTGATAAGTTGGTTCAACGGGGCCAATATAATTCCTTTCCAAAGCACCTTTGTAATACGCGTAACCAATGCCTCCTGCTGCGGCGGCTCCTCCGACCGCAGCCGCGATGCAGCCCGTTCCCAAGGTCAATGTCAAACAGGCCAAGGAGACAAGTGAAAGACGACTCATCATGATGTTGGCCCGAGCCTGCACCGAGGGAACATTACTTCGGTACAACAGCATGAACTTTGGTTAATTCGAGAAGCAATACCGACCCTATCGAATCGTGGGCCCATTAGTGAATCGGCGAGAGTGAACCATGGCGGGTAATCCAGAATTTATTGTCGGAATCGACCTGGGAACAACTAACTGCGCAATGGCAACCATTCCAATATCAGAATCAACGAGAAAAGGCCTGAGAGTTGATAACAGCCCAATATGGCAAGCGGTGGGCGTTGGTGAAACCCGCGAATTAACATTGCTCCCTTCTTTCCTTTACCAAACGGGGGGACCCGAGCTTCCTGAAGGATCCTGGAATCTGCCCTGGAATTCGGAAGATCCTCCACTGGTTGGAGTTTTTGCCCGCGAACAAGGGGCACGCGTTCCGGGTCGCCTGGTGAGTTCGGCAAAATCGTGGTTGGTTCACGCGGGGGTCAATAGGGAAGGCCCAATACTTCCCTGGGGCGCTCCCATTCAAATACCCAAAATCAGCCCTGTCGACGCCAGCCGCATCCTCCTTCAGCACCTCGTCGATACATGGAATTGGTCAAAAAAACGCGAAGGTCAAAATGTTCGCCTGCAAGACCAAACAATAATTCTTACAATTCCTGCCTCTTTTGATGACATGGCGCGTACCTTGACAATCAAGGCGGCGAATTCGGCTGGTTTGAAAAAAGTCACTTTAATCGAGGAGCCGCAAGCGGCGTTTTATTGTTGGATGATGGAAGAAGGGCCCGACCTTGGATTGCTACCGGGTGAAGTTGTTGTGGTGGTTGATGTAGGCGGAGGAACGACTGACTTCACCTTGATCGAGGCAGTTGAACAGCAAGGGGAAATCAGTCTGGTCCGACGGGCTGTTGGCGACCATTTGTTGCTAGGTGGCGACAACATGGATATGGCTTTGGCCAAGGCGTTGGAACCACAGATGGCTGGTGGGTCAACCCGCCTCGACCCCGTTCAATTTCAGCAGTTGGCACAACAGTGCCGCAATGCCAAGGAACTTTTGTTGAGTGGTAATTCTCCCGACGCGGTGACAGTGACGATCCAAGGGCGGGGCCGGTCGATTGTTGCCGGAACGGTTCAAGCGCGTTTGTCCAAGGATTTAGTCCATCAGGTGATACGGGAAGGCTTTTTCCCATGGGTGCGATTGGGGGAAGGTCCTAGTGCAGGGAATCAGACCGGACTAAAAGAATTTGGTCTTCCCTATGTGGGAGACGCCGCTGTTTCTCGCCATTTGTCAGCGTTTCTGAAAAACAACGGAATTGGAAAAAATGGCCCGGACGCAATTCTGTTCAATGGTGGAGTTTTTCAGTCGGAAGTTCTGCGAGCCAGAGTGCTTGAGCAGATGAACGGTTGGTTTCCAGAAAGAAAGGATAAACCGATCAAGGTACTGGCCACCAGCTCGCTGGATCTCGCCGTGGCCAGGGGGGCTGCCCATTTCGGATGGATAAGGCACGCTGGTGGCAGGCGGATCGGAGGTGGGATTCCGCGCAGTTATTATGTGGCACTTGGCGACGCGGATTCGAACGATCAAACAAGCTTTCTGTGTGTTCTTCCACAGAAAGCCGAGGAGGGTGCGGAGATCGCGATTTCCTCGCCGGTATTGAGTCTCGCAGTGGGAACACCGGTCAGATTTCAGGTTTTTTCTTCCACTGCCCGGCCTGGTGATCTTCCTGGGCAGCAGGTCAGGTTAAATCCTGGCCAACTTTTGGCCTTACCACCGATTCAGACCCTTCTCCGTGGCGGCAAGCGCATGGGCGTTCGCGATGTTGATGTCACGCTTGTTTCCCGTGTGACGGAATTGGGTACCCTTGAATTGGCCTGCGCCGAGTTGGGGGGCAGCAATAAATGGGTCTTGGAATTTAATTTGAGGCCTTTGGATGGCGAAACCTTGGCCGTTGCCCAAGCTGAAACGGCTTTGGGGGCAGGAGGAGTTTCAGGATTCCCTGAGGAGACGATCCTTCAGGCATACGAAGCGATTGATTCCGTCTACCAAACAGGTGGATTGGCGAAACCTGGTGAATTGGTCAAGACCTTGGAAAGTTTACTGGGGGCTACACGCGGCGATTGGCCCTTATATTTGTGTCGAAAGCTGGCGGACAAATTCATTTCGATTGCTGATCAGCGCAGGAAGTCTTCCAGCCACCTGGCGCGGTGGTTGAACTTGACGGGTTGGTGTCTTCGGCCGGGGTATGGCGATGTGAGGGATCCGATTCGAGTAGGAATGTTTTGGAAAGCCCTTCATGCGCCTTTACCCGGAGGAACCATGCGAAGTGGTGAAAGTGGTATCGATGCATGGATCATGATGCGCCGGGTAGCCGGGGGATTAAATGAAAACCTTCAGATTGCATTATGGGATAGGATTAAGATGTTTTTGATGCCGGCCAAGGGCCGATCGGTGGTCAAGCCACCTGTCAATGAGGTTCAAGAGATGTGGCGGTGCGCTGCGTCGTTGGAAAGGCTCGATAGTGCGACAAAAATCGGAATGGCTGACATATTGGTGAGGCCTCTGGCCCACGGTATCGCGCAAAATCATGTCTACTGGTGCCTTGGTCGGTTAGGTGGTCGGTGGCCGTCGCATGGTCCATGGAACACGGTGGTGAACCCGGCAAAGGCGGAAGAATGGATCGACCTCTTGCTTCCCCATGTTCCTGAATCAGCCACCGATTCCCATGCCTGGATGCTCGCCTTGGCTCAGTTGGCGAGGCGCACGGAACAGCGGGGCTTGGATATTTCCGAGGGCCACCGCAAATCGGTCATGATTGGACTTAATTCGGCAGGGGCTCCCGCTGAATTGCTTCAAATGGTTGAAAGCGTCGTAGATGTTGGCAAAGAGCAGGCGGGCAACATTTTGGGCGATTCCCTGCCCTTGGGTCTCCGCTTGGAACAAATCGGAAATGCTTAGCTTCTTAACCGGTTGAGTGCCTCCTGATACCTGGCGACAGTTTGAGCAACGATTTCTTCTGGAAGTGGGGGGGGAGGACTTTGTTTGTCCCAGCCAGATGATAATAGCCAGTCGCGAACGGGTTGTTTGTCAAAAGAAGGTGGGTTGGTTCCTGGCTTCCATGTGCCAAAGTCCCAATAGCGCGAACTATCAGGGGTTAGGGCTTCGTCTATCAGAAGGACATCGTCTTTTATTTTGCCAAATTCAAATTTTGTGTCGGCAAGAATCAATCCCTTTGCTTTCGCCATTACCCTTGCCCTGCTGTACAGTTCAAGCGATTTGTTTTTCAAGTATTCCGCTAATTGAGCACCTAATTTGTCTCTCATATATTCAAAAGGGATGTTCTCATCATGGCCTGAATCGGCTTTTGTTGCCGGGGTGAATAATGGCACCGGTAATTCGGAGGCTTGGGAAAGCCCGTTACTGGCAGGAATGAACCCGATAGTTCCCTTTTCCTGATATTCCTGCCAACCACTTCCCGCCAAATAACCCCGAACCACGCATTCAAAAGGGATGACTTCTGTTTTCTTCACCATCAATGTTCTTCCACGAAGCCGGCTGCAATCCGCTGCAAATGAAGGCCCCATGCGCATTGGATCCGTTTCCAATATTTGATGTTCTTGGGCCAGAGTTTGGAACCAAAAAATGGACATCTGGGTCAGCAATTTCCCTTTGCCCGGAATCGGGGTTGGCAGTATCCAATCAAAAGCGCTTATGCGGTCTGTGGCGATAAGGACCAATCGGTCTCCAAGGTCATAGACATCCCGAACTTTGCCCTGACGGCGAACCAATCCCGGGTAATTGGTGGTTATCACTGTTTCCATGAAAGTCCCGCTATTTGAATCTTGGTGATTGTTTCCTTAGGAGCATCAATCTGAATGTACACTGCGGCCTGCGGAGGGTTTCCAGATGCGAGTTTTCGCGGGTCAGCATTTAACAGCGCAACGCGATGCCGATGGAGCCTTTCTTATTCGCTGGGATACACCGAATTCGTCAATCAACCAACACTGTGAAGATTTGCTTGCTGAATGGAACCTCTTGCTGGACAAGTTGGAACAATGGCCTCGATTGACATTGGTGATCCTTGCCAGCGGCAAGAAGGGAACATTCGGCAGGGGTTGGCTGTTTTCCGACCTTGATAGACTTGGCAATGAGAACCGCCTTGCGGCCTTAACCGAAACATGGGACGCGATACTTAACCGTTGGGAAAAACTCCCCTGCCCCACCCTTGCAACGATCGCTGGGCCTTGCACAGACGAGGCAATGGATGTCGCGATGGCATGCGACTATCGAGTGGCTTACCAATCAGGCTCTGCTCAAATCGGATGGACATCCTCATTCAGGGGATGGGTCCCACCCCCCTCAACATGCCGGCGCCTTTTGTCCCATGCAGGAATTGAGCGGTTTGCCCGGTTAGTCATTCTTGGACAAACATTGAACGCCACAGAGGCTTGTGCATGGGGTTTGGTGAATATTGCCGCCACTGGTGAGGAAGGACTGCGGAACGCGATAAACCGCTTGAGACAAAGGGCTTTTCTGCGGGGTAAAATCATTCGGCGGGAACCAGCCTCCTGGTCAGGTAGGGCCGCCAACTGCTCCCAATTCTGTAGGAATTGGATCATGCGGGGCTTGAAAAGGATCCTTGATCGGATCACCTCACTTGAACATCCGATAATTGGACACGCTTGGAAGGTAATAGAGCGTTCTATCCATCATCCTGATTGGCAAGACATTGATGGGTCTGGGTCGGTAAATGATTTATCCAAAGACACGGGAGGGAAATGGATTCGATCCGCCAGGACTTCAGGCCAACCAGTTGTTTCGAGCTCATTGGTTCCGAAAGTGGGGAAAGTATTCCTGCTTGGAGAATCATCGCTTGAATATGATATAGCAAGAAAAGCCTTATCCGATAAAATCCCTGTTGTCGTCGGGGCTCAATCAGCGGAACAACTCGGGCGCCGAGTCATGCGCCTGGGTGCGGAAGCAAATGTGCCTCCAGCCGCAGCCCTTAAAATGATTGATGGGAAACTCGTTTCGGATCTGGTCCGAGTGACTCCCTCGAAACAAGACATTATTTTGGGCATTCCAAGCGCGCCAGAATTTGATTGGGTTAAGTGGTCCCGGGAAGGCGCGCTCCTGATGGTGGATGCCAAGAATTCCATGGATTCCGGGGCATTGCTCATTCGTTCGTTGTCAGGGAATCATCGGTCCGGCTGGTTGGAACTATCCGAGCCTGACTCCCTGGGGCTTGAATGGTTAACAAGTTTGGGATTTCGAGCGCATTCGCACTGCCCTTCAAGTTCAATATGGCGAGTAGCTGGGGCCTGGTGGGCTGAAACATTGCGTGCCATGGCCGAGGGATTGGATCCTTTCGTGATAGAGCAAGAAGCCAGGCGGATTGGATTTCTTCAAGGACCATTGGCTGATTTATCTGGAAATACCTGTAATTTGGCATGGGCGGAGCGATTGGTTGCGCCTGAAGATGCCGACCTGTTGGCGCGTTGGCGTGAAATGCTCGCCAAACCTAGCGGTGTTCAAACCCAAAGCCCCAAAGTCGTCGGCTGGTGGGCAGCCCGTCGTTGGCGTAGGCGTTGTGGGGTGAAGTTATCACCGCTCCTTCAGGCCATGCCAAATTCCGCAAGAGTCGCATCGTTGGGAACGCGTTGGATGGCGGCGATCACCATGTCTTGCGACATGAATGATTCAAGGGATTCTTCCGGGTTGGCAACCCTTGAAGCGCGTGTCGGATGGCCAGTGTTTCGCGGGCCGCCTTGGGTTGCTTTAACCGCGATGGGCGAATCATTGGAGTCCATTGCCATGAAATTGGCTAAAACATTCGGGCAACGGTTTCTTGCCCTGAACGATCGTTTTGGGAAGGATGGTCGTTGAATTAGGCGTAGCCTAGGTTATTCTTTGTCCTGCAAATTGTTTCTTTTGGGGTGGAATGATGAACGCCGAACGTCGTCTTCAGGAACTTCATATCGTTTTGCCTTCACCCGCTGTTCCCGTAGCGAAATACAAGATGTGTGTTCAGGTGGGCAACATCCTTTATGTTTCTGGGCATGGACCTGCCAAAATTAACCCGACTACCCCGACAAGTGGGAAAGTGGGGCTTGATCTCACCTTGGAACAGGGCAAGGAAGCGGCTCGCGCGGTCGGCTTGAATATTTTGGCAACTTTAAAAAACCACCTGGGCTCATTGGACAAAGTCAAGAGGCTTGTCAAGACATTGGCTTTGGTCAATTGTGCTCATGATTTCAAGGATCAGCCCAAGGTAGTTAACGGTTATTCCGAACTCTTTGCCGATGTGTTTGGGGAAGATGCCGGCGTAGGTGCCCGTAGCGCCGTTGGAACCAATTCCCTTCCAAACAACATTCCAGTCGAGATTGAATGCATTCTTGAACTGGCTTGATGCCTTGTACCTGTGCTTGGCATTCATTTCCCGGTCGCTTAGAACATTTTTTTACTCATTTCAATAGACAGGTATTTCAATGAACACGATCGCACCGCCCAACAAGGTCAGCAATCCTGCTTCTGTGAACAAAGCCCTGGAAAAAGGCGAGGGTATCCTGCGCTTGGCTCCGACCTGGGTCCCGCGATCCTTCCTGATGCCCGGTCGACGCATCAAGCTTGCCCCTCAAGACATTTACGCCTATGGAGCCAACAGGGGGGGCATTGACGAACGGTGGTTTGCATCAACCACACCGGCTGCGAATGAAAACCGCGTCGCTGATGAGGGTTTCAGCTATATCGTGGTGGATGGCAAAAAATCATTCACCTTGCATGAGGCCGTTGACCACTTGGGCGAGAAGCTTATTGGCAAGCCCATGTGGGACAAATACAAGCGATGGCCCGTTTATAGCAAATTTTTCGACAACATGGGGCCAATTCCCCATCATATGCACCAGTCTGACGAGCAGGCGGCATTGGTGGGACAACAGGGAAAACCAGAATCGTATTACTTTCCACCGCAGCTCAACAGTATCGGCAATAACTTCCCTTATACCTTCTTCGGTCTTGAACCAGGCACCACCAAGGAAGACCTTCGTCGCTGTCTGCAAAACTGGAACAAGGGTGATAACGGCATTCTCGACCTAAGCAAAGCATATCGTTTGCAGCCAGGAACAGGTTGGCTTGTGCCACCCTGTGTGCTTCATGCTCCGGGATCACTGGTGACATACGAACCCCAATGGGGCTCCGATGTTTTTGGAATGTATCAGTCCATGGTTGAAGGGCGCGTGGTGCCTTGGTCTCTCCTTGTGAAGGATATGCCCCCGGAAAAGCACAACGACCTTGATTTCATCATTGGTCAACTTGACTGGGAGGCCAATGTTAACCCACGGTTCAAGGAAGCCCATTTTCTTGAGCCAATTCCCGTGGCGGACACCCTTTCGTCCGGCTATCAGGACAAGTGGATTGTGTATGGCAAGGTGAAGGGAAAGGAACTCTTTTCCGCTAAGGAACTGACCCTGATGCCCGGTGCGAAGGCAACAATCAAGGACAACGGCGCCTACGGAATTGTGGCTGTTCAAGGATTCGGGAAGATTGGCAACCATCCACTAAGAACTCCTGCCATGATTCGGTTTGGTGAACTGACTGAGGATGAGTATTTTGTAACTAGTGATGCCGCGAAATCTGGTGTGGTTTTTGAGAACCTTGGCGAGGAGCCCTTGGTTACCTTGCGTTACTTCGGACCAGATGTGAACCCCGGCTCTCCAGCAATTGGTTCAACCCGTCGCGCATGATCTGAACAAGCAATCATTTCGTGTTCCTTAGACTTGGGAGACTGACATGGCAAAGAAGATCTCGATTGGAAGTTGGGCTTATGTCTTCAATCAGAAGGAGGAGATTTCCTTCCATAAGATCCTGCATGGTTTGAAGGATCTCAAGCTTGATGGCGTGGAGCTGGGCAGTTTCGGAAAACATCCAACCCCAAAATCTCACCCTACCAAGGCGGATCGTCTTCGTCTTAAGAAGGAAGTCTCTGATCATGGCTTGGCATTTTCAGGAATTGCCCCTGATTTGTGGTCTTTCAAACTTGTGTCGGTCGAGGATCCGGCCCCGTATTTGGCGGCATTTCTCGGTTACTGCAGGTTTGCCGAGGATCTTGGAATCAAGCTGATTCGCGTTGATGCCGTGGAGGCACCTGACGTTTTTGAAAGCAGCAAGATCGATCCCAAGCTCGGGTTTGATAGAGCGGTGAACGCATGGGACGTGGCGTGCAAGATGGCTGCTGATCATGGTCTGGAGGTGTCTTGGGAATTTGAGCCAGGCTTCGCATTCAACAAACCCTCTGAAATCGTAGCCATGATTGATGCGGTCAGGGCGAAGGGCAACAAAAACTTTGGTGCCATGTATGACACCTGTCATGCCCACATGTGCGCCGCGATCGGGGCAAGGCACCCCGGCCAAAAGGAAATACTTCCCGGCGGCGGTGTGGAACTTCTCCACAAACTTAAAGGCCGGGTCAATCATGTTCACCTCATTGATTCCGATGGATCATTAAATGAGCATGCGACCAGCACTCACAATCCGTTTGGAACCGGACATCTTAAATTTGATGAATATATTCCGGCCCTTTTAAGCGCTGGAATTCCATCCGACTGGTGGTGCATTGATCTTTGCTTCTGGCCGGACGCTTGGAATGTCACGGCGGACTCCATGAAGTTCCTTGGAAACATCAAAAAACAGTACGCTTCACTCGGAGCTTGAAATTGATTTGACAGGGCCGGGTTTAAAAACCTGGCCCTGATCTAGTGGCTGCCTGCAGCGCGGCTTGATATTGGAGTGTGAAAGCGATGAAAGCTTTGAATGTTGGAATGATTGGATATGGTTTCATGGGTAAGGCCCATAGCAATGGTTTTGCCCGGGCGAATCAGTTTTTTGACCTGAAACATCAAATCAAATTAAAAGCGATTTGCGGCCGCACCCGGGAAAAGGCGCAAGCGTTCGCAAATTCTTGGGGATATGAGAATGTTGAAACCGACTGGAGGAAAATAGTAGAGCGAAAAGATATTGATGTAATCGATATCTGTACACCTAATGATAGCCACGCTGAAATTGCCATTGCCGCGGCCAGTGCCGGCAAAATGATCATGTGCGAAAAACCGCTCTCCTTGGACGGAGATCAGGGCTTGAAAATGGTTCAAGCCGTTGAGAAGGCCGGTGTACCTAATATGGTTTGGTACAATTATAGGCGAATTCCAGCGGTTTCTTTTGCCAAACAACTCATTGATGAGGGGCGGCTCGGCAGAATATTCCACTATCGGGCCAAATTCTTACAGGATTGGACCATAAATCCTGAACTTCCCCAGGGAGGCGCAGGATTATGGCGTTTGGATGTCGGCGCGGCAGGGTCTGGAGTCACTGGCGACCTTTTAGCGCATTGTATTGACACCGCAATTTGGCTAAACGGCGATTTCAATTCCTTGACGGCCCTCACCGAGACCTTCGTCAAGGAAAGAAAGCATAATCTTACTGGAAAGGTTGAGAAAGTTGGTATTGATGACGCTTGCGCATTCATCAACACCTTCGAAAACGGATCCCTTGGAAATTTTGAGTCAACCCGGTACGCCCGGGGGCACAAGGCTTTATACACTTTTGAAATCAACGGCGAAAATGCGAGTATCGCATGGGATTTGCACGATTTGCATCGGCTCCAGTGGTTTGATCACAAGGATCAAGGACCGCTTCGCGCATGGCGTTCAATTCATGTGACCGATGGAGAGCATCCTTACATGAATCGATGGTGGGTGCCAGGACTGGCAATTGGTTATGAACACAGCTTTGTGCATCAAGTGGCTGACTTTATACAAGGTCTGGAATCAGGAAAGGCCGCTTCGCCCACATTCCGTGACGCGCTGAAAACCCAGCGCGTTTGCGATGCCATTTTGGCTTCGGGTAAAGACCGTGCTTGGCATCAGGTTCGCAAAGATTGATTATTTTGATCCGTTTTTGCCACTTGGCAATGATGTTTGCTTTGCATGTTCAAGCTTTATTTGAAACCAGCAGTTTTTCAATCGGGCGGGCAGTCCCAGGCAAGGGAGTCATTGGGCGACCGGACACATCCTGTATGGTCGTATCCAAATCAAGTCCTAAACTCGTTAGTATGGTTGCCAGCACATCCCTATGATGAATGGGGTTGTCATGGGCCTCGGCTGCCGAGCTGTCCGTAGATCCCACCACTATTCCTGGTTTTATCGCGCCGCCAGCAATGAGGCATCCGTTGACTCGCGCCCAATGATCTCGACCAGCATCTTTGTTGATCTTGGGAGTTCTTCCGAATTCCCCGCAGACCATCACTGTCGTTGTGTCAATTAATCCACGATCTGTTAAATCGTCCAACAGGGCTGAAATCCCTTTATCAAACACAGGCAGGTTGCCTTTCAAGTGTTTGAAATTATTTCCATGAGTATCCCAGAATCCATAGGCGACAGTGACGACGCGAGCCCCAGCTTCAACCAGACGGCGGGCCAAAATAAGTTGATCATTCCATAAGGGGGCTCCATCTCCCTGATGCTTCGAATCACCTCTTCCATAGCGGTCCCGGATTTTCTCTCCTTCCGCCTCGATGTTGAGGGTTTTGGCAAGAGATTGCTTCACCAACAATTCAAATGCCTTCGAGTAAGGACCATCAAAATCACGGCCAATTTCGTTTCCCGCCGAATTCACTTTCTGGACCAAGGAAAAACGATCCTTCAAACTTTCGATGCCTCCCTCTGCAACCTTCATCGGACCTAAGTCCTTGGTATCTAATCGGGCACCCATGAATGCCCTTCCCAATGCTCCTGGCCCAGGGCTGTTGTAGGGACGGTGTTGCATCACTGGAAATAAATCAACGAACGATGGAGTCGTAGGTGTGGCAGGGCCCATAGCTCGCGCGATGATTGACCCGATATGGGGTTTTCCCTCGCGTTGGGAAATAGCCATGGGGAAACCAGTTAGATTTTGATAGCTGCTGTGTTCATCAATTAATCCCACTAGGGATCGAACCAAAGAAAACCGATCCGCCCGTGCGGCCAAGAGTGGTAAATGTTCACTGAAACGAATCCCGGTTAATCTTGTTTGGATCGATCCAAACTCTCCGCGAATTTCGGGCGGTGCCTTTGGTTTTGGGTCGAAACTATCCTGATGGGCCAAACCTCCTGATAAATAGATAATTATTAAAGATTTGGTTGCTTCCGGTCGTGCATTTGCGAAAGAATTTTTCCCTATCAAGAATCCCAATCCAGCGGATGAAGTTGATGTCAACCAACTTCGGCGACTGGCAGCAAATTGATCGCAACCAAAAACATTATTGTTGTTGAGAAGCATGTTTGATCCCGTTGCTTTGGTGTGCTCATCGGCATGCCGTCAAATCCTAGCACGCAGTGAGCGCTGAAACCAGAAGCTTGAAGTCTGTGTTGCGTCGTGTCAGGGGTCTAGCCCATGCTTTTGTCATCGCAGGTTGTGTATTGGCATGAAAGGTGAAACAAAATGAATCGAAGAAGCCTTTTGACCATGGTTTCGGCAGCGCCGGTTGTTTCTGGAATTAGATTGGAAGCCTCTGCCCAGAAATCCGAGAGTCGATTCCGTTTCTGCCTGAACACTGCCACCATCCAAGGCCAAAATTTACCCCTCGACAAACAAATCGAGGTTGCATCCAAAGCTGGCTACCAAGGAATTGAGCCTTGGTTGAGAGATGTGGATAAATTTAGTCAGTCGGGTGGTTCATTAAAGGATATGGGGAAGAAATGCCGTGACCTAGGCTTGGTTGTGGAAAGCGCCATCGGATTCCCAGAATGGGTTGTGAATGACGATGCTCGCAGGTCTCGATCAATCGAAACACTAAAAAAGGATTTGGATGGATTAAAGGATTTGGGTTGCAGGCGTTTAGCCGCTCCACCCTCCGGGGCCACGAAATCGACCGATATTCCGTTGGCCACAGCAGCCGAAAGATTTGCGATGTTGGCAAAAGTCGTCTCCCAATTTGGTTTGACTCCGATGGTGGAAGTTTGGGGATTTTCCACTTTTTTAAATCGCTTGGGAGATGCTGCATATATTGCAGCGGAGTGTCGGCAAACATCGGCGATTCTTGCGGATATATATCACCTTTATAAGGGCGGGAGTGGATTTGGTGGCTTGGGCCTTTTCTCTGGCAAGGCAATGCAAGTTTTTCATGTGAACGATTATCCGGCATCTCCTCCTCCGGCTGAAATTACTGACGCTCACCGTGTTTACCCTGGTGATGGGGTTGCCCCCTACGAATTGGTGATTTCCTCACTTGAGGCCCATGCACCCGGTTGCGTCCTTTCATTGGAACTTTTCAATCGTGACTACTGGAAGCAGGATCCATTGGTGGTGGCTCGCACCGGGCTTGAAAAACTGAAAAGCGTAGTAGCTAAGTCTCTCGGAAAATAAAGCGTAGAAATTCAATTTTGGAATTATTCATGATTTTGTTATTTGCTCTTGCGACGCTGGTTGCTTCACAAGCTTCCCCTGTCCTAGAGTCGTCGATTGATTTGTTGGGAGTAGACCAAACAGGAAAACTATTGTTGTGGCATCCGATGATAGCAGCTCCAAATGATGGTCGTTTGTCATCGACAAAGATAAAATCAGAGAGGGAATTACTTTATAGCGACATGAAATCTTCATGGAAAGTCAACCGCGGAGAGTTGACGGCTACCGGCGACGGGTGTGGCATCGAAACCATGTTTGTTGTCAGGAACCACATCTGGGAAACCAAGTGGCGTGTTTCATCTGGCAGTGAGGTTGTTTTGTACCTAAGAGGAACTCCTGCAATTCGCCTTCGCGATAGCAGAAACCGTATTGATGCATCCTTTGGATTGGGTTCCGGCGGTTTATTTTTGAATAAGCATTACCGTGCTCACCCGATGGTTTTCGCCGACAAACCAGTATCGGAATGGAACGACCTGAAAGTCATTGAAAAGGAGGATCGCGTCACTGTGGTGCTCAACGGCATCAATGTGGTGGATGCTGTTCCATTGGAACCCTTTTGGCGACGAACCAAGCCGTTACCGATCGAAGGATCATTGGGCTTGGGTTCAGTCCGTGGTATGGCTCAATTCAGGTCGATGCGGGTCACGCCACTGTCTGATTAGGTTCAATCTCTTGTGGGATCAGTTCCCCATCACGAAACGCGCCTTGGCTTGACTTCGGGTGACTCATCACATTATCGCCAGCCAATCAGGTAATTTTCTTTTGAGAGGTGCCTCATGGTGGCGCAATTCAATTCCTTCAAGGTCAGGACCGCTTCCCTTGTGGGGTTGAATCGGCGTGGTTTTTTGGCTGGAGCTTTGGGCATTGGAGTCGTTCCACTCCTTTCTGGTTGCATCAAATCATTTGAAACCATTGGTAAATCAGCCGATTCCGAGGAAAAGGACCGATACGGAATACGGACCGTTGGTGAAGTGACGAGCGTTGGTAATGCTGATCCCGTTCCGCTTGGGGGAGTTGGCCTGGTTACTGATTTAGAAGGAACTGGCGGGGAATCGGCCAATGACGGGAATCGTGCTGTATTGGAGGACGATCTGAAAAAGTTGGGTGTCAAAAACATCAAGGAATTGCTTTCCTCCCCTAACAACGCCTTGGTCATGGTGAGTGCCAGGGTTCCTCCAGGTTCCCGAAAAGGCGATCTTATTGATGTGGAAGTAACGCTGCCGCCACGAAGCAAGGCTACAAGCCTCCGTGGTGGGCTTCTTCAGAATTGTGTGCTTTACAACTATGATTTTGCCCAAAATCTGTTGCCAGACTATCAGGGGAATCGCGGGGCATTGCGCGGTCATCCCATTGCCAAGGCCAGTGGAGCACTTCTGGTTGGCTTTGGGGACAAGCGAACCGGGGATGTGAGCTTTCGGCAAGGAAGCTTGTGGGGAGGTGGTAAAGTTCAGATAGATCTGCCATTGACCCTCATGATGAATCCAGACCAGCAATTGGCGCGAGTCAGCAGTCAGGTGGCTGATCGGATCAATGAGGCTTTTCCCGGTACTGCTCCTGGTAATCCAGGGAATGGACCTGCGGTTGCCAAAAACAACCAGGTGGTGGTTCTAAAGGTTCCAGCTCAATACAAACTTAATTTGCCCAGGTACCTTCGTGTTGCTCGTTTGATACCCCTCAATGGGCCAGGAACCAGCATTTCGGATTACCAACGCAAGTTGGAAATGGATCTTCTTGATCCTCGACACACGGTTGTTGCCTCGCTCAGACTGGAGGCTTTGGGCAAGGAATCCATTCCTGTGCTCAAGAAGGGGCTTGAAAGTTCGAACGATCTAGTGCGATTTTCCGCCGCCGAGGCCTTGGCTTACCTTGGGAGCCCGGGTTGCGCCGAAGAATTGGCAAGGGTTGTCCGGGACATGCCAATGCTTCGCGCCTACGCATTCACGGCGTTGGCCTCCCTTGATGAGGCGATTTGTCAAATCAAGCTCAAGGAAATTTTAGCTAGTGATCTCGATGACGAGGGTCGTTACGGCGCTTTCAGGTCGCTGCGAGCCTTGGATGATCGAAACGCCATTGTTACCGGCGAACACTTGAACGAATCATTTTGGCTTCATGTGGTGGCGCCAGATGCTCAGCCACTTGTTCATGTCGCCACGAGTCGTCGCGCCGAGATTGTCTTGTTTGGAAAAACCCCATCATTAAAACCACCATTTTCTTTACTTGCAGGCGAATTCACCGTCACAGGAGGTGAGGGGGAAGACCGTTGTATGGTCAGCAGGATTCCCTCAACGGGAGGAGAGCCTCAGCGAAGATCCTGCTCACTCGCGATCGCTGATATTTTGCGGACGATGGCCAGTTTGGGAGCGGGTTATCCTGAGGCATTGGAGCTGATACAGCAGGCCGACAATTGCAAATCCGTATCATGCAGGGTCCGCCGTGATGCCTTGCCACAAACCGTGACGGTTCAGGAATTGGCCAAAATTGCTCGTGCCGGCAAAGGAATTGACCTTACCGAGGCTGATCTCAGGCGCTCAGGATCGGAACCGGGGGCCCTGCCCGATTTATTTTCGGCTCCTTCAGCCAGAACAAAATCGGGGACCTCGGTTATCCAGCCGGTTTCTGCAAGGGATTGAAATCGGTTCCTGGCAATGCGGGAGGTTTCCGGCGGTCCGATTATCCGACCGCTGATCCATGCTGACGCATCTGGAAATATGCGGGTTCAAGTCATTCCCCGACAGGACCCGGCTGGAGTTTGTCCCAGGAATCACTGGGATTGTCGGCCCCAACGGGTCAGGCAAAAGTAATGTTGTAGATGCAATCCGTTGGGCATTGGGAGAACAAAGCGCCCGCAGTATGCGCGGTCAAGGCATGGGCGATGTTCTCTTCAAGGGATCAGTGAGCCGGCGACCTGTGCAGGTGGCCGAGGTAACTCTGATTCTTGACAATCGCTCGGCCCGTTTTGCCGCTGATATTTCCGAGATACGAGTGACCAGGCGGCTGACCCGTCAGGGGCAGTCGGAATATCTGATAAATGGAGCTTCCTGCAGGCTTAAGGATATCAAGGACCTATTTTTGGGTAGCGGTGCTGGGTCTGATTCTTTTTGCGTTATTCAACAGGGCCAAGTTGCCGCATTACTCCAGGCCTCTCCAGTGGAAAGGCGTGCTCTTTTTGAGGAAGCTGCCGGTGTCAGTCGTTACAAAGCCAGTCGTGAGGAGTGCAGACGAAAACTTGACCGTGTCGAAGACCATCTGAGCCGATTATCGGATCTAAAGGACGAGCTGGATCGTCGGGTTCAGTCCGCTCGTCTTCAGGCTTCCAAAGCTGCCAAGTGGCAGGAGCTTCAAAGTCAATTGCGCGAAGCAAAGATCATTCATCTGACTAGGCAATGGAGGGACGCCCAAACAAAGATGTTTGGTTTCAAGGCTCAAATGGAGGCCCTTGATATTGATAATGGTGCGGAGATTTCAATTCAGACGGCCAGTAATTTGTCCCAATTGCAAGAATCAGCGGCCAGGTTTGAGGCGGATTATCGAGAAGCTGAAAAAACAGAGGCGGCCATGCGCCAAGGCTTGTCTGTTTTTCAAGGCCGTATTGAGCGCGAATTTCAAGTGCTGGATACGGTTTCCAGGGAGCGTGCACGAGCATTGGACAGAATTTTACGGGCTCATAGCCGTCTGGCCGCGGGAAAGGTTGCCTTGGATGTTGAATCCATGGCGCTTGATGAGATTGGGGCTGAAATTGATCGTCTTGCCCTTCTGGCCGCAGGCCAGGATCTCGAAATAAGGCGCCTCATGGAAGAAATGGACAAAAACAAGAGAATTCTTGAAGGCGTCTTGAAAACACAATCGGATAGCAAGAGTAATTTATCAAGATTGGAAGAGGATTTGAAATCAAATCAGGATGAGATAACCAGAAATCGGCAAATTATCACTGAATCAAGGCGATCCAAAACCCTGGCCGATGTCGGGCTTGAGGAAGAGACCCGGACCCTTTCGACCTTGTTGAAGGAGTTTGAGGGATTAGGCAGGCAGGTTGAAGGCGCCAAGGCCGGCCTTCAGGCCGAGGTGGAGTCAAGGGACGGTTATCAGGCTGCACTGGATCACTTAACACGGCGAATCCATGATTTGCAGGTCGAAAAAAATGGATTAGTGGGTCGCAAGGAGGTTTTGGAGGGATTGGAACGGTCCCATGAAGGATTTGGTGCCGGGGTTAGGGAAGTGATTAACGATTGGCAGCGCGATGCTGTTGGACGCTGGAAATCCGTCCAAGGATTGCTTGCGGATCACCTGAAGGTGCGTAGGGAGTATGCTCCTCTAATTGAATTGGCCTTGGGCGAGCGTTCCCAGAAGTTATTGGCGTTGGATTCCAGTTCGGTTCGGCAAGGCCTTGCCGCGAGAGGCAAATCTTTACCTGGCAGGGTTGGCTTCATATTTCCCTCTGGAGAATTGCAGGATGACGAAGAATCATTTGTAAGTCCGCCGAATCACCCTGGTATTGTCGCTAGGGCCGCCAACCTTGCGCGTTGTGATCATCCAAGCTTTCCTGATTTGCCGGAGCGACTCTTAGGCCGGGTCTTGATAGTCAAGAACCTTGAAGCGGCTTCACAAATCCATCCCGAGGCTCCGGGTTACACCATTGTCACATTGGCGGGAGAAATGATCGATTCGGATGGAGGATTATCTGCTGGACCAGTTATTGTCGAGGCGGGAGTACTTTCCAGAAAAGCGGAACTGCGGGATGTCCGTGACAGGCTTGCCCAGATAGATGTATCGCTCAAAGAATTGGAACGCGAATCAGCGACCCAGTCGGCATTCCTTGTAACTGCAAGAGATCGGGTCGAAGTGCTGCAAAATGAATTAGGTGTCTTGCTGGAAACAGAACAATCCAAAATTTCCTCCATTAATGAGGCAAGGAGATATCTGAAGGAATTGGAGGTCCGATCGGTTGAAGGCGCCCGGGATGAAACGGATGCGGCTGGTCGATTGGCGGCCTTGGTTATTGAGGCGGCGAGACTTGAGCTGTCCAAATCAGATTTGGTGTCGCGGCTCACGGAAATTGATGAAACGGTGGCAGAAACAAGACGCGCCACCGAGGCCGCGGAAGCAGGTGTGAGCCAAGCCGAAAAGAAGGCGTTTGAAGCAAAAACTCACCTTGCGGAAAAGCAAAGTGCGTTCAAGCAAGCCACGGCAAGGCACAAGGATCGTTTAGAAGAATGGAAGGCGCTGGTCGCCGAAACTGAGCGGGAAGAAAGCGAGTCCAGGCTTGAGGCTGTCAGGGGCAACAAGCAATCCGCCGCCATGATGGAGATGTTGGGATCTTTTCCTGATTGGCATCTGAATCTTGCGTTTGCTGCAAACCGGCATGAACAGGCTGCTTTTTCGTACAACACCTCGCGCCAAGCTTTGGTTGAAGCTGTTCATTCCCAAACTGGAATCAATGAGGATCGAGACCAAAAGGCCCAAGCTCGCCAATCAATTGAAATTGAGATTACGCGATTGGAAATCCAAACAGAAGAAATGATGAGGAGAGCCAAGGAAGAATTGAATGCTGATTTGATTCATGAATTGTCTGCAAGGGGCGAATCCTTGGACATGGAAAACCAGGCGAGCGAGCTCGAGGATTTGCAGCGCCAAGCCCAACGACTGGGCGCTGTCAACCTTGAAGCGGCAAGGGAATTATCGGAATTGGTGCAAAGGCAAACGGCTTTCCAAGATCAAATCCTCGACTTGCAAGCTGCAAAGAAGTCGCTCTTGGAATTGATAGACGCGGCGAACACGGAAGGAAGTTCAAGGTTCATGTCTGTGTTTCAGGCAGTCGCGGGCCACTTCCGAGAACTATTTCGGAAATTATTCGGAGGTGGGCAAGCTGACTTGTCCCTTTTGGACCCTTCAAATCCATTGGATTGCGGAATTGAGGTTGTTGCCAGGCCACCAGGAAAAGATGCCGCAAATTTAACTTTGATGTCTGGTGGTGAAAGAACAATGACCGCTGTTGCGCTGTTGATGGCTGTTTTCAAGTCATGTCCATCGCCTTTTTGCGTGCTAGATGAAGTGGATGCGGCTTTAGATGAGGGGAACGTTGGCAGGTTTACGGATTTGATCAGAGAATTTTCCGAAAAAACTCAATTTATTATGATAACGCACCATAAGAGAACGATGGCATGCGCGGATGTCCTTATGGGGATCACCATGTCAGAGCCGGGAATTTCAACACGGATGGCGGTAAGAATGGAAGACTGGGTTCAAGATGGAGGGGCACAAAAAGCGGCATAAGCATTTCAAGGCCAATGAAGTAGAGTACCCTTGTTTTTAATTTTTCCATCCAAAAAGAAGGTTTGGATGATTAATATCATCCAAACCTTAAATTATGCCATTGCCAGCAATTACTTGAGCGCGCCTCCTAATAGGAAATGTATTTCAGCGGTTTGCCTGATAATGAGGGACATTGATAGTGGCTCGAAAACAATCGACCCCGCTCCCTCTGGTTGCCAAGAGCGCGGATCAACTTGTGACTTGATTGACTCGATGATGCTTGCCAATGTTTGCGCAAATTGCTGTTGGTTATACCAAGGTGGCAGTTGGAGGTTGCTTACGCCGAGTAAATCGCCGATGTAATAAGACCTGGTGACGAGAGTCTCCCTTGTTCGCTCGGCGGTGGTGATCTGAATCTCCTCACTTCTAATTATGTATGAAAGGCCAAGGTCTGAAAGCACTTTTTTAAGCACTGTCCTTCCTGTCCAATTTCTTGCCTTAACGGTCACCGGGGTGTCCATACGGATCCCGGCGGCCTCCACGGCTGGCCGGTCAACCAAAAGGCTTACGCCCAGTTGCTTTTCCATGGCGGTGAGGAAATATTCAAAATTTTCTCCCTCAATTGTTAAATTCATGGGTGTTGAAAGTGCTTTAAGCAATGCCTTTTCCCTTTCGGACATTTTAGCCCCGGGTGATCGTCTCTTTGATTTCTCAGCCCAATCAGATGGAAAGACAAGGTCTCCGGTTATAGGTATTCCAGCCTCTTCAATTTGGCGAAGCGCAATGAGATTACTGCTTTCAAAACGATTTCTCAGCTCAGCGTTTTGGTTTAATTGGCCACGGACTGATTGCATCTGAGCCGCAGCAATGATCGCAGGATTGTCCGGGTATTTGCGGACTAAATCCGCTGTCCTTTTTGCTGCTTCAACAGACTGGCCGCCGGTTTGAAGTTCTCGGATTTCTTTAAGTTTCCGGGAGGTTTCAATGTCTTGATCTGAAGAAATTGTTTTCGGTCGACTTGATCGCTGGGCTTCCAGCCTAGCCAAATCAGCGGCGGCCAGATTGTCAGATTGTTTTGTGCGTTCCAGATTATCTATTTTCCTTTTGCATATGTTAGCCAAGTATGCCTTTCGTTGATCAGGCAGGTTTGGTTCCCGTTCCAATGTTGTTTTCAAACTTTCGTATGCTTCTTTGGCCTTGATTGGGTTCTTATGAATTAATTTGTCGGCTTCAGCCAATCCTTGTCGAAAATCTGTTTCTATACGGGCTAGTTCGATCGCGAGGCGGGCTTTCGCTTCTTTCAATGGATCATTGTCTGCAGCATATGCGCTCTTTGCCATAACTAGGACGATAAGGAAAATAACCTTCCTGGTGAGCACGGCGCATCCTCCCGATTTTCCGTTGGCCTCCTTGATTCTACCTCATTTCCTAATCGGGGAAGAAATTCTAAAAACACTCAAGATTATAATTTTCTTGTTTCAAATTTGATTTATCTGATTTTTATTGGTGTGAAAACCGTCTTTTCAACCATGGTTTCAATTCCCCCGCGAGGAAAACTGATCCGGTTATGCAGATCATGTCTAGTTGTGATGCTTCGGCAAGGATGCCGTCGAGGCAATTTATGGGGTTTTCATAAAGCGTTGCGCGTTGTTTGTGATCGTCCGGAACCCATTGCAAAAGGGTTTGAGGCGCCGTTGACCTTAATCCTCCCAGATAGCGGGTTAGGTGGAGTTTATCGAAAAGGCCTGCAAGGTGGGCCAGCATTCCTTGAATGTCCTTGTCTTGGCTGGCCGCATAGACCAAATGTGTTTTGCCTAATGGGCGCGTCATGAACAGTGCTTCTGTCAAAGCTTTTACTGAAGCAACATTATGTGCTGTGTCTATGATTACCCATGGAGATGAATTGATGGTTTCAATGCGGCATGGCCAATTG
>CAWUNZ010000023.1:0-24075 GCA_963923445.1 uncultured bacterium
CAGGTCAGGTCCGCCGCGCGCTGGCTGATGATGTCGATGGCGCGTTTGTAGTGTCCTTTGAAGATCTGGGACTGACAGATGGTTCCTACCCGGTGCAGGTTCTCGCCTATGATCTCGCGGGCAACCGCTCCGCCCGGGCGGCAACGGCGACCATTCGTATCGACACCGGTGCACCAACCCTATCTGTCAACCGCCTGGAAACCGACACGGGTTCCAGCTCGAATGATTACATCACCAGCGACACCAGCCCGACCCTGATTGGAACCGCCGAGGCTGGTGCTGTTATTGTCGCCAGGTTGGGAGGCGTTGATTTCTGCGCTCCTGTGACCACCGATTCCCGCGGCGGTTGGATACTCCCCTTGGGAACCGTTGGTTCCGGGACTTACAACCTTGACATTATTGCAACCGATGCCGCAGGCAACTCGACAAAATCGTCCGTCGCCCTGGTGGTTGATGCCGACAGGCCGGCCAATGCGACCAGCTTCTCGATTTCACCCGACACGGCTACGGCCGGTGATTTCATCACATCCGCCACAGAGGTCATTCTCTCGGGTAGCGCCGAGGTGGGTGCCGTCGTTCAGGTCAAGGTCAACGGTGTTGCCCAACCGTTGGCATCTGTTTCAGATACAGGTACATGGTCGATTCCGATCAGGCTCTCCGTCGAGGGCGACAACAAGATATGGGTTTCCGTCATCGATGTGGCGGGCAACCCATGCGACGCCAGCACCTTCTTCATCAAGCGCGATAGTCTTGCTCCGTTGGCGCCGATGGTTTCTGGCATTTCACCCGATACCGGTGAATCAGCCATCGACAGGGTCACATCATCGGAATTCGTCAGCCTTGCAGGCCTGGCCGAACCGGGATCGATCGTTTCCGTCGAGATGGATGGTAATGCCGCGGGGTCGGTGGTTACCGATGCCAATGGTGCGTGGAAGTTATCACTGCCGTCGCTCGCCTCGGCTCTTCGGCATGTTGTCGTGGCGCGGTCAACGGACATGGCGGGAAATGTCTCGGCGATCGTGACCACCACGGTCGAGTACGACGCCAGTGCTCCGGTCGCTCCCGTGATCGAGGGTATTCTTGAGGGCAGCCTTATTGATTCCGACGGCTTGACCTCCAACCCCGCGCCGGTTGTTCGCGGATTGGCCGAACCGTTGGCTCGGGTTCGCGTGCTGGTTGATGGAATTGAAGATGCCATCGTTCGCGCGAACGCCGATGGAGTGTGGACCGCGACCCTTTCCCGGAAGAGCGATGGTTCGCATTCGATCACGGCCAACGCCATCGACGCCGCCGGCAACGAGGGCGCGTTCTCCGGCCTTTATTCGTTCAGCGTCGATACCAGCGCCCCGTCAGCACCCGGAATTGATTCCATTACCCCCGTGGGAGGCATTGTCTCCCCAGGCGGGATTATTTCGTCCGGTTCCATGACTGTTTCCGGCCATGCTGACGCCGGTTCCCGCCTGCGGGTCAAGCTGGGGACTTTTGCTGCCCCCGAAATGACAATCGGCGCCAACGGCCGTTGGACGGTCAATTTCTCGAATATTCCCGATGGCACCTATTTGCTGGATGCGTTGACGGTGAATGCCGCCGGCAACATGGCCTCAGCCGGTTCGCGGACCATTGTCGTTGACACGGTGGCCCCCGGTGCTCCCCGAAGCATCGCCTTGGATATCGACACCGGCACAAGCCAGGCTGATGGCGTCACCAAGTCCCAACCCGGGTTTGTTTCAGGATTAGGCGAACCGGGTGCCACCGTTCAGATTTCGGCCCCATCACTGGGTTCATCGCTTTCCGCGCTGGTAGGTCAGGATGGTTCCTGGAAAGCCAGTGTCCAGGTCCTTGGCCAACAACTGGGAGGTCTGTTCCCCGAGGGACAAACAACCCTGCTTGTCAGCCAGACCGATCCCGCCGGCAACAAGTCCCCCGTGGCCAATTTTGTGGTCACCATCGATACTGTTACTCCCCAATCACCTGTCGTCCTTTCGGCATTGTCGCCGACAACCGGAAGAACCGTGGCCTCGGCCCAAAGCCTATCCGCGGCCCAGCCAGTTATTTCAGGTGTTGCCGAACCCGGTTCCAAGGTGCGGGTGGAAATAAGATCCGCCACGGCGTTGGTTTCCGCCGCGACGGTTGTGGCCGACAGCAACGGGGCATGGACCTACACCCCGTCCCGTCCGTTGGCGGATAACACCTACGCCGTTTCTGCGGCGGCGACCGATATGGCCGGAAATGAATCCGCTCCCTCCGTGGCGTTCACCCTTGCCATCGACACCAAGGCTCCCGGCGCACCGACAGTCACCGGCGTTGGGCCCGACACGGGCGCCAGCAGCACCGACAACCTCACGCGCGAGGCCACACGGTTGCTTGGCTTGGCCGAGGCCGGTGCCACAGTCCGCTTCTTTGAGATCTTGACGAGTGGTGATCGTCTGCTCCTGGGGGAAGCCGTTGCCGGTCCCGACCGGAAGGTTGAGTTCAATTTCCTGCCCGCAGGTTCGGGCCTGACGCATGGCCTCCACAACATTGTCGCGTTGGCTGTCGATCCCGCGGGCAATGCCGGCCCAGAATCCGCCGTGCGCACTGTCGAGGTTGATGCCGTCGCTCCCGGCACTCCTGTTGTTCTTTCCATCACTGATGACACGGGCCTGTCCGATGACGGTGTCACTTCCGACACCACGCCGACGGTTTCAGGCACGGCTGAACCAGGGTCCACCGTCATTGTCCGCGCGGGCGGTCCCGGGGCGCCGGTCAAATCCACCGTCGCTGGTGAGGATGGTTTGTGGTCGGTCACCTTGGCCTTGCCCGAGGGGATTCACAACCTCGAAATCAGGGCGGTTGACAGGGCTGGAAACTCCAGCGTCATACCCGCCATCCGCACCCTGTTGATCGACAAGACTGCGCCCGCCATGCCATCGGCCGTGGCCGTGACACCCGATACTGGAAAGCTTGCCACCGATGGCATCACCTCGGCAAATCGTCCGGAAATCAGCGGGCGGGCTGAACCCGGTTCGGTTGTCTCGGTGCGTTGCACTCCTTCCCTGACGGGTGTTCCTTATCTGTTCGGAACGGTCATCGCTGATGATTCCGGTAAATGGGTGGTGGCCGCGCCTGACTCCCTCGACGATGGCAAGTATCAGTTCGAGATCGACGCCACCGACCTGGCTGGGAATATCTCCGCCAAGGCGAAGGTTTCCATCACCACCGACACCGTGGCGCCTTTGGCGCTGATCTCCTTCCCTGCCGATGCCGGTTACTACAACCTCAAGGGATGGTCTGGATCGATCAAGGGCACGGCGCAATCATTGGGTGGCTCGGCCTTGGCCAAGATCACCGCCACCATTTCCGATAGCATGGGTCGTTTTTACAACGGTACGGAATTCCAGGCTGAACCGGTTTCCGTGATCGCCTCTGGAACATCGTCATGGACGGTGCCTTTGCCGGCATCGGCATTGGCCTCCGGCCTGTCCTATTCCGTTTCCATCGTTGCCGAGGACCTGGCTGGAAATCTGGACCAGCCTCGCATGGTTTCGTTTGTCTTTGACACGACCGCCCCGGTTCCGGTTCTCACGGCATCCTCACCGGCAGCCAATCTGGCGAGCCAGACCTTGGTGATCGATTTTGGCGAAACAGTCAGGTCGTTCCCGGTGGATCGCCTCACGGTGACAGACGGCCTCAAGGTGGAATTGATCGATCAGGACTCGGCTACAGGCCGATACACTCTCTCCCTCACTCCTTCCCGGGAAGGGGCGTTCAATCTCAAGATGCCCGCGGGTGCGGTCCTCGACCTTGCCGGCAACGCCGCCCCAGCCATCGCCTTCTCCACGGCTTTCGACATTTCCACGGCCGCGATGGATGCCCGCAACCTTGAATTCAAGGATGGGCAGGCCGGATGGTCGGGAGTGTTCGCCCAACCAGGGGATCAGGACTGGTTCAAGGTGGTCGCGCCCGCCACGGGTGGCTTGACCATCAACCTTGCCGGTGCCCGCACCCTGGGGACCACGCTCAGATTGATTGACGCCTCCGGTGAAGTTCTGGCCTTGGCCGACAACTCAGGCAGCGCCAGCAGCGTCATCAGGGCGAACGCGAACGCCGGTCAGCAGTTGTTCCTTGTGGCGGAAACGCGGGGTGTTTCCTTCGGAACATACACCTTGTCGGTTTCCGTTGGGCCGGTGTTCCTCGACGATTTCGGCGATTCAACCTCGGATGCGGGCGGATTGGTCGCCACCGGCTTGGGCGTTTTCTCCTTGCGCGGCGAGATCAACAAGGCCGGCGACGCCGACTATTTCAGGTTCATCGCCCCGGCGACCGGCATGATCACCTTCACCGCTAGTCCGACCGGATCGGCCACACTGGTCCCCTCTCTGTCGGGCGGGGTGTCGGAAAACCAGTTCACCACGCAGTCCGAGCAGGAATCCCGCGCGCTGGGTCAGGCCATCGTGCGATTCCCGGTGGTCGCCAATGTGGCCTATTACCTGCGTGTGGGTTCGCATGTTGGCGCCGGTGTGGAGTCCGCGGGTGGTTACCTGCTTGAATCCACATTCGTGTCGGGCGGCGATGAGGCTGTTGATGATCAGTTCGGCCCGGCAAGGAGGATCGACCTCACCACCAATCCCACAAGCGACCGCATCGACATGAGGCTCGAATCCGCCAACGATGCCGATGGCTTTGAGTTGGTCCTGCCCCAAGCTGGTGGACGGATCCTGTTGTCCGTCGCCGCCGACTTTGACGCCAGCATTGTCATTGGAACCGGCTCGGCGTCGAAAACCTACGGGCTCAAGGATGGCCAACTGTTGGTTGAAGGTGTCTACGGCGCGGGCAAAACGGTTCCCGTGCGCGTCTTCTCCACCGGTCGATCGGGATCGTACTCCCTGACGGCCTCGCTGGATGAGCGCCCGGAAACGATTAAGGCCGCGCCGGTTTTGGATCCTGGACCCGCGGGAAGCGTCCTTTCAGGTTCCATCCAGCTCGCGGGAGATGTCGATATCGCCGGCGTGGTGGCGCGCGATACGGGGAAGGTGATCGCCCGCCTCGACCCGGTTGGCGAAGTGTTCCCCGCCGTCGTGGAGATCGTTTCCGCCAATGGCGAATTGCTGGGTACCGCCGTCGCCAATAACGATTTCAGCCAGCAGGCCACGGTCACGGTCATCGCCGGGCAATCCGTTTTTGTCCGGGTGAGCGGAAGCTTGAACGCGACGGGCTCCTACAGGCTGTCGCTGCGCCAGGTTCCCGATGACCACGCCGATGTCGCCGCGCAGGCGACCAGGCTGGACGGTGCCATGGGCGGCACCCTCAATTACGCCGGCGACCGCGACTACTTTGCTTACACCGCCGGCTTGGCCGGCCCCTATGTGATCCGCGCTCGGGCGGCGGCAGGCGACCGTTCGGAACCGTCGTTGGCCGTCTATCGCGATGGTGCAACCCTGCCGGTTTCCAGTGTCGATGCCGAGGCACCCGATGCCGGTGGGCTTGTCACGCTCAATCTTGCCGCGGGAGAAAGAATCTTCGTGGAGGTTGCCGGCCTCGGCCGCTTGGGCCGGTACTCCGTCGAGGCGGGCCCCGACCAAATCAACGCCGGCGACGACCATCCCGACACCATCAACCTGGGGCAGGCCGCCGGTTCCGCCAGTCTGGTCACGCCGGGGAAAGCCACTGGTGGCGTTATCAGCCCTGAATCAGATGTTGATTACCTTAATTTTACCATCGCGGAAGCGGGTCGCTTCACCCTGTCCGCCGATGCCACTCCCGGCAGCAGGCTCGATCCCCGAATGGCCTTGTACCGCGCCGACAGCGAGGGAGCCTGGAGGCTCCTGGCAGCCGATGATGACGGCGGCGAGGGCGCGAACGCCCAGATTTTCCAGTCCCTCAGCGCGGGGAATTACCTTGTCCGCGTGGCGGCCTCGCGTGGCACCACCGGTGCCTATGCGGTGTCGCTGACTCCTTTCGTGACACAGTCTCAAATCACTGCTGACGACGCGCCCGACACGGCGGCCCAGCCTCGGGTGGTGGAATTCACCAGCATTCCCGGCGGCGAGAAAGCCATTGTCAGCGCCAGGATTGATCGTGGCGCCGACCTCGACTACTTCAGCCTGACACCGTCCATGGACGGCACTCTGGTCATCACGCTGGTGGCCACGGGTGGCGGGCTTGATCCCGTTCTCGCCTACGCCTCGGGTACCGATTCGGCCAGCAACGACAACGCGGGCCCCGGTTCGCTCGATTCCCGGATCGTGGTTGACGCGGTGGCCGGCAAACCCGTCATCCTTTCCGCCTCGAGCTTTGGACTCACCACCGGAAGCTACACCCTGACCGCCACCTTGAGGAAACCGGTCGAGGACGATTTCCCCCAGAATCCGAGGCTTGCCACCGCGCTCCAGGCCGCTTCCATCGATGGAAACCTCGAGTACACGGGTGACCGGGATGTCTTCCGCTTCGATCCCGCATTCGCCGGCATTCTTACAATCAAGCTCGACAATGTTGCCGGAGTGGCCAATCCTCGCCTGCGGATCCTTGACGAGCAGGCCAATGTGCTGGCCGAGGATGTCGCCGGCGGCGAGGGGCTTAACAGCCTGCTCACGCTGCGTGTCTCCGCCGGCAGGGCCGTGTTCGTGGAGGCCGCGTCCGCCATTGGTGAGACCGGTTCGTACAGGCTGATGGTCGATCTCGCCGACGACGACTTCGGAAACGATCCCGCGGGTTCCTACCAGGTTGCCGTGTCCGGCAACTCGATGGTTGTCCAAGGCAGGATTAATGATCCCGGCGCGCGAGCTGATGGAACCCCGCGGCCGGCCGATGCCGACTGGTTCCGATTCCGGGCGGATCGCAACGGCCTCGTCAATTTCCGTGTCGATTCCACCGACGGCCTCGACCCCTACCTGTTTGTCTACAACTCCAGCCTTGACCTGGTGGGCAGTCAGGACAACCGCTCCGATTCCGATCGGGGTTCGAGCGTCCCGATGGAGGTCATCGGGGGGCACACTTACTATGTCCGTGTTGTCGGTTCCGCCGGATCGACGGGTGGCTACACCCTTGAAAGCCGGCCTGTTGTCGACGATTTTGGCAATTCCGCTGAATCGTCGGCGCCTCTTCTCCTGGATGAGAATGATTCCGGTTCGGTTTCCGGCGCCATTGACTCGGCCTACGACCGCGACTGGTTCCGTTTCACCCCTTCCATAGACGCCCGCATTCAGGTCAGGCTGGCCGCTGCCGCCGACAGCAAGCTTGACGCCAACCTGGCTGCCTTCGATTCCGCCGGAAGGCTCATCGTGGCCAATGATGATTCCGGCGCGGACACCAGCGACAGCCTGGTTGAGTTCTCTGTCCAGGCGGGTGAGACCTATTTCCTGAGGGCCCAGGGTTTCGGCGCGAGCGAGGGCGCCTACGATCTCACGGTGACGCCTGTCGCAGAAATAGGCGACGAATACGGCGACACCGTGGACATGGCCGAATCTTGGAGTCTGGATTCCGCAGGCTCCGGCACGCGCTCCGGGGACTTGCAATCTGTCCGCGATATCGACTTGCTCAAGGTGGTTTCCCCGCTTTCAGGAACCTTCCAGTTGTCCGTGGCGGTCACCGACGGCGAGGCCACTGTCCGGATTTTGGCGCGAAAGGACGGCGATATCGTTCAGGTCGCCTCGAAAACAGGCACCGGGTCGCTCTCCCTGAGTGCGCCCGTTGTCGAGGGTGGGGAATTCTTCATCAGGATCGAATCGGGCAGGGGCGACCTCGCCTCCTACAGCCTCGAGGCCTCGATCGCCACGGCTGCCGCCTCAGGTTTGCGCCCCATTGATGCCGATGTCCTGGCCAAGCTTAGCGATGAATTCAACAGCGGCTTTGTTCAGAAGATCTCCACCTTGGGCTCTCATGGTGACCTGACGCGGATTCAAAACGAGATTCTCAAGGACCTGGTTGACAGCTTCCTGCTGATCAACGGCGTGCCCGCCACGAATGTGCTCATCATTTACCTCGACCCGGTTGATTTCACCGTTGCGGATGGCTCCGGTGCGCAGGTCGGCCGCACCACCAACGGCGGTGCCGTCGCCGAGAATTCCGCCGCCTCGGTTTCCTCGAGGGGCGCTCTCGACATCGTGGTTGTGCCCGTAAGCAATCCCGGCAGCTTCAACATGAATTTGATGGGCGTGGGTGGCGGACGCGTCCTTGCCGGGGCGACCATGGTCACCCCCGATGGGAAGATGATCACCCCGAGCGTCGGCTTCAATGGCAACAATTATTCCGCCCTACCCGCCGGAGAGGTGCCCAAGGAAGGCCTCAACCTGGTGCTTGATTTCCGTCAAGGCACCGACGGAGGGAACACGGGGGGCGGTGGTACCGGTGGCGGTGGTGACAGCGGTGGTGGAGCGGGCGGTGGCACATCCGTCGTGGCTTCAGCGGTGGGTTCCGCGGTGAATTCCACCTTGGTTCAAGCCCTCGCGAACCAAGTCGCTTCGACTCTCGACCTGGAGGGACTCGGCGACGCCCTGGCCTCCCAAACCACGGCGTTGGCCAGTCTGCTGTTGACGGCCGCGACCATTGATGGAGCCCGCGACGCCAAGGACATCGCCACCGGAGGAGGGGGGCTTCTGGCGTTGCTCGCCAATCCCGTGGTTCAGGCGAATATTCGCGCCGTGGCTTCGGTTGGCCAGGATGTCGCCTCGTCGGTCGGCCGTGGCGCGCGCTTTGTCGCGGCCAAGGTGCCGATGGTGGAAAGGCTGGTTGCCACTGCCGCCTCGCCGCTGGTCAACATCACGGGGGTGGTGGTGCCCGGCAAGGTTCGCGATGCCGTCACCAAGGCGGTCACGGGAACGGTGATCGAGCTGACCAGGCAAATGGATGTCACCGCCGCCGCCCTGGCCAAGGCCTTGGGCGGGCAAGCCGCCAAATTTTCCGCCAAGCCGGAAACCGGTCCAGCGGGTGGAGCCAAGCCGGCACCGGGTGCCCGGTCCGAAGCCCCCAAGACGGATGCCAAGGATCTGGTCGCGGCGGAATTAGCTGGGAATCATCCCGACCTGCTGGTTGGATCGGAGACGGCAGTCGACGACGCCGTCTGGCGGGAAACGGATTGGATGGTCTCCGTTGATGATTCGCGGAAACAGAACACGGCGGGTGCCATCACCGCCGGCCTGCTTGTCGCCGGATTCCTCACCCCGGGGTGGGTGCGGGATCAAATGGCGAGCGTGGAAAGGCAGCGGAAGCCGGTGGCCCGACTGAAGAATCAGGACGGGGAGTAAGGCATCATCCTAGGAGTTTGATTCGCCCCAGGGCACCATCGCCACGATCACCGCGGCGAACACCAGGGCGAATGCCGCCAGGTGCCGCCACTTGAGCGGTTCACCCAGCCACCAACTGCTGAATCCAGCGAATACCAGCAAGGTGATCGCCTCCTGGATGATCTTGAGCGTCGGGGCGCTGATGCCGTTCCTGTGCCCGATCCGGTTGGCCGGCACCATCAGGCAATACTCGAAAAAGGCGATGCCCCACGATGCCAGCACCGCGATGACCATCGGCATGTCCCGATGACGCAGATGCCCGTACCAGGCCCATGTCATGAAGACATTGGACATGGTCAAAAGGCAAATGGTGGTCAGCATGGTGAAGATTCCGGGATTCCGGCCCTGTCGGGATGGATGGTCAAGGCCCATGCCGCAACCAGCAGCGCGGTGAGCGGAAGCAGGGCGGGTGTCCAAGCCATGGCCGTAATGGTGGGCGTGCCAGGCAGGACCAGCGAGGCGATGCCGCAAGCCAAGGCGGCCAAGGCCAGCCTGGTTCCAACACCCGACGCCACGGCCCAGCCGAGCCATGGCCCCATCAGCAGGTAGGTGGGGGGTTCGATTGCGGGACCCATCAACAGCAACCATGCGGTTCCTAAAAGGCCGGCTTGGGCGATTTCCGCGCGCGGATCCCGCCGGCAGCGGCGTGTCAGGCAGCACAGGAGAGCCAGTCCGGCCGTGGCAGCCGAAACCGGCAACCACCATCGTGGGTAAGCGGCGTCCAGCTCAGGCAGGTGCCCACGCAAGGCGGCCTCAACCGCGACCAAGGCCGTCCAGCCGTCACGGAACGCAACCCTCCGTTCACCGGCACTTGCCCTGCCATGTTCAACCCATTGCTTCCACAATTCGGCTCCTTCAACCGTCATGGGAACCGAAAGGACCACAGCCAACACCGTAGCGCTTGCCGCCGTCATGGCTCCCAGCAATGGCTTTCGAGCGCACGGCAGGAGGATGATGGGCAATACCGTCGGCTTCAGGAACAAAGCCAATGCGAATGGTATCGAAGGCCCGGTAAGCTTCTGACCGGCAAACGCGAGGCCCCCCATCAGCAAAGCGCCTACCGCTGTGTTCGCCTGGGCGTTCCAAAGGCTTCTTGCCGCCATCAGCAGTAAGGCCATCCTGTAGGCCCCCACTTGCCGGTCGCTCCAGGTGTCGCCCCCGGGCAGGATTTTTTTTCTGAGCGCTTCGGCTGCGGCAAACAAGCTGACTGACCCGGCCAATGTCCAAAGGGCCGAGCCCAAGGAAAGGCCGAATGGCTTGAGCATGGCGAACAAGGGTAAGCTCGGGGGCGGATATCGATACAGATCCAGCCCCGGCCTTTCCACATAAACCGGTTTTCCCTCAAGCCAATCAGTAACCCCGGCAATGTAGACGGGGAAAACGGAATGCTTCAGGGGCGCCGCCGCCAGCTTGATGGCGGCGATCATGGTGATAGCTATCCAGACAAGGGTGGCGAGCGTGGCCCACGACCAGCGGCGGGGCGGGGCGGCCTGCGAATTCATGGATTCTTGTTGGCAGGTAATTGGTTGAAAGGTCCAGGATCATAGGGGTCCGGGCCGGCCGGAGAAGTCGGCGGCTTGGCGTCAGGGCCAGACGCGGGCTTCTTTTCTTCCGAGGGCGCCGGCGCTGCAGGCATCGGTTCCATCGGTTTGTTTTCGGCGAATTTCACGGGTGATGGTGTCGCAACCGAGTCCGCTTTTTTGAAGTCAGCCTGTTGGATTTCCGGGGAAACAGGCCTTGTCCGGCCTTTCTTGTCGTCGCTCGCGAATCCGGCGGGAAGCAGGTTGGGTTCCGCGGGCCTGCTGACCGCATGCTCCTCGGAGACCATCCGCACCCAGTCTTCCAGCAATCGGTATGGCTCGGACTGCCTGCCCTTCAAGGAAGGGTGGGACTGGCCCCCGTGAACCGAGACGCTCTTGACCAACAGCGGGCTCGACATGGGAGAGGATGTGCTGATCTGGTTCAATACCGCCGCGATGTTGGCTTGAAGTGTCCTTCGATTTCCCAAGCCCGGGTCGTAGGAGCGAATCAGACGGAAATTCCCGCCCTTTTCGGTCGCGTGACATGTGGCGCAGGCGTTCATCAGGATGGGTTGAACGCTACGCGTGTAAAGGCTGAGGGAGTCGATGGTCAATTGAAGGCCCTTGGTGTCCGCCTCACTTGGGGTCGTCGCATGGCGAACAGGAACCGCGGGTGCCTCGCGGGTTTCCAAGTGCCGAACAAACCTTGCCGTTTGGGCATGTTCGGGCCTGAGAGCAAGCGAGGCCTTCGCTTCTTCTAGGGCCAATTCCTTGAGGTTCCGTGCCAAGCACCATTGGGCCAGGCGCATGCGCTCATCCGGGTCCTGAAGGTTGGCCCGTTGCCTGAGGGCCTTGAGGGCGCTGGGCAGGTCCGGGCAGAGGACGGCGGAACTTTGGCCCGGTATCCATGTGATGGCATCTCCTCGGCGCAATCGGTAACTGTCACCCACCTTCTCGATTTCGCCTTCCAGAGTGCGGTCGTTGTCAAGGATGAGGACATGCCCCTTAATGGGCGGCCCGGAGGTCTGATACCCCGGTGAAATCATCAAAAACGGCAGGCAGAGAATGGCGTTCATGGCTGCCCGATATTCGGCTGTTTCGGCCGAATCAAGGCCAAGACGGTATCAGCCCCACTTGTTAGAATAACGATTTGGTCGGCACGACTTGTTGAATCCAATGAAGGAACGCCCAAAGACATGAAACCGCGCCTCCTCACTCCTGGTCCAACTCCCGCGCCCGAGGAAACCCTTCTGGAACTGGCCCGGCCGGTTACCTTTCACCGAAGTGCCCAGTTTCGCGCGGTCATCAAGGAAGTTTCCGAGGACCTGCAGTATGTCTTCTGCACCAAGCAGCCAGTCCTCACCATCACCGCTTCGGGCACCGGCGCCATGGAGGCCGCCATCGCCAACACGGTTCCCGCCGGCGGCAAGGCCATCTGCCTTGTCAGCGGCCGTTGGGGCGAACGCTGGCGCAACATTTGCAAGGCCTTTGGCGTGACGGTCGTCGAGGTCAAGGTTCCCTATGGCGAGTCGGTGCCCCCCGAGGCCTTGGCCGCCGCGCTCAAGGACCATCCCGACGCCGCGATCGTCACCGCCACCCTGAGTGAAACGGCCACTGGCGCGCGAAACGACATCCGCGGGTTCGCCGACATCACCAGGAAAAGCGAGGCCCTGCTCATTGTCGACGGCATCAGCGGCCTGGGGGTGATGGAGTGCCGAATGGACGACTGGGGCGTCGATGTGGTCGTCACCGGGTCTCAAAAGGCGCTGATGCTGCCTCCCGGCCTGGCCTTCATCTCCCTGTCGTCCCGCGCGTGGAAGCGGGTGGACTCCCTCTACCAAGGGCCATCCTCCCCCAAGGCCTTCTATTTCGACCTGCGCAAGTATCGCGACAACCTCGCGGGCAACGACACCCCGTTCACTCCCGCCAACACCCTGGTGCGGGCCCTGCGCCTCAGTCTCAAGCGCCTCCGCGAGGAGGGCATCGAGAATTGCTGGAAACGCCATGCCCGCATGGCCAAGGCCGCCCGCGCCGCCGCTGGCCCGCTTCGGATGGAACTGTACGCGAAGGATCCGGCCGACGGCCTGACAGTGTTCAAGGTTCCCGAGGCGGTTGACGGCGTCGCCATCCTGGGCGCCCTCGAAAAGGAGCACGGCATCCGCGTGGCCGGTGGACAGGACATTCTCAAGGGCAAGATCATCCGCCTGGCGCACATGGGCTACATCGATTATTTCGAGGTCCTCGCCGCGGTGTCCGCCCTGGAACTCACATTGCCGAAGTTCGGCCATCCCGTGGAGCCCGGTTCTGCCGTCGCTGCCTGCCAGCGCGCCTACGCGGGAGGAGCCTGATAGCCATGCCACGCGTCTTCATTTCCGACAAGCTCGAAAAGGCAGGCCTCGACATCCTGCTGGAGGCGGGAATCGAGGTGGATAACCGCCCCGGCCTCAAGGGGGATGAGCTTAAGCAGGCGATCCGCCAGGCCGATGGCATGGTGGTGCGCAGCGGTACCCGCCTGACGGCGGAACTCCTCGAGGATCCCGGCACGCTGCGCGCGGTGGTGCGGGGCGGGGTGGGCGTCGACAACATTGATGTCGCCGCCGCCACGCGCAAGGGCATCGTGGTGATGAACACCCCCGATGCCAACACGCTGTCCACCGCCGAGCACACCGTCAGCCTGCTGATGTCGATGGCCCGCCACATCCCGGCCGCTGACGCCAGCGTGCGGTCCGGAAAGTGGGAAAAAAACAAGTTTCTGGGTTGCCAGCTCACGGGCAAAACCTTGGGGGTGATCGGCTTGGGTCGCATCGGCCGGGAAGTGGCCCGCCGCGCCGCCCTGGGCCTCGGCATGCGCGTTGTCGGTTTCGACCCCGTCATGGCGCCGGCCGCCATCGCCCAGCTTGGCATCGAGGTGGCGCCCACTGTTGATGCCCTGTTGCCTCATTGTGATTTCATCACTGTTCACACCCCTCTGACTGACGAGACGCGGGACATGATCGGCGCCAAGCAGTTGGCGGCCATGCCCAAGGGGGCCCGGGTCATCAATTGCGCCCGCGGCGGTATCATCAATGAGCCGGCCTTGGCCGATGCGCTCAAGTCAGGGCATATCGCCGGCGCCGCCTTCGATGTGTTTGTCGAGGAACCCATCGCCAAGGACCATCCGTTCCTCCAATTACCCTCCACGGTCCTCACACCCCACCTCGGCGCGGCCACGGTCGAGGCCCAGGAACTGGTGGCACGCGAATCGGCCCAGTTGCTTGTCGATTTCCTCTGCAAGGCCCAGGTTCGCTTCGCGATCAACATGGCGGCGGTCGACCGCGCGGAGCTGGAGGAGGTCCGTCCCTATGTCGACCTGGGCAGGCGCCTGGGCCTTCTCTTCGCCCAGATGGTGCGCGGAACCATCCAGCGCGCCGAACTCCGCTTCCGCGGGGACCTCGCCTCACGCCCCACCCGCCTCATCAGTGGCGCCTTCGCTGCCGGCCTGCTGGAAAATTGGCTCGATCAGGTCAACCTTGTGAACGCGAGGGTGCTGGCCGCCGAGCGCGGCATCGAGCTGATCGAGCAGAGCAGCTCGGAAAAAGGCGATTTTAGCTCTTTGTTGGAAGTGATTGTCCACACTGACCGCAAGGAGTACCGTGCCGCCGGCACCTTGTTCGGGAACCGGCAGTTGCGACTCACCCATCTTGGCCCGCACCGTCTCGATGCCCACCTTGACGGTATGCTCCTGCTGTTCAGTCACCGCGATGTGCCCGGTTTGATCGGATTCATCGGGACGCTCTTCGGCCAGCACAATGTGAACATCGCCCAGATGACCGTGGGCCGTCAAACCGCCGGGGGCGAGGCGATCGCTGTTCTCAACCTCGACTCTGTTCCGCCCCAGCAGGCGCTGGACGAGGTTGCCGCGCATCCGCAGATCGGAAGTGTCAGCTTTGTGAGACTGCCCGAGGAGGGTGTGCTTCCCCCTTGGTTCGGCTGATCGGCAGGCCGGGTTTCCGCCCGGCGAAAGGTGACTAAGGCAGGTTCCATTACAGATGGCAACCTGCCTTTTTTCTTATGATGTCTACACTACGGGCGTCGCAAGTCCGGTACCCCCGAGGGGATGGGCAAGGCTCGGAAAAGGGTGTCCAGTAGAAGATCCTTTTTCAGGTATTCCGCCAATGGTGTATTCCCAGCCTTTTGAAGGGTTTCCCATTCGTTACGCGATCGAAGCTCATCCCATGGTCCGGTCTTCCTGGCCATTGCCAGATGGAAGGCTTTTCCGTGCGCGCTGGAAGCTTTTTCTGCCAATTCGGCCTGTGCCAGATGCCATGCATGGTCAGGTGTCGCCAACAAGGATGCGATTCGAATGTCTTCAACCTTGTTTTTCGCCCGGGCATCAAGATCGGTTACCTGCACGAAATCCCCAAATGAAGTGCAGTGCACTTGCTTGGGCGGGAAAGCCGATTCCGGTTCGGATTCGGCTTCCGTGGTAACCTGCCCCGTCACCAAACTCCATCGGATGGTTGAGTTATTCTCAACAATGGCGGAGACATGCCGGTTGTCGGAATCCAACTGGCATCTTTGAACCTTTCCCATCGATCCGGCGAGCAAATGGATTTCCTGCTCACGGTCGGTAACCAACCGGCGCAGTGCGAAAGCGTGCCCGGACACAATGATCGGCCCGGCCCGGCCACGCGCCACCGTGGTTGATCGAATGGCACCAAGAGATCCGCTGTCAATGGGCGTCAGGAGCAACTGGGTTCCCGTACGGGAATCATAAAATCCGGCCATCGTTCGTCCCGATGGGATTCGCTGGCAGCACAGAATCCTGTCGGTGTTGGCCAGGAATGCCACCGACATGATTCGGGCTCCCTTGAGGGAAAGCAGCTCTGAAGCGGATTCTTGCCCGGTTTTCCAGGTCAAGACGGTTCCATCCGCTTGGGCCGCCGCGATCATCGAACCGTCATGGGATTCAGCGATCTCATGAACCTCGCTGGAATTGAGCTTGCCCGGCGACCTTTGGAGGGCGCGTGATTGCCCGTCGATATGCCACAGGAGAATTTTCCCATCGTTATAGCCCGCGATGAGGGCGGGACCTTTTTTAGGGATGCGCATCACCCTGATTGATCCCGGCCCGGCCCCTTGTTTTCGAAAGATTTCGTTGCCAGTATCGGTATCGATCAGGCGAACCACGCGCTCAGACCATGTTTCCCGTCCCAACGCCGTTGCCACCGCGATTTTTTTTCCATCGTGGGACAAGGCCAGCGCCGTGACCAATCCTCCCAAGCCGTCTACAGGGGGTAAAAACCGTCCCGTGCGGAGGCGTACGATCCGAATGGATCCGTCCTTGCATGCCATCGCCAATCGTTGCCCGTCACCTGAAAGTGTGAATGCAGGAGAATGGGGTGATGGATCGGTGTACCGCTTGGTGATCCTGCCATGGCGACCATCCACCACGACCAAGTGGTTGGATGCGCTCTCCAACGCGGCGATCACGCCAGCGTCATCGCTTGCGACGACGGAACTGAAGTCACCTTCTTCTCCGATGGGAAGCCGGTCGTCATGGAGAAGGCCCAGGTCGTGGATTCGTATGGTGCAATCGTTCGAACCCGTGGCGGCAAATCGTCCATTCTGGGAAACGGCAATCGTACGAATGGTGTTGCGGTGGCCCATCAGGTTCGCCGCGATTCTTCCTTTGCGCCAATCCCACGCCGTGAGAATCATCGACTCTCCTCCCGTGAGAAGGTAGCGCGCGTCCGGCGTGAACCGGAGCGCGAGGATCCTGCCTTTTGGCAAGGTCGGGTTGGGCAGGTCTGTCGCCTTTTCAATGAGGGAATCCTTGCCAAACAGGTACAGGCGGAGTGAGCCATCGGCATAGGCCACGGCAAGGCATGAGCCTTCCGGGCTGAAATCCATCGCCATGACCGGTCCGCGTGAAGGGTTTAATTGGATGTTCCCGATCCGTTTTTTTGTCACTCCATCGTGAACGCAGAAGCTGGACCCCCTGGCGACGGCGAAAAGTGACCCATCCAGATTCGCCGCCAGGAAGGAGACGGCGCCGAGGTGGGAGTATCCCGAGTGCGTGAGGAAGGCCTCGGTTTCATTGTTGCCGCTGGGACTGATCGCGAGCGCGTAAGGAGCCGACCTGAGGGAGGCCATCAGCCAACCCAGCGCGAAGGGATTTCCTTCCACTCTCAGTCCTTGGCCGGGTTTTCCGGGGATAGCCTTGAGCAACTTCTTGTTCCAGCCATTATCTTGAGTTCTTCCGTGAAGTTTCAGGCCATTGCTGCTCCAGATGGCCACTTCGGTGTTCGCGGGATTCACATGGATGGAGGAAATGGGACCGACCACGCTTCCCGGCCTGTCGATTGATTGCGCTCCCGAGGCGAGGTCCCATGCGAACACCCTGCCGGATTGGTCGCCGGAAATGATCGAGCGCATGTCAGGGGTGATGGCGATGGCCGTGACGGGGTTCCTGTGCCCGTGAAGGGTTATCTGGCCCCTGTTGAATTGGGAATAAAGGAAATGATGCGCCGGCCCGCGGAGGTCCCAGCGGCACGCGCCCAATTCGTCGAGAGCCATCTCCGGACGACCGGCTTCCCACGCGCGTTCAGCAGCTTGGAGATGGTTCGCGTAAACCATCAATTCCGCCCGGTCACGCTGGGAAGCCGCGATGATTTTTTCCTGTTCAGCCAGCATGGCCTTGGCGTTGGCTAGGATTTTTTGGGCTTGGGAATCACGCGCTTTTTCCTCGGCCCTGGCTTGCTCGCTCAGCGCCCACATCCCGAATCCAGCGGACACCAGCGAGGCAATGACCAATATCACGGCGATCAGGGACATGGCCGTGGCCAGCGTCTTGTTTCGCTTGGCCCACTTGAATGCCTGCTCGTGAATGGTTGGCTTGCGAATGGAAATGGGGCGATGGTCCAGCCAGGATCGAAGGTCGTTTTCCAGGGCCTCGGCTGACGAGTATCGGTCGGCGGGATTTTTTTCAAGGCACTTGAGGCAGATCTGTTCGAGTTCCCTGGGTAACGCCTTTGCCAGTTTCCGCGGGCTTTCCGGCTGGTCATGCCTGATGGCGTGGAGAACGGCGATGCTGTCCTCGGCGGTGAACGGGAGTCGGCCGGTAAGGCACTCGTACAAAATCGCGCCAAGGGCCCATATGTCAGCCTCCGGGCCAACAAACCGGGCCTTGCGGTCGGCCTGCTCGGGAGCCATGTAGCCCGGTGTGCCCATGAGTGATTGTGTCATTGTCAGGTTGGAGTTGGCTTTTTTCGCCAGGCCGAAATCAATCACCTTGGCCACGCCATTCTCATCAAAAAGCACATTTGCGGGCTTCAGGTCCCGATGGACGATCCCGAGGGAATGAGCGGCCTGGATCGCGGATGCCAAATCAGCGACCAGCCTCGCGGCCTCGCCATAAGCCATGGGTCTCCGGCCCAACGCATCGGACAATGTGCCGCCGGAGAGATATTCCAACGCCAAAAATGGAGGTTGCCCCATCGGAGCGCCAAAATCATGGATCTGGACCACATGCCGGTGCCTGATCGAGGCGATGGATTCAGCCTCCGCCAGAAAGCGGAGAACCTCCCGAGGGTCGAATCCCCCGCCGTCATCCCTGAGTGTTTTCAGGGCCACCACGCGGTTGACCGACGCTTGCCTGGCAAGATGAACGACACTCATGCCACCCCGGCCGATCTCGCGGATGCGATGGTAGCCGTTCGGGGTGATTACCGGAACGGTGGCTGAAGAGGTGATCGTAGGTGGTGATGGAAGACCGGCTTGCCGCGGGTATTCGCGGGGATTGATCGTCTCCCCGGCCTGCCGCTTGAGGCGGATGTCGATCGCGGCCAGTTGCGAGACAATTTCAGGGCGCGATGCAAGCTGGGGGTATCGGTCCATGTAATGGGTGAACGATCGGCTGGCACCCTTGCCGGAACGCATTTCCAAGTCGATGGAAACCAATTCGACCAGCAGCGACAACGACCCCGAGGGTCCGCAATAATCGTCGATTTCCGGCAGGTTTTGGCCTTCAAACGCCCGTGAAAATGCCGTCGCCAACGGGTTTGAATCACCAGGGCTGTCAGGTTTTTCGTGGATGCTCATGGTGTTTTTCGCGAATCTTTGGAAGCTTTCCCGGGGTCCTTCCCATGTTGATGGCTGATCAGCCCTCGGCGGGTGGCATGGATTCCTCGGAAAGCAACGCCAGGGCCTCTCGGGCATGGTGGGCCACGATCGCGTCCGGGGCGTCCGCTCGGGCGTCCACCTCCGGCCATAACAGAGTCAGGTTTTCCTCGGCCACCGCGTGGATGCTCAAGAGCGCCTGGTGCGGATCCGCGCTCGCAAGCCCCTTGCGGAAGACCTCCAGGCTGGCCCTTTCACCAAGGCGCGCCAAGGCCGCCCGGGCGGCGAATCGTACGCGGGCCTCCCGATCCGCCCTCGCGATCGCCAGGCCGCTGCAGACCCGATCCAGCGCGATCGGTTCCTGCCAGCCAAGGCTGCTCACGGCGGCGGCGCGGACCGCCGGTTCCGGGTCACGCGCGGCCAGAAGCAGCAGTTCCTCGACCTCGGGCGATGAATGCCCCTTGAGGGATCTGAGGACCGCTTCATAGGGGAAGGCGGCGCCTCCTCCCGATTCCGCCGCGGGGGGTATCCGCAATCCCGCGCGGTGGTTCAGGTCGATGTGCCCATGGATCCACATGCCCAGGAACCGGGCTGTTCCATCATCGCGCGAACGCGACAGCAGGCTGATGGCGAACTCCCTGTTCCGAATGGCATGGGCTGAAAGAAGCGGGATCAGCCAGCGGGCCGCGTCCGCCCGGATGTCGTCCAGGGCCTGGAGAATCCTCAGCTCCAACTCGGTATCCTGAGTCGGCAACCGCGAGGCCAACGGGCCGACGCAGCGGCCGAGAAAATCGGAGATCGCCGCTTCCAGCACGGTCAAGCGCGAAGTCTGCAGCCTCCAGGCCTCCTGTGTTTCCTCCGCCTCGGGGAGGAATGCCTCGTAGGCCGGAACGCGGCGCGCGATCCTCAGGGCCTCGGCCAGAAGGCGAACGCTGTCCGGATCGTCGGGGAACGGATCGCTGTCCCAGTGGAACTCCACCAGTTCGCCAAGGCGGGATTCGATCAGGCGGGCCGGGTCAAGCCCTTGGCGCAGGCCTTCCAAGGCGCGGCGCAAGACCCGCCGCGCCCGAGGCCCTTGGGGATGGGCCCGATCCTTCAACAGGCCGCCATAGCCGATAAACCCGCATACCTCCGCGGCGAAGTAACTGGCCAGCGGAATGTCGGTCGGGGATTGGTCCGCGAGGCGCAGCAACGCGGGCAGCGACTGGGAACGATTCAGGGCCCTCAGCGCGCTGGCCAGGTCGAGCCGGTACCAGAGCGACTCAAGGGGATCCTCGCTCAGCCGCTTGTCAAGTTGGCGCTCAAGCAGGCGGCCGGCGGCCAGTGTTCCAAGATCCGCCAACGCCTTGGCCTGCACCACGAATTGCAATCCCGGCCGGATGGCGGCCTCGGCCGCAACCAGGTCGCCTTTTGAAAGCAGTTGACCCAGCCGCCTTCCTTCCCGGGCGACCGCCTGTTCATCGAGCGGTTCGCCTTGGAAGAGGTCGAAATGCTGCCGGCACACGGGCGAAAGCTCGCCCCGGCCCATTCCGGGCTGCCGACGGACCATGCGGGCCAAGGCAAGCGCCAAGGTCCCCGCCAGGACCACGCACACTACAGTTGACATCACCAGCGCATGAAACAGCATGGGCCCGGATCACCCCCGCGTCTGGCCGTTGCCTCTCACCACATATTTGTAGCTGGTCAGTTCCCGCAAGCCGCAGGGGCCGCGGGCATGGAACTTTCCCGTGCTGATGCCGATCTCGGCGCCCAGGCCCAGTTCACCCCCGTCATGGAACCGGGTGCTGGCGTTGACAAGAACGGCGGCTGCGTCGACTTCTCGAGTGAACCTCGAGGATGCCTCCGGGTTGCTTGTGAGGATGGCCTCGCTGTGGCCTGAACCATGGTTGCCGATCCAAGCCATCGCCTCGTCGAGGCCGTCGACAATCTTCACTCCCATCACCAAATCAAGATACTCGGTGTCCCAATCCTCGGGAGTGGCCGGAGTGGCGCCGGGGAGCATGGCCATCGAACGCTCGCAGGCGCGGAGTTTCACGCCCCGTTCCGACAGGGCCGCGCCCAGTTCCCCAAGGTGCCGGCGGGCCCAACCGGCGTCCACCAGCAGTTTTTCCGCCGCGTTGCAGGTTCCGGGGCGCTGACACTTGGCGTCCACCACCACCCTGCGGACCAACGACGGGTCAGCCGTCTCCTCCACATACACATGGCAGTTGCCTTGGTAGTGCTTCAGCACCGGCATCCGGGCCTGCGCCTCCACCCTCCGAATGAGATCCTCCCCCCCGCGGGGAATGACCAGGTCGATCGCGTCGCTTCGACCGAGCAGGTTGCCGACCAGTTCCCGGTCGGTTGTGCCGACAAGTTGGACGGCATCCGTCGGCAACCCCGCCAGCGCGAGGGCATCGCGCGCGGCATTGGCCAGGGCCCGGTTGCTTTCCAAGGCCTCGCTGCCGCCGCGGAGAATGATCGCGTTGCCGGCCTTGACGCACAGCGCCGCGGCATCCGATGTGACATTCGGCCGCGACTCGTAAATGAAAAGAATCACTCCAAGGGGAACCCCCACCCTTTCCACGCGCAGGCCGTTGGGCCTTGTCTCGGCGGTGCGAATCTCGCCAACGGGGTCCGGCAGTTTCGCGATCTCGCGCAGGGCGCGAGTCATCCCCGCCAGGCGGGAGTCATCCAATCGGAGGCGGTCGCGCATCGCTGCGCCGAGGTTCGAAGCCCGTTCCAGGTCGGACTGGTTGGCGCGCAGGATTGCGGGACCCTGTTGTTCAAGCTTCGAGGCATAAAGCTCGAGCCACCGGTTTTTGGCGGCGGTAGGAGCGAGGGCCAGTTGCCGGGAGGCCATTTTCGCCCTGGCGCAGAGGGCCAGACCGGTGGCTTCAATGGTCTGCGGCGCTGCAACCATGCGATTCTCCCGGGTTCATCGATTGATCCACCCATCGAATTTATCATGGCGCGGGCAGGGCGCCCAGAGGTTTGGGGGTGGCTTCGACAGGCACCAGTTCAAAGGAGACCTTGCCGGGCGGGTCTTGGGCCAGCGTGAAGTCCCTGGGCAGCTGAATTTGTACCGGCTCGATGCCCGGGCCGGGTAGAAACCGCCCGCTTGTGAGGTCCACGAAGGCGTGAACGCGGGGCGGGTCGGCCTGGTCGGGGCCTTGGATCCTCAATTGAAGCTTGCCGGCCCGGTCGTCGAGAAAACGCGGGCGCAGCGTGAAGTTCGGCGGGCAAAGGAATTGGACCGGCAAATCGACAAATGGATAAATCCGAGGCGCTTGGGGGTCGATCCGCACTACCACGCTCTCGGGTTCCGGCACGACGCTCACGCCGTCGATCTCCCGGGGCAGTGGCAGCCGGGCCGGGCGGCCCGGTGTGAGACCCATGAAGCCCAACTCATCCCGCGTCGGAAGCGCCACCGATATCTCAAGCAGGCGTTCCAGGAGTTCCCTCGGGCCTTTCACCCGCGCCGTTTCGGGAACCACCCGCAGGCGGGCTTCCAGGTCCTTGCTTGTCTCCACCCGAACCTTGAGCACCTTCTCACCCAGCCTGCTCAGGGCCACCGGAACGCGGTTGCGGCCGTCGATGGGAGTCACCACCACCCCGGGCGGAACCCTCAGGTCCGTCGCCTCGATTCGCACGGAGTCCTCCACCCGGTTCCGGTCCACCTGGTCCTCGGGAATGGAGTAGTCGATGGCGACGGACATCTCATTGCGGCTGACGGCTTCCTGGACCTCCCTGAGGCGGTTGGTCGGGCCGGTGAAGCTGACCCGCACCTGCCCGGCGGCCGGGCTTTCGAGGCGATAGGCGTCGGAAAGGCCGGGCGCCAACCGCACGGTGACGGGGATGGAAATGTTGTCGAGGGTCTCGCGCTCCCTGCTTCGGGCGTAAAGCCAGACGAACAGGGCCAGGGCGAAGGCCAGCGCGCCGGTCAGGAGGCGGTCCGCCATCAGTCGTCCTCCTTGGAAGGCGGTTCCTTCCGGGGAAACGCCTGCATCACCAGCGAGCGCCTCGCCGGGGGCGCCGCCGGCCGCGCGGCCAGGCACTCGGCCAGGCGGCGGGACACCCGCTCCCGGTCGACCGCCTCGACCTTTCCTTCAAAGACAATGGAGATGCGACCCGTCTCCTCGCTGACCACCAGGACGACGGCGTCCGTCTCCTCACTCACTCCCTGGGCCGCCCTGTGCCGCATCCCGTGCTGGTGCTGCAAGCCTTCCCCGGGCGAGCCGAGCGGCAGTTGGCAGCCCGCGGCCAGAAGCCTGGACCGGCGCACGATCACGGCGCCGTCGTGCAGCGGATTGTTCTTGAAAAAAATCGAGTGCAAAAGGGGCACGCTCAGCTCGGCGTCCAACCGGGTGCCCGTCTCCACCAGGGCGTCAAGGGACTCGTCGCGCTCGATCACCACCAGCGCCCCGATCCCCTGCCGGGAAAGCAGGCCGGCGGCGTCCTCCAGGGTGTCGGCGATGGCGTGGGGCCTCGACGGGCTGAACAGGCGCAGCAGCGGATAGCGTCCCAGCACAAGCAGGCCGCGCCGCAATTCGGGCTGGAAAATGATCACCAACGCCAGGATCCCGATGGTGAACAGGTAGTCGAGCACCTTGCCGATCACGGTCAGGTCGAGGGCCGCCACGATGGTCTGGGCCAGGAGGAACATGATGGCGACCAGCAGTGCCAAGCCGCGCATCACGCCCGCGCTTCGTGTTCTTCCAAGCACCCTCAGCGCGCCGTAAACCGCCAGGGTCAGGAGCAGCACTTCGACCACATCGCGCCAGGTGGCCGAATCCATGATGATGCCGAGGGGGTTCATGAATGGAATCCCCCGATCGCCGAAACCACCTTGACCATGTCCACGGCCTCGCGCACATCGTGGACCCGTATGATGTCGGCTTGCCTTCGGGCCAGCGCGAGGGACTGCGCCGCGAGGGTGCCGGCCAGGCGCTCTCCCACCGGCCTGCCGGTGATGGCTCCCAGAAACGACTTGCGCGAGACACCCAGGAGCACCGCCATACCGGGCCCCCTGAGGGCCGAAAGGTTGGCAAGCAGTTGGAGGTTGTGTTCAAGCGTCTTGCCGAACCCGATTCCCGGATCCAAGGCGATCTGTTCCCTGCCGACGCCCGATTTTATCGCGGCGTGAACGCGGTTCTCCAGATGGGAGACAACCTCCGCGACAACATTCCCGTACCGTGGCGCGTCCTGCATGTTCC
>CAWUNZ010000024.1:0-22868 GCA_963923445.1 uncultured bacterium
CGAAGAATGTCGAGGCCTGTGCGCGTATCTACTGTAAGGGCAAGCAGTTATGGTGATGGTATGGAGTCGGGTCAGCTTAGGGTCGACATGGATTCCCTTCCGGCTGTCGCCGGACAATCCGTCCTTTTGCTGGACGAGATTTGCGAAACGGGACGGACGCTTCGCGCCCTGAGGGAATTGTTTCACGAACGAGGGTGTGCCGATATCGCAACGGCGGCGCTGTTGTACAAGCCCGGGAAAACTCGTGATGGTTGGCGCCCGGATTGGGTCGGCTTCGAGTGTCCCGACCAATTTGTTGTTGGATATGGATTGGATTGGGCAGGGGAGTTTCGTCATTTGCCCCACATCGCATGCCTTGAACTTGGTGACGAAATCCATGGTCCCCGCGGTTTGGCCGAACGCTGGACTCTCCAAGGTAAGCGCGGATGAACATGAAGCGATTGCTTTGGCTGGTCCCGCCTTCAGAGGCATGGTTGGCCAGCAACCTTGCTCCTCGATTGGAACCGGGTTTGCGCTCAGCGGGTTTCAACCTCAAGGCTCCGATTCCTCCCAAGGAACCGGGGCTGGCTAGACTTTTGATTCACTATGCCCGTTTGATGTTTCATCAAGGAGATATTGTTCATGCCTTTGACGGTCTTTCAGCTATCGCAGGACTATCGTTCAGGCGGGCAAAAGAGCGGGTTGTCGTTGACGGCGGGATAGCTGGGCGTCCCATCGGGGGGTGGCGAATTCCTGGCCTGAAGACGGTCTTCTGGGGATCCGGAGGCGACTTGCCATGGCCTACTCGCCACAAGCCTGTTTGGGATGGTCGGAACGGAAACATGATCGGGTTTGATTCGGGAAAAACCGCCAACAAGATGGCTCAGTCGGTTGTCTGGGCTTTTGAAATCACAAGGCAAGTCGCACCAAGGCTAAAATTATCCTTGGGCGAGGGTATTCGTCGGATTGAATTGCAGCAATTTGCCCAGGCTGTCGGTGCCCGCATGGCGATCGGTGAAGATTCCTGTGAACGCGCGCTCGATGAACAGCAGATGCAAGGCCTCCTGCTTGCTCACCCCAATCGTCGGGTGATTGATCTTGCCGCGAGGGCATTGGCTTTCGGGTGTCGAGTCGCCTGGGTTCAGGAAAAGGGATATCCGTTGGGTGGGCTCCCCTCAACCGATGCCCCGGTGGATTGGAGCGATCGTCCCGGGTTGGCCCGATTGTTCCTGAGATGGGGCGACGGCCCTAGTCCTCATCATATCGAGGATAAATGGGGATCTGATATGCAAGATTTGGTCCGGAACTTGGCCAGGGTTTACGAGGATTCAGGACGGTGACTCCTGTTGCCTCCCGCTGGTTTTTCCTGATCCTGGCTGCCATCGGGGCAATCGCGGCCCTGATACCTTGGGGGTACGCCTCCAGAAGGCAAATCACGCAAAGCGGTTTGGATCATGCGTGGGCGGGTTGGCGGGAAGCAGGGTTGGTGGACTACGACCTCAGGGTGCGCCACGAGGCGCATGGGAAAAAATCTGAAGCGCATGTGCGGGTCCGCGGGGGCCAAGCACGCGAGGTTGTCCGCGATGGTGAATTTGTTAATACCCGGACTGCTGGACTGACTGTGGACGATTTCTTCGCGAAACTTGAAGTGTTGCTTAGTGCAAAAACCCAAAGTGATTACCTCACGGCGGACTTTCACCCGAATCTGGGGTTTCCAGTTCGTCTGGTCTGGAGACCCAAGGAAGGAATTCGGGAAGAATGGGTTCTCAAGTTGGACGATGTGAAGGGTCGCTGAATAGGCGGAAGTGTTCCAAAGATGAAAGGACACAGGGATGAAGCAGGGCCGGTAACTCGGAAACCCTGAACCATTCCACTTGCGCGACTTCGTGGCGCAGAATGTCAAAAGCCTGAATCGGTGGTTTTCCAGCAAGTTCCAGCAAATAGGTCCGCCACGGATTTCCACGGGGGGTGGAATGCCGTTGAATAGGCATGAATTCGGGTTCGAAGCCTGCCTGGAGCCAGGCTGAAAGTTCCCTGAGGATGTCTCGGCCCTGAAACAGTTCCTCGGAAGCCTCTCTGAGGGCTGTGGCCAATGGCGAGGAGTCCGCAGGATTCCTGCCACCCCCGGGCACGGACCAATACCCAAGGAAAGGTTCTTCCCCCCTCTTTGCCAGAAGGATTTCCCATCGGGACTGATCCTTCCAACCAAGGATTATTCCGGCGCCGGAGTATCTCGATTCCGAGAATTCAGTTGGCGCCAGTTGGCTCGGGTGACTCATCCCACACTTTCCAACCGCATCTGATCAGGCTTATAAAAGTATTTTATCACGCCAGATCCTAAGTTGACGATTGTAAGAAAATCGGGAGCAGGACGCCTACACCCGCCAATCGGGTTGCTTTAAGCTGATTCTATCTAGGGAGTGTTTGCACGGCTGGCGCCGGCCCTGGTCTTCAAAACCAGTGGGGGGTTTGAACAAGGCTCCCAGTAGGTTCGATTCCTATACACTCCCGCCATTTCTTTCGTTTATTTGTCACTAGCTGCTAGAGGTCCCGGCATGGGGCCCCACTCACGACCCGAGGCCCGAGTTGGTGATGTTCGCAAATCTGGTTGGCTGGCTGGACAAGGATCGGACGATCGCTCGCCCGACATTCAACCGCTGGATGGTGCCGCCCGCAGCATTGTGCATTCATCTGTCGATTGGCATGGCCTACGGTTTTTCAGTGTTCTGGCTGCCCCTCACCAGGGCCGTGGGCATCGATCACTCGGTTCCGTTCCCGCCCGACATGCCCTGGCATCACAAATTGGTGACAACAAACTACGACTGGGACAAGCCCCTGTTGGGTTGGTTGTACACGCTGTTTTTCGTCTTTCTCGGGTCAAGCGCCGCATTGTTCGGTCGCTGGCTTGAACATGCCGGCCCAAGGAAGGCGGGAATGGCCGCGATGGTCTGCTGGTGTGGCGGTTTGGCGTTGGGGGCACTTGGAATTTACGCACACCAATTATGGATCTTGTGGCTAGGAACCGGGGTGGTGGGAGGTGTGGGTTTGGGGTTGGGGTACATATCGCCGGTTTCCACCCTACTGAAATGGTTTCCTGATAGGCGTGGAATGGCCACGGGCATGGCCATCATGGGATTTGGCGGCGGGGCCATGATCGGATCTCCATTGGCGGATATCCTGATGCGCCATTATTCCACCCCCGAATCCGTGGGCGCATGGGAGACCTTGCTGTCGATGGCCTGCATCTATGCCGTTTTCATGACCATCGGCTCATTGGCTTACAGGGTTCCGCCCCAAGGATGGAAGCCGGCGGGATGGGAACTTCCGCAAGGGGTGAATCAACCAGCGGTTTCCCGCCATGTCCATGTGGATCAAACTTGGAAAACATCTCAATTTTGGCTTCTTTGGCTGGTGCTTTGCCTGAATGTTTCAGCGGGAATCGGGGTGATTGGCGTGGCTTCGCCGATGCTCCAGGAGATCTTCGGCGGGAAACTGCTCGGGATTGACCTGACCATCGACCAGCTTGACAAGGATCAATCGGCCCGGCTTGCCGCCATCGCGGCAGGTTTTACGGGGTTGCTGAGTCTGGCTAACATCGCAGGCAGGTTTTTCTGGGCCTCCCTTTCCGACTTCATCGGTCGAAGGGCCGTGTACACCATTTTCTTTCTGTTCGGGATGGCCCTTTACTGGTCGGCACCTTGGGTGGGCCAATCCCTTGGCGTGATGCCTTTTGTGTTGGTTTTTTGTCTCATTCTCACAATGTATGGAGGCGGGTTTGCAACCATACCTGCTTATTTGGCGGATTTGTTCGGGACGCAAATGGTCGGGGCTATCCACGGGCGCCTGCTTACCGCCTGGTCCGTGGCCGGAATCCTTGGGCCGGTCCTTGTGAATTACATCAATGACGCGCAAGTGCGGGCCGGCATTCCCAAGAGCCAAGGATATGACATGACCTTGCGCGTCATGGCCGGATTGCTTTTCGCAGGTCTGATTTTCAATTTGCTGGTTCGGCCTGTTCCAAGCCGGTTTTTCATGTCGGACAAGGAATTGGCCAAGGAAATGGAAAACACAAAGAATTCGGCAGAAATCGCGACCGATGATTCCGGACATCAGGGTTTCCCCGTTGTCTCTATTGTTGCGTTTTGGGGATTGGTGGTTGTTCCATTGTGTTGGGGCATTTGGCGGACACTCATGCAGGCTGGCACCCTTTGGGGTTGGTAGAGAGGTTGACGCGGCATCATTAATGGATAATAATATCTATTAATGGTTAGCCTAGGCTTCGGTAGGGAACCGGCATGACTTCGTTCCGTATTTTGATCAGTCTTTTATTCTTGGGCGCGATAGTGTCGTTCCCGCTCGGCGCAACCGATTACGAGAGACCGCCGATCAGCTATGCTTCCGCGCAAACACAAGACATCATCGCTCCTCTTATTGAAAAAATCAGGGCGGGGAAGTTTGTCCTCGCTCATGACAACAAGCATGGTTACTTGGAAGCTCTGCTAAAGGAATTACAAATACCCAGATCTTCGCAAGTTCTGGTGTTTTCCAAGACAAGTCTCCAAAGACAAAGGATCAGCCCCAAAACTCCCAGGGCTATCTATTTCAATGATGATGTCACTGTAGGCTTCTGCCTCCGGGGCGATGTTCTTGAGGTTGCGGCCGCGGATCCCAACCTGGGAACGGTTTTTTACACTCTGGATCAGGATGAGACCCATGGAGTTAGATTCACCCGCCAGACGGAAAGTTGCCTCATTTGCCATGGATCCTCGTCCAATCAGGGATTTCCCGGGCATCTTATTCGTTCCGTTTCCGCCGACCGTACAGGAGAGCTGGTTCTTTCCCGTGGAACAAAAAGGGTTGATCATTCCACGCCTTTCAAGGAGCGTTGGGGTGGTTGGTATGTGACAGGGACCAGTGGGAAACAGCAGCACCTTGGCAACCGTATCTTCAATGGTCGTTTTGATGACGAAGGCGAGTGGGGTGGGAACTTAACCGACTTGAAAAGCTACTTCACCGTGAACAATTACCTTGAACCTGGCAGTGATTTGGTTGCGCTCATGGTTTTGGAGCACCAGGGGGAGGCGCACAACAGGTTGACCCGCGCCAACTACCTGACCCGCCTGGCCTTGGTCGAGCAGGCCGAAATGAATCGGATTCTTGGCAATTCAGCAAACGAAAGAAGTGATGGTATCACCCGTCGAATCGAGCGAGCCTGCGAAACAGTGGTTGAGTATTTGATGTTTTGCGAGGAGGCGAAACTTTCAGAGCCTGTGCGTGGTACTTCGGAGTTTGCCAACGATTTTCAAGCGAGAGGGCCGTTTGATTCCAAGGGCCGGAGTCTCCGGCAATTCGACCTCAAAACCCGAATGTTTCGGTATCCTTTGAGCTATGTGATTTATTCACGACTTTTTGACGGTTTGCCCGAGGAGGCAAAAGCCAGAGTATACAAGAGGATATGGGAAGTTTTAACGGGGCAGGATCAATCAAAGGAGTTTGGTCATATCTCCTTGGAGGATCGCGGAGCCATTTTGGAAATACTCCTGGAAACAAAAAAGGATTTGCCCTGCTACTGGAAAAAATGAGCGGGTGTTCCAGATTCGAGACCGTGTTACCCTGAACCTCTCTGGAGGGGTTCACATGATTTCCCGCGGATTCGCATTCATCCTGATCCTGACAGCATTGTCAGCACTGGCAGCCACAGCTTTCCGACTGCAACCCACAGGGCGTAACGATTCCCGCGGGATACGCGAGTTTGGCGCCGTTGGGGACGGAAAGGCCGATGACACCGAAGCGGTGCAGCGCGCCATTGATTCCGGGAAAGGCTCCGTCTTCTTTCCTTCCGGGACTTACAAGATTACCAAAACACTTCATATCGACCTCGACAAAACTGGTCCTGTTGCCGTGACCGCCGAGGGAAACGCGACACTCAAGATGTCCGGTCCAGGGCCTTGTTTATCAGTTGTTGGAACGCACGGGGGCACCGCCTCGCCGCCGACGGTTAAGGCGGAAGTATGGACCCGGCAGCGCATGCCGGTCATTTCCGGCCTCGATATTGCTGGAGACCATCCCGAGGCTGATGGGATTCGAGCCAGCGGCACATTGATGCTTACGATTCATCGGGTGGGGATCCGGCATTGCCGGCATGGCATCCATCTCGTGGAAAGGAACCGAAACCTCACAGTTTCAGACAGTCATATCTATTCGAACCGTGGCATCGGGATTTTCTACGATAATGTCAATCTTCATCAGTCAAATATTGTTGGTTGCCATGTCAGCTACTGCGATGGCGGCGGGGTTGTCTGCCGCGGTGGCGAGGTTCGCAACATCCAGATCGGCACTTGCGACATCGAGGCCAACATGGGCGGTGATTCACCTCCCACCGCGAATGTCCTCATCGATTGTGAAGGTGGTTCCACCGCGGAAGTTGCCATCACGGGATGCACCATTCAGCATTCCAATGTCAAAGGTGCTGCCAATATCCGAATCCTCGGTGCTGGACAGGGAATTCGCAAGGGAACGGCGGGCAACTGGGGGCATGTGACAATTCAGGGAAATGTGTTTTCAGATGTCGAGGACAATATTCATCTTCGGAATTGCCGTGGAATTACCATCACTGGCAACACTTTCTGGATGGGTTACAAGCATAACCTGCTGGTGGAGAAGTCCGAACATGTTGTCCTTGGCGCCAATGTGATGGAGCGAAATCCAGCGTACGACTACGGAACGAGCAAGGACACGGTGAATGCCGTGGTTTTTCGGGAATGCCGGAATTGCACCCTGACTGGCTTGCATCTGCATGGAGTTCGAACGGCGGAAGCAGGAGTTCTCCTTGATCGTTGCTCAGCAATCAACATGACAGGGTGCACGATCCTGGATTGTCATCCTGCCGGAATGAAACTTGTGAACACCAGCGGTTCAAGGGTTTCTGATTGTTTGTTCAGGTCTGATGGCGAGCAGGGAACTGTAAGGGCTGATTCCATTGTGGTTCGAGGCGATGATGGCACCAACCAGATCGTGGATAACCTCCATGATTCACCACCCCGGATCGAGAAAGGCCAGAGGTAGCGCTCTGACCTTTTTAATGCCTTCTTTACCGGGGATAAACCTTTCGACCGTCAAGATATGTGGCCAGACATTTGGTTTCACGAATGGTCTCAGCAGCACATGTCAACAAATCCCTATCGATGACGATGAAGTCAGCCCGCTTGCCTGGTTCAAGAGAACCTGTCAACTTTTCCATGAACATCAGTCGCGCGTTGTTGGATGTGTAAAAGCGGATTGCCTGTTCCCGGGTGAGGGCTTCCTCTGAATGCAACGGTTCCGCTCGATTGCGACCGATTCTCATGATGGCTGTTTGCATGCCCAAGAACGGATTGTAAGGATTGACCGAAGTCATCGACCCTATCCTTTGCATGTGGTCTGAACCGCCGCCAACAGTCACACCAGCCTTGAACAAGGATTGAAGTGGTTGGAAATAACGGAGCCGATCATCTCCAAATTGTTTACGAAGCGTATGCGAGTCGAGATAAAGCCATACCGGTTGGATATCGGCCACCACTCCAAGGCGGGCACAAGTTTCGATGGCCTCGGCGCTCATGAAGTTGGAGTGTGTCAGGCATGGTCTTGTCGGTGCGACTGGAAGTTTTCGATTCACAACTTCATAAGCATTCAATAGCTCATGGACCGCGCCATCTCCGACGGAGTGAGCGGTGAACTGAAGGCCTGCCTTCACGGTCTCCTCCACGATGGGCAGCAACCTTTCCCTGGGGATGAACAACAGGCCTTTGTAATTGGGGTCGGTGATGGAATAGATTTGGCTTGTCCCCCATGGCTGGCGCATATACGCGCTTCCTGTCAGCATGCCGCCATCTAGGAATGTCTTGATGCCCACGATCTGGAGCATGGAGTTGGGCTTGCGCAATGGGTGCCCGGCAATCGCCTTGATTTTCGCCTGAATATCAGCCAGATCTCCGGATGTCCCAACCCCATGGGAAATGGCGACACGCGTTGTCAGGCTGTTGCCCTTGAGCAAGGCCTCATAGGTGGCGATAGCCGTGGCATCGGCGTTGCGGTCGACCAACCCTGTTATGCCAACAGAGTTGTAATCGCCAAGCAATTCGCGCAACTGCCGCTCCCTATCGGAATTTTCCGCCTTCCGGGTTGTCGCTCCAGATGACTTGATCAGCCTGGTGCAACTGCGAATGATGCCCGTTGGTTCGCCCCGGGCGTCGAGTTCCACCTGTCCCGGCCCGCCATCGGCAACCTTGTAGTTGGTGCCAATCCCGCTGACACGCAAGGCCAGCGAATTCACCGAGGCATCAGGCCCGGTGGAAAACACGACCGGATGTTTGGGAGCGGCTTCATCGAGTTCCATCCGGGTGGGGTACCGTTGTTCGGCCAGACGCGTGATGAAGACCTGCCTGATCGTGATCCACCCACCCTCGGGGACAACCTTGGCCCTTTGCCTGACATAGTCGAGCACCTGCCTGATGTTTTCCATGGGAGGAATGGGGTGGTCGAATTCGTGCATGGCCGCGCCAAGGGGATGGACATGCGAGTCGATAAGGCCCGGGAGAACGGTCGCGCCTTTGAGGTCGACAACCTGGGTGCCGGGCCCCTTTGATTGAAGTATTTCCGAATCCTTTCCCGTGGCCGTGATCTGGCCCTCGCGCACCGACATGGCCTGATGGATGCTGAAGGCATTGTCTGCTGTGATGACCTTGCCGTTGTGAATAATCAGGTCGGGCGCTTGGGTCGGAAGCAGAAGCAGGTGCAAAAGCGAAAAAATGGACATTCGACGATCCCCTTGCCAAGACCTGATTGGAATCCATTACTAACCAAAAAGCAAAAGACCTAGGAAAGAACAGGGCCGGCTTAAGCGCCGGCCCTGTTCGATTATTGCCGAGGTTCAGGAAATCACTTGGCGTCGGCTTTCTTGGCCGGATAGGTAATCTTGGCGTTGGACAGTGTATCCTTCAACGACTGAACGGCCTTGGCGGCGGCTTCCTTGGATTCGAAGCCGATGGGCCCTGAACCACCCACATATTTGTTTTCCCCATCACGGACGCTGAAACGGAATTTGCCGTCTTTGCCCTCGGAGATTTCAACCACTCCGGAGGAAGACTTCTTTGAGTCCGTGCCGGCTTCCTTTTTAGCGGTGGTACCTTTCTTTTCCTGGGCAGGTGCCTTCTTTTCCTGCGCGTTGGTGATCAGCGGAGTTACGGCAATGGCCAGGAAAGCAGCGCCGAGGCCGAGGGTGCGCGAAACAGTATTCATCAGTCTCTCCAAATGAAACGATTCTTTTGTACTGGGCAATGCGCCCAGATGGGCGATATTCTCCAGACAATCCAAACAGTGATCAACTACGAAATGGTATTCATGAAGCGAACTTTCTGAATGCCTTGGCGCAATCGCCACACTTGCTTTCGTCGGGATTCATGGATTTGTTGACGCCGCCTTCCTAGCTTGTTTTTGTTGCTTTGGGATTCATCAGGGTTTGAAGGAGGAATTCCGTGTGCTGGTTGCTGCCGACATTTTTCTTGTCCTTTTCGTGCGGTGAAATCTCAATTCAGGCCAAGGCAGAGGTTTTCGAGACCATTGTGTTTGGCTCATGCGCGCGGCAGGACCGGCCCGCCCCCGTCTGGGATGCAATGGCGGCAATAAAACCTCAATTGGCAATCCTTTTGGGTGATAATATCTATGGTGATACTCAGGACATGGAGGTCATGAAGGCCAAGTACGGAATGCTGGCCGGGTCCCCTGGGTTCAAGGCGCTCAAGGCTGGATGCCCGTTGATGGCGGTTTGGGATGACCATGATTACGGAGTGAATGACGGGGGAGCCAGTTATCCAAAAAAAGATGCTTCCCGCAAGGTCTTGCTTGATTTCTTTGGCGAACCGGAGGACTCGCCCAGGCGCTCCCAACCTGGGGGGATTTACACCGCGAAAATTTTCGGCCCGCCCGGCAAGCGCGTTCAAGTGATCTTGCTGGACACCCGTTACCATCGATCGGAATTGAAGAAGGCGCCTGGCAGGGGATCAACCGGTTATCTGCCCGATTCCTCCCCATCCGCCGTCATGCTGTCACCCGAGCAATGGAATTGGCTTGACGACCAATTGGCTCAACCAGCGGAGTTGCGGTTGATCGGCTCAAGCATTCAGGTTGTTTCAGAGGATCACAGGTTTGAAAAGTGGGCCAATATGCCAACAGAAAGGGCCAAGCTATTCGCGGCGATCCGAAAGGCGGGCGCCGCCGGCGTGGTCATCCTGAGTGGCGACCGTCACTTGGGGGAGATATCGTCCATGGATGCGGAAATCGGGTATCCATTGATCGATATCACCGCAAGTGGCATCAATCAGGCGTCTCCGACCTACAGGCAAGTGGAATCCAACAGGCATCGTGTGGCGGGGATGCCTTGGGGTAATCATTTCGGTGCTATTCGAATCGATTGGTCGAAAACGGATCCCCTTGTCAGGCTTGAATTGCGAGATGAGGCCGGTGATGTGGTGGTTTCCCACCGAGTACCAGTTTCGGCGCTCCAACCCAAGGCCGCCCGTAAGCCTTCCTCAGTGGAAAATGGAGCCATGAAGTTGGCGGAAGGTGAGGTTTCGCCCGAAATCGCGAAGACAATGGTCGGAAAGAGGGTTACCGTTCGCCTGCGCGTGGCTTCATCTGGAAAAGCCAAGGATGGATCCCGTCTGTTTTTGAATTCAAGCAAGGATTTCCGTTCCACCGAAAACCTCGCAATAGTTCTCGATCTCAAGAAGTTGGCGGAAGGACTGAAGGAGAAAGGATTGGCCGATGTTTATTCAGATATCGAGGGAAAGGTCATCCGGGTGACTGGGACGGTTTCGCTTTTTCGTGAAAGCCCGCAGATTGTGGTTGAGTCTGTCGGGGAGTTTGAGGTTGTGCGCTAGATATTTCATTCCAGTCGCCTGGCCTGCCTGTAATATCTGATCCCCGGCAAAACGAAACCGAGCGATGCAAAGAAAGCCAGGATCAATTGATTCAGGTGCCAGGCAGGAAACATGGTCATCGACCATGCCATCGGAATGACCGCGAGGAAATTAAGCGCTGCATAGATATAAAATTCTCCCGAAAGCATTCCAGCCTTGGCGACGAACATCATTCCTGTGATCACCGCCAAAATGGGGGAAAGGGCCAGGGCATTCATTCCCAGAATCATCTCGGTCAGGAACAGCCCAATCACTGCCAAAACCGACCCGGCCCAGATGTGGGCGACCTGTCTTTCGATGAAAAACACCGGCCCGCCCCGAATCCGCAATTGCCAGGAAATGCCGCCCCACAATGCCAATCCGCCGCCCCATAAGGCCATAAGGCCGAGCGGCTGGTCCAATTCCGCCAACGCAACGCCCCATGTCATCAGGCAAAGCGCGAAAATCATGGCCCCGTGCCACATCCACAATAACCCCCAGTTCTCGAGGACGGCGGCATGTTGTGTTTCGCGGAAAATCCGGCTGATGAGTGGGGCCAAGCCTTTCCAACCAGTCGGACGAACTGAAAGGGGACCGTGTTCCCGCCACGAGTCCAAGTCCCCCGCCAAATCTTCCGCCGATGAATAGCGCATGTCCGGGCGTTTCTGGAGGCATTTGAGGCAGATGAGTTCCAGGTCGGGATTGATTTTGGGTACCAGCAGGGCCGGTCTCACCGGTTCCTGATCGAGGACAAGGAGAAGGGTTTCCATGACTGTGGCGGCCCTGAATGGCGGCCTACCAGCCAGCATCTCATAAAGGATGGCGCCCAAGGCGTAGACATCGCTGGCAGGCCCGGTCTCACCGTATGCCTTGCTGATTTGTTCGGGAGCCATGTACCCGGGAGTGCCCAGAATGGCACCGCTTGCTGTCGCGGGGTTTTGTCTCGGGATGGAATCCGCTGATTCGGGGCCGAAGACCTTGGCGAGGCCGAAATCTGACACATGCGGCACCCCTGAGCGATCGAATATGATGTTGGAAGGCTTTAAATCACGATGAAGAAGACCTGATTTATGGGAAGATTCAACGGCCTTGGCCAGGATGCTGACGATCCCGGCGGCTTCATCTTGCCTGAGGGGGCCGCGTGCGAGTCGTTGCGCCAGTGTTTCCCCATCCAGGAAAGGCATCACATAATAGGGTTGGTCATCCACGGTGCCGGCATCAAGCACCTGGACGACATTGGGATGTGAGATTCGCGAAGCCACCAGCGCCTCGGATTTGAACCTTGCCAAGTCGCCCGCTGATGCTGAATCACCTTTTCGTATCAGTTTAAGGGCAACAATCCGTTGCAGGGTTCTTTGCCTGGCCTTGTAAACGACTCCCATTCCACCCCTTCCGATGATTTGGAGCAGCTCATAGTTGCCGAAGGCCCGTGGGAAGTTCTCGGAGGCGTCGGCGCTGGGCGGGACCGGTTCATTCAACGGTGTGATTTCGTCAAGGAACTCAACCGTGGCCCAAAGCTGTCGCAACTCGGAAGCTAAGGATGGATGAGCCTTGGCGGCGGCGGCGAGGTCGGGCGTGGAACCCGCAGCCTTGGATCGCCGGAACTCCTCGATCAGCCCGGCAAGCGCCTCGTCATCCCTTTGGACCGTCATCGATTCCGCTCCCGGTTGCCGGACCCCCGGAAAGCCGATCCTTCAGTCGGCGTATCGCCCTGAGGTAGCGCATGGACGCGGCCGCCGAAGAAATCTCCAAGGCTGTGGCCACATCCTGGTTGCTCATTTGTTCGACATGCCGCATCAGGATGACCTCGCGGTCCTCCGGGTTTAAATCGGATATTGCCGCGAGCAAATTCGATTTCAATTCCCGGCGCATCGCCTCGCTGGCGGGGGTGGATTGGCGATCAAACAACTGCGCGGCCAGGTCCAACGAAGATTGGTCGGAGATCGGCCCGGCGGAAAGGTACTGTTCCCGATCCACGGATCGGCGCTGGGCCTGACGGTGTCTGCGGTGGGCGTCAACAATGTGGTCCTGGGCGATGTGGCGCAGCCATAAATGGAAGGGCATCGTGGGGTTGGCCAGATACTGGGAAAGCCTTTTGTGAGCCTCGAATATGACATTTTGAACGATGTCGCTTGCATCCTCACGCCGGGAAATGACGGGGTCGAGCCTATGGTCGATCATCCTGCGAAGGGGAGCCCGATGCATTTGAAGTAGCTCTTCCCGGGCAAGCGGATCGCCGAGGCGGGCCTCCTCGACAAGACGAGCATGACGCGGGCTATCGGCCTCCTCCATTGGTCTTGAACTCCCAAAGCAGCGGTCTGCGAGCACCGACATGCTCATTATAGGAGTCAACCGGGCAAGGACCGGCAAACGCCCTGCTTGGCCTAGTAGCTCTCAAGCGGCTTGGAATCGTGCCCGGATTCCCTTTCGGGGCTGGGAAATCCAGGCGGAAGAGCGCGCCTTGAATGCGAATAAACCCTGCTGGCATCAACCTCGACAAATTCCATTTCCGGGTAGCGCAGGCAGGTGAGTCTTCCTCCAAAAACACATCCCGTATCGAGGTTGACTGTCTGGTTGACGATCGCTGAGCGTGCCACAGGAGTATGGCCATAGGCAACCAGCGCGGTTCCCCGGTATTCCGATACCCAATCCCTGCGATCCGGGGGCAAATCCTCTTCAACCCTCGGGGCGGATTCCCCGAAAAGCGCCATGTTGCGAACAAACGATGAATCGCGCCCGTGGAATTCTTCTCGAAGCCCGGCATGGGCCGCCACAAGGCGCCCGCGATCAAGAACCAAATGGTGGGGCAGGTTGTCACAAAACTCCACCAAGGCCTTGATGGCCTGTTTTTGTCTTTCCTCGCCCAAAGCCCCCAATTCTTCCAGGGTCTGCTCAAGGTTGGGACGATGTTCTTGGCGGGAAGCACGAAAGTGCTTGACCACGCGCATCTCATGATTTCCTTGCACCGCGAGGGCGCTGCCAAACGAAACCATCGCCTGAACTTTGGCAAGTGTTTCAAGGATTCTTGGGCCCCGATCCAAATAGTCACCAAGGAATACGGCCTGTCGCCCATCTGGGTGATGCCAAGGCCTTGAAATGCCAATAACCGTCTCAATTTCGGAATCGTTTTCCTGATAACCAAGTTTTTTGAGGAGAATTTCCAGTTCGTCGTGGCAACCATGAAGGTCACCGATGATGTCGAAAGGCCCGCCCATGTCGGCCTTGTTGCAGGAAAGCCGCTGCTTTTGGACGACAGCCTCATCCAACTCCGCCCGGCTCGAGAGGAAATAGACCCGATGGAATCCTTCCACTCCAAGCCGCGGTTGGCATTCCTTCAGCAATTGGGTTTGGGCAGCGGCATCCAGACGGGCGATATCCGGGTCATCGGGTTGTCGCCCTCCTGATTCAAAGGGTGGGAGGTCGAAAACGATCGCCACTGCTGGGGAATGGTATCTTCTGGCCAATGCAAGGAGATTTTGCCTGGTTCGCAAACGCAAGTTGCTGGCATCGATTACCACCATCCGGCGCCAGGCAAGTCGCATGCTGGCAAGCATCCCCTCGAGTTCAAGGGCGTCAGGGACGGCATCCGGGTTGTCAGGCGAGTCCGTGATGTCTTGCCGGCAGCGTTCCAGTGACAAAACCTGACGGGGATCGAAATGCTTTCTGGCAAAGGTCGATTTGCCGGTCGTGGCCGGACCGATAAGCACAACCAATGCCGTTTCGGGGATTGTGATCAGCATCCTGCCGGCCTCCATTGCCCGGCCGGTTGGTATTCATCTTCCATTATTCAGGTTTATCAGGAGAAGCTTGTCCGGTGCAATCGACAACGAGGGAACATGCGAAAATGATTGTGGATTTGACTGAAAACCTTGCAAGCACGGGATTTCTCGCAGAGTATTTAGCCTAGCCTTCTTGGGAATAGTGCCTGTGATTATAGAAGTTTTGTCGGCGACCATTGCTCCCCGTCCGGGACCGGATTTGCAATATGCATCAAGCTATTTGGTCAACAAATCCATTGCTATAGACGCCGGCACCTTGGGATTTGTCGGTTCGCCTGAATGCCAGTCTAGGGTAAGGCATGTTCTGCTTACCCATACCCATCTGGATCACATCGCAACCTTGCCGGTCTTTGTCGAGAACATTTACTCCGGCGGTCCTGATTGCGTGACGATATACGGGAGCCAATCGGTCCTAGATTGCCTGCAGACAGATTTCTTCAACGGCAGGGTTTGGCCGGATTTCATCGGATTGTCAAGGCAGATGCCTCCATTCCTTCGGTTGGAGAAATTTGAACCTGGTGACGTGAAGTTTATTGACGGTGTCCAAGTGGAGGCGATAGCTGTCGATCATGTTGTTCCAACCTCGGCCTTCCTGCTCCGGGATTCGGGTGGATGCATCCTTTTTGCCACCGATACCGGGCCAACAAGCGAAATTTGGAAGCGCGCGAATGAAGTGGAAGAATTGAAAGCTGTTTTCCTCGAGGCCACTTTTCCCAACGAGTTGGAAGAACTCGCGGTGATCTCAAAACACTTGACTCCCCGCCAATTCGCATTGGAAGTAGCCAAGTTGGCCCACAAGGTGCCCGTCTATGCCATTCATCTCAAGGGGCGCTACAGGGAGAAGGTGGCAAAAGAGATCATGGCACTAAAAATCCCTGGCGTTGAGGTGGCCGAACCAATGCGGATTTATTCTTGGTAGAAGTTGAAAATTTACGCGGCTTGCTTGGGCCGTTCCCCGTGGGCGGCAAGCCCAATTTTTTGCAACAAGGCCCGGGTTTCCATCAGGGACTTGTCAAGGGTTTCCGCCCTGACTTTCCAGCGATGGGCTTCAATGACCAACCGGCGGTCCGGTGATTCCCAACTTGAATTCAACGCTTGAAGAAAAGCTTCAATTTGAGGAATGAGGCGGTTTCGGATTTCCTCACAGGTTAAGTCCACCGAGCTTCGAACCCCGGAGGCCGTTTCATCCGAGGTGGTGATGCCATGAATAAGCGAATTGAAGCGAAGGAATTCCAATTCTGCCCTTTCCGAAGCGTTCAAATTTTGACAGGCCCAATCAGAAGCCTTTTCAAGCGACTCCGTGAGGTGATCCAAGCGGGAAACCAAATGGCTCCATTCCTCAAGGTGAACGGGGGCTTCGGAAACTGCCGGAATTGTCAACCGACGATCCCAAGCCTCGTTCAATAGTTCCAATTCCCGTCGAAGCCGGGCGACTTCGATTTCAGATTCCTCCGCGCGGAAGATGGCGTGCCGGGTTTTTTTGGCGGCTTCGTCGATGGTCAGGTCCAACTCCTCGCGTTGGCGTTGCCTTTGGCCCAGAAGCGTTTCGAGCAGGGCCTCACGCTCGGCAATCAGGTGCTCCCTTTGGGCGAGTGCCACCAACTCATTTTCAAGCGCCTTGGCGGTCGCTTCAGCCTCTAGATCCCAATCGGCGTGATGCTGCGACATGAGATTAGCGGCGCGGAGAATTTCTCCCCCCGGTGTTGCCGGAACGACCGGCCCTATAGACTCAGTTTCCGACCGGATCTTTCCGGCCTTCAGGGACAATTCCTTTATTTCCTGAAGCAGGTTGAACCGCTGGTCCATTAGATGCGAGATTTCCCGTTTCAAATCTGAAGCATTCGGTTCATTGGCTGCAGGCGCTGATTCCGGGGAATGAATCCTCAGTATTGGTGTTTTTTTCTCTTTTAAATGTTGGCTTGGGTTTTGCCGTAGTTGCTCGTTGGCATTGGCTTTTGGCAAATCGGGGTGAGCCCTGAGTTTTTTCCAGCGAGCGATGACGCGAGTTCTCAAGCGGTTGATTCGAGCCCTTTCCAGCGCCAATTTCTCCTCATGTTCCTGATGGCGACCAAGAGCGCCATGATTATTCTCCTGTGAATCCTGATTCGCGTCCGCTTGCGGCTTGGCCATGTTCCTCAGCCTGCTGGCGATCCGCCTCGCGCGGCGGGCAAGGCGGCTTTCCTTGAATTCCAAAGCCCAGCGCTGTTCTATTGTTTCCATGTGCTGGGCCGCCAAGGCGGCTGCATGCAGTCTTTGGCAAATGGTGAAATCCGTTTTGGCTGTCTCCATTGGGATGTTGTCATAAAATTCAAGTATGAGTTTCCCGATTCCCAAGCGATCACCTTGGGAAAGGGGGGCCCCTTGGACGGTTCTGCCGTTGATAGAAATTAAAGAACTTTTGAGTGCGCGAATATACCATCCCTGTGTGGTTTTTGCCAGCACGGCATGCAAACGGTCGATCTCAGGGTATGGAAGCCATATGTCGCAGGATGGCTCCGAGCCCAAGGTAACGAGATTCGCGGGGACTCCCACTCGGTTGTTTGACAGTCGCCCCTCCAGCACCATGAATGAGGGCTGCGAATCGTCTTGTTGAGGGATTGGCGTTAATGCCCCTGCCTTGTCATTTACGGGTTCAAGCATTGCAGGTTGCTCCAAGACAGACGCCTCTTTCATCGGTCATGCTGGAAGGCTTGAATGAGTCGGCGTTTGATTTGGCTTTTCAATAAGTGAAATCAATCTCAGCCATGCCAATCCGATCAAGCTGCCAAGGCACCATCCACCTAACACATCGGTCGGCCAATGGACTCCCAGGTAAATCCGGTTGAAACCTATCGAGATCACCCAGACGGCCGTCAGGAATGCAAGGGCGACCCTCACCGTAAGGCTTAAGTTCATTCGCAGAAATAGTCCAATTAACAAGATTCCAAACAAGGTGTTGGTCGTCGCGTGGCCGCTAGGAAAGCTGAATCCGTGGACGTTGGCCTCCGGCACCAGCCATGGAACAATGTTAGGGCGGTCGCGTTCCACGAAACGCTTGATTCCCTCGACTGCCGCCATGCCGGAAACAACTGCCAAAGGATAAATAACCCCCCTGATTCGAAACTGCCTTTGAATGAGGCAAAAGAGTGAAAGCGCGCAGGTAAGAATTGCAATCGAGGTGTTTCCAGACAATTGACCCAAGCCGATCATCAAATTAGACAGCCATGCTTGGCGACCTTGGTTTAGGCCATATAAGAGGCCATGATCGATTCCTTCCAAACTGAACATGGATCCACGCCTCTCCTAAGATGGTGCCCTTCTTTTCGCCGGAAGTTTGGTTGCTATCTCTATCCGGCACAAGGCCACCGATTAATCAAATGTTGATTCCAACTCGAGGTCAAACATGGCGAATCCTGTGATTGTCATTCCGGACTATCTGACAGAGTGTGCCATTGAGCGGGAGGTTTTTGGTCAGCAAGCAACAATTCGATTGCTGGGGGCAGTGTCCGAATCAGAAATAATAGATTCAATAGCCGATGCTGAAGTTATTCTTCTTTATCACGACATATCTTTGACTTCGGCTTCGATTGTTAAAATGACTGATTGTAAAATTATTGTTCGTTGCGGCGTTGGATTCAATAATATTGATATAAAAAAAGCTGGCGAGGTTGGCATTGTTGTCTGCAATGTGCCTGATTACGGAACTGAGGATGTTGCTGATCATGCTTTGATGCTGCTGCTAGCTGCTACCAGGCGCCTGGTGCCTTCCCATGAAGCGATTCGAGCGGGAGGTTGGGACTCAAACTTAATTTTGGGCACTCCTCGTCTGCGAGGTAAAACATTGGGATTGATCGGTTGCGGGAGAATTGGAACAGCCATGGCGTTAAGGGCCAAGGCGTTAGGAATGAATGTGGCTTTCTTTGATCCTTTTGTCAGGCCCGGAACAGACAAAATGTTGGGAATCCGGAGAGTTTGGACGGTTGAGGAATTAATGGAGCAGTCTCCATTCATCAGCGTTCATTGTTGGCTGGATGAAGGGAGCAGGAACATCATCAACTCCAAAACATTGAGTTGCTTGGCGCCCGGATCGATTCTTGTTAATACGGCCAGGGGCGGATGTGTTGATGAAGGCGCTTTGCTTGAAGCATTAGAAAATGGGCAATTGGCAGGCGTTGGATTGGATGTTTCTGAGGTGGAACCTGTGAAGTCGAAGGCATTGAGGTTACATCCTCGAATCGTGTGGACGCCCCATGTGGCATACTATTCTGTCGAAGGGTACCGGGAGATGCGACTCAAAGGAGCGGAGGAGGGATTGAGAGCCCTTTCTGGCAAAGCTTTGTTGAACCCGGTAAACAGGCACTTGCTGAAGAACCCTCGAGTGCCGTTGGCTGGAATAGGCCAGTCTTGTCAGCCGGAATAACTGGATCATTGAGTCAGATCGAACCTTGGGCATAAAGAAAAAAGCAAGCTCCTTGATTTTCCTATTTTACTCAAAGCCCCGAGTTCAGCATTATCTTGATGGTCTAGGTCCGGCGGGTTGCCTGAGTGGCGACCACGGAGTAAAACTTTTGTTTTGGTTGGCCTAGGTTGGCTGATCAGGTTCCCATTGGTGCCAGGCAATGCAATTCAACCTGATCGACAGGATTGTTGATTGCCAATCTGGCAAGCATTTGACGGCAGTGAAGAATCTGACTTTGGGCGAGGAGTATTTGGGTGACCATTTTCCCGGTTTTCCCGTGATGCCCGGGGTCTTGATGTTGCAGACTCTTGTGGAAGCATCCTCCTGGCTACTGAGATCGATGGAGGCATACAGGTTCAGCATTATCGCAATGCGTGAAGCAAAAAATGTGAAATATGGAACTTTCATGGAACCGGGGAAATCCATGAAAGTCCATGTGGAGCTTTTGGAATTGGGAGATCGGACCGCTGTGTTCAAGGGTAGGGGGGAATCAGGAGGTCAATCGACCGTTTCGGGGCGATTGGCCTTGTTCCGCTACAATTTGGCTGAAAAGAACCAAGATTTGGCAGATCTGGACCGCGAAATCATCGAATCACTCAAGCGCCGGCATCGTTTGCTGACCTTGGGCGCAATGAAAGGTTGATAGGGTATGTCCTTTTCAGGAAAGGTCGCTGTCATCACGGGAGCCAGCCGGGGTATTGGCCGGGCCATTTCCGAGGCCTTTGCCGATCAGGGTTGCAAGGTCGTGGCCGTATACCGGGGAAGCAAGGATGCGGCGGAGGAACTTGAGCGTACCGTTGCCCAGCGCGGTGGATTTTTGAAGATCATGCAGGCCGATGTCGCTGATGAAGCCCAAGTCAAGGCGCTTTTCGCCCATATTGAGGCCGACCCGGGGTTGGGACAGGTTGATATTCTTGTCAATAACGCCGGAGTGATTCACGATGATCTTTTTGTTCGTCTCGAGTCCAAGGACTGGAATAAAGTTCTTCAAACCAATTTGTTTGGGACAATGAATTGCTGCCATGCTGTGGCTTTTGCGATGATGAGAAAGAGATCCGGAAGGATTATCAATATTTCGAGCGTTGCAGCCGAGTTCGTTAACGCTGGCCAGACAAATTATGCTGCTAGCAAGGGCGCGATTAATTCTTTCACAAAAGCATTGGCCATGGAATTGGCGCCTCGCGGAGTAACGGTCAATGCGATCGCTCCCGGCTTCATTGAAACCGATATGACCGAGGTGGTTAGAAATCGTGCTGGCGACAAGCTGAACCAGATAATCCCCATGCGCAGACTTGGACAACCGGCGGACATTGCCAAGGTTGCCGTGTTTCTGGCGGGCGATGGCGCCAGTTATGTTACCGGCCAGATCATCACGGTTGATGGGGGACTGAGCCTAGGGCCGGCTTCGGCCAAATAGTTTTCTAGGTGATTGTGCCGGACAAATGTTCCGGACTTGGATCGGCTGCGGGGGCCGGAACAAGATTTTGGAGGAGCGCGGTGCTTCTGGACAAAAGGCTTCCCGCGGGAGGGTTTTGAAATGCCCAGTCATGAAGAGGTTTTGAGCAAGGTTTCCGCGACTCTTGTGGAAGCTCTCAACATTGATGAAGACGAGATCAAGCCCGAATCCACCCTTACCGGCGATCTTGGTGCCGAGTCGATCGATTTCCTCGACATCGTTTTTCGCTTGGAGCGCGAGTTCGGTATCAAGATTCCCCGCGAGGAGCTTTTTCCTGAAGCGGCCCAAACCTCCGATGTCGAACTCCTGAAGGATGGCAAATACACCTCCAAAGGTCTCTCGGAATTGAAGAAGAGCATGCCATTCGCGGATTTTAGTGAGTTTGAAAAAAATCCCGAGGCTTCCCAGTTCGGTAATCTTTTCACCGTCAACATGATCGCCAGGTTTGTTGAAAACAAACTTGTGCAAGCTGGTAAAGCGTGATTTTCGTGAACGGGGGCGGCTTGATATATCCGCAATGCGATTCGCCCAAGAGCGAACCGGGTTAGGAGTGGTCGCCCATGCGTTGGATCTGGATCGACGGTTTCGTGGAGTTTGAAAGCGGCAAACGGGCCCGCTCGGTGAAAAACCTCTCCTCCGCGGAAGACCATTACTGCCAGCACTTTCCGGGTTATCCGGTCATGCCTGCCTCGCTCATTTTAGAGGGATTGGCCCAGACGGGTGGAATTCTTGCGGGTGAGGCGCACGACTTCAAGGAAAAAGTCGTGCTGGGCAAAATCAACAAGGCCTCGTTCAACAGGGAATTCACCGTAGGCGAAACCCTTTATTACGAAGTCGAATTGGTTCATATCCGCGCGGAGGGCGCGACAGCCCTAGGGAAAGTCTTGGTGGATGGGGTTTGCGAGGGGGAAGCCGAGATTTTTTTTGCTCATCTCGACCAATCAAGGACCAGGCAGGCGTTCGGCGACGGGAATTTTGTTTTCACTGGCGAGATGAGACATCTTCTTGATCAGGCTCGCCGTGCCGGGGCTCCCAAGGGGTAGAGGCAACCGACAAGCCGTTGCGCGGAGCGCGTGTACGGGCGGGTATTTCAGCAGGGGTAAGGAACCATGGTGCCTTCATTGAGGCGAGCGGTGATCACTGGCGCTGGCGCGCTTTCAGCGGTCGGCGACACACCCGAAGCACTATGGCAATCATGGAATGCAGGGAAAAGCGGGATCAAAACCATCTCCCTTTTCGACTCATCCGGCCTTCCAGTCCGAATCGCCGGCGAAATGACCGAGTTTGATGCCAAAAATTACATTGACAAAAAAGACCGAAAACAATTGAGGATGATGGCTCGCACCATTCAGCTAGCGGTTGCTTGTTCACAGAAAACCTTGGAAAACAGCAAGATTGACAAGGCGAAGCTGGATAAAACCCGGTTTGGGGTGATTTTTGGCGCGGGGTTGATCGCCTCCGAACTCCCCGAATTGGCGGACGCTGCCCACAAGTCGGCCACTCCCCACCGAGGAAAGATGGACCTTTCCATCTGGGGGCGTGACGGGTTGCCCGTGATCCAACCACTTTGGATGCTTCGATACCTTCCCAATATGCTCGCCTGTCAGGTTTCGATCCTTCACGATGCCCAAGGGCCAAACAATTCCATCACCCAGGATGATGTCGCCGGGTTGCTCGCGGTGGGCGAGACCCTCCGAATCATGCGCAGGGATCATGGTGACTTTTTCCTTGTTGGCGGTGGTGACAGTCGAATCAATCCGGTCAGCTTGTCACGACAGTCCCTGTTCCTTCCCTTGGCCAGGCGGTCGGAGGACGCGCATTTGGCATGCCGGCCATTTGACGAATCCCGGGAGGGATTGGTCCTTGGAGAGGGTTGCGGTGTTCTGGCCATCGAGGAACTGAACCATGCGCGCTCCCGCGGCGCCAACATCCTCGCCGAGGTTGCCGGATTCGGTTCGGCGTTTGATACACGCCGAGATGGGGACGGTATGGCGAGGGCCATCACCACGGCCCTGGCTCACGCCGGGGCATCTCCCGGCGATGTCGATCATGTGAACGCCTGCGGGTACGGAACTCCCTGCGAGGATATTCTCGAGTCCCATGGAATTCACTCAGCCTTCAAGGGCCTTCCGGTTCCGGTGACCACCATCAAGCCCTGCACCGGGCACACCGGGGCTGCTTCCGGAACCCTTGAATTGATCGCCGCCGTCGAGTGCCTTGTTCGCGGGGAGGTTCCCGGAACGATGAACCACAACAAGACCGATTCTAAATGTCCTGTCAAT
>CAWUNZ010000025.1:0-22832 GCA_963923445.1 uncultured bacterium
CCTTGTCGATTCTTCCCTGGATATTGTCCCGGCTTGGTTCCGAAGGTGGCCTAGCTGCGTTTTCACCTCCCCTAACCTTGCGGCAGGCGGGAGACACGATGGCCAAGACGGCGTGATGAATCATTCTTCGGAAGGTTCGCTATTACCTTCCATCATTCGAAGTATTTTTCGTGCGAGGATTTCCTTGATTTCCCGGTGACGAGGAACCGGTTGTGACACCCCAGTCACGGGGTTTCTGTACCAGTCATGTCTTCCGCCATGACGAACCAGCACACATCCCAATTCTTCCAAGGCTTAGATGAGGTCGATCCGCTTCATGGGAGGGTTAGTTCGCCAACTTTGCGAATTCCCTTGATGTCGCCACTCGCGATATCTAAATAGAGATCCTTTAAGTGCTCCATCAGGTCCTCAAGGGTTTCGCCTTGGGTCCAGTAGTCCGGATAGTCCTCAAGATATCCGATCCAGCCCCCGTCTTGGGCCCAATGGACGAACTTGACAGTCTGCATCCGCGCCGGCCTCCGGTAAACATGAGGAGTATACCCGGCGAGAATCGTCTTGGGCAAAGCCCCTTATATGGTTACCGGCGCCTGCCGAAGAGGCCGTAGCGGGGCATGTCGTCGTACACGCCGGACTCTCCAGGTCGGGAGTAGGACGGGTAAGACCCGATGCGACCGTAGGACCTGACCCCGCCTTGGTAGGCATGAACAATCTGCGCCACCTGCCAGTTCTGCGCGCGGGTGTCCCATCGGGCCCAGACGAGGGCGCGGAACACACCCAGGACCTGATTGATGTTGCTGTACATGTACTGGGTGCCGCCCGGGAAATAAACGGTTGAGTTCTCCCCGGTGTAGATGAGGACCCCCTCGTAGTTGTTCATCCCGCCATATCCCCCGACGCTGCCATTGGCCGTGTTGCGGTTGTCCACCAGGAATAATTTCAGACCGTTCTTGTAGATGTCGGGAGAATCGATTCCCCCCAGGGTGGCCATGGTGGGGCTTTCGGGCTTGGCGTAAACGGCATCCATCCGAATGGTGCCCGGGTAACCGAGAACCTCAAGAACCGCCCGGCAGTAGCGGACGATGGAGATGCAGCTCGCGCCCCCGCCACGCACGCCCCATGTGCCTGGCACGAACCAGCAGTCGTCATCCTCGAAGTGATTCACGGGGTTGTAATACCTGCCGACCTGCTTGCTCAGGCTGTGCACCTGATCCTTCCATGGTGATTGCAGTTCCAAACCTCCGACCGCGGAATTGAACCGGTTGTAAGCATGCTCGATGCGACCCGGGGTTGGATAATACCCCTCCGGTGACTGGCGTATGATGTCGGTGAACACCAGATAACAGACCACACCGGGGGTGACACCCAGATCGGCCTCGGAACGCTCCCCGGTGGGCTGGGTCAGTTCAAGCTTCCAGCGAATGCGGTCCTGCATTTTCTTGAGGCCCTTGGCCAGGCTCTTGGCAGCCGTCACCGGCACGCGGACGATCTCGTTCTCCTCGATGAATGCCCCGACGGTGGTTTCGCCCTTGAGATCGAGCGTGAGATAGGTCTCGCTCTCGCCGGTGACCGCCAGCTTGGCCCCGGGACGGACGCCCCTTAATTGAAGGAGCACATCGGCCTTCACCGGCTTGTCCGCCGCATGCATGATCGGGGCGACGGCGTCGTAACCACGGCGCCATTCGATGTCCGGGTACTTCTCCCCATGCTGCGAAAGGCGAGCGCCGCTTTGGTAAAGGTTGTGGACATTCGAGGTGAAGTCGAGGGCCTCGAAATTCACTTCGGGCACTGGCGAGGCTTCAAACCCAAACGAGACCTGGGCGAAAAGGGCCAAGAGAATGGCGGAAAAACAACTGGATTTAGACGAAAAGAGGGGGACGCGCATGGCGACAAAAAGCCTCGGCCGCACCAGGACGGCTGTTTGGGTTGGTTAATTGAGGAGATACCGTCAAATTACGCTATCTAAGTCAAATGCGCCAACGGTCAGCAATCTTTCTCTTCGTACCGATTATCCGCCAGCCGGTAAGTTCGGCATGGAAGGAACAAAGGTCGCAGCCGTCCCACTTAGGCAATGATTTCCTCGATCACATGGCCGTGGACATCGGTGAGGCGGCGGTCGGCGCCGCCGGCGCGCATGGTCAGGCGCGTGTGGTCGATTCCCAACAGGTGCAGCACGGTCGCGTGCACATCGTAAACCAAGGTCGGTTTTCCCTTTTCCGCCGAACGGAAACCAAAGTCATCGGAAGGCCCGTGGCTTACCCCGCCCTTGATGCCGCCCCCTGCCAGCCAGGTGGTGAAACCGTGCGGGTTGTGGTCGCGACCTTTACCCCCTTGGCTGCTCGGCATGCGCCCGAATTCGGTTGTCCAAATCACGATGGTCTCGTCGAGCAATCCCGTGCGTTTGAGGTCCACCAGCAGGGCCGTGATGGCGTTGGCCATGCCGAGGGCCAACGGACCGTGGTCGCGGCGGATGTCCTCGTGGCTGTCCCAGTTCCGGCGGGGGAAGCCATTGTCGTTTCCGGACCAGATCTGCACGAAGCGCACGCCCCTCTCCAGCAGGCGTCGGGCCACCAGGCACTTGCGGCCCATCGCGTCGGTTTCCTCCAGCGCGTTGATTTCGCGGTCAAACGAGGTCCGCCCGTGGTCCAGGCCGTACAGCCTGAGAACCTCGGGTGTTTCCCTTGAAATGTCGAGCGCCTCGGGCGCGCTCATCTGCATCCGCGCCGCGAGTTCGTAACTGGCGATCCGGGCCTCCAGGCGGGCGTCCCCCGGACGGGCCACGGCATGCTCCCTGTTGAGTCGCGCGAGCGCATCCTTTCCACCGGCATCGGCTCCGGCCGCCAGGAAGTCACCATGCTTGCCCGGAAACAAATCGGCGATGGGGGTTTTTGATTCTGGGCGCAGGATGGTTCCCTGATGCTGGCCGGGAAGGAAGGCGCTGTCCCAGTTCTTGGGGCCATTGCTGGCGAAACCCCGGTGGTCGGGCATCACCACGAAGGCCGGGAGGTTGCGATTGAGCGACCCAAGGCCGTAGCTGACCCACGCGCCCATTCCCGGAAAACCCGGGTTCTGGAATCCCGTCGCCTGCAGGTAGGTGGCTTGGCTGTGCACTCCCGTCTTGCCGGCCATGTTGTGGATGAAGGCGATGTCGTCCACCACCGCGCCCAAGGGCGCCACCGCCTCGGAAAGCATTTTTCCGGATTGTCCATAGGGCTTGAAATCCCACTGGGGCCTCAGCCATGGGCCCAAGCCGTTTTGAAAGGCCTCGACCTTTTCCCCGAAATCCGAGGGTTGGCCGTCGCGTTTCAACAATTCCGGCTTGTGGTCGAACAGGTCCACCTGGCTGGCGCCACCCGCCATGAACAGGTGGATCACCCGAGTCGCCCGGGGCTTGTGATGGGGTATCGGCGGGAAGTCGGCGCGGGCGTCATCGGCCAGCAACGCCGCCAGCGCCAAGGCGCCGAACCCTTGGCCGGATTGTTCCAGCATCGCCCGTCTGGTGGGTTTCATGGCGCCACTCCCCTCAGTCAACGAACGCGAAGGCGTTCAGGTTGAAGATCACCCGGCATGTGGCGGCAAGTCCGTGCCGGTCGGCATGTCCGGCCAATACCGATGCCTCTTCCGGCGTCGGCGGCCTGCCGAGGGCCAACTCCGCGGCCCGGGATATTTTGGCGCGAGTGTCGCCCCCTTCCTTGTCGAGACGGGTGGCGAACTCCCGGGCCATCACCAGCACGAAGTCGTTGTTCAGCAGCGCCAGCGCCTGAAGCGGCGAGTTGGTCTCGTTGCGACGGTCGACCAGTTGCGACGGGTCGGCGCAGTCGAGCACGGTCATGAACGGCTGCTGCTGTGACCGGACGATGAAGCGATAAACGCTCCTCCTGCGGGCGGTCTTGCTCTCGTGGTCAAATTTTTCGTACTCGTAATGAGGCGAATGTTCCGGATGGGTGATGACGAAATCCTGGAACGGGGGGCCGTGCATGGTGGTGTCGAGCGTGCCTGAAACGGCAAGCATGGAGTCGCGCAGGGCCTCAGCGTCGAGCTTTCGGCGGTTGCCACGCCAGAACAGCCGGTTGTCGGGATCCTTGGCCCGGGCCGCCGGGTTGTCCGCCGCGGCCCGCCGGTAGGCGGCGCTGGTGAGCAGAAGCCTGTGGAGCTTGTGCAATGACCCGCCATTGTCCCTCAGCCAGAGGGCCAGGTAATCGAGCAGTTCGCGGTGTTCGGGCAACTCGCCCATGCGGCCGAAGTCATTGGGAGTGTCCACCAACCCGCGGCCGAAGTGCCAGCGCCACACCCTGTTGACCATCACGCGCCAGAAAAGCGGATTGTCGGGATGGGCGATCCACCGGGCCAGAGCCAAGCGCCTTTCCCCTTCCGGCTTGTCGCCCGGAATGTCGAACATGGCCGGGGCATGGGAGAAGGCGGCGATGGCCCCCGGGGCGGCCTCGTCGAGGGGTTGCTTGATGTTGCCCCGACGCAGGATGTGGATCGGCCGAGGTTTGCCACCGTCGGGTCCGGTGCCCCGGAACGCCCCGCTGCCATGGTGAACCGTGCCGGCGTACACGAGCGCTGGCTTGGGTAGGGTCTTTCGGGCTTTCTCCGCGGCGGCGAGTTTCGCCTCGGCTTCGGCGACTTCGTCGAGGAACGCCTTGGGAAGTTTTTCCATCCTGAGTTTCTCAAGGCGGGCCTTGAGTTCAACCAACCGTTCCCGGCTGGCCGGGTCTCCCCCAAACCAGATGCCGTCGGTCAGGTTCACGGCGGTCCACCTGGGCGGGGCCTCGATGCTGGATGAGGATTTCACGGACTTTCCTTGGGCCAAGTTCTTGCCCTTGTCATCCAAAACCCTCATTTCCGCCACGGCCGCGATGAAGTCGTTCTGGCGCGGCGCCAGTCTCGTGACCGTCAGCCGAACAAACCTTCCACGGGCGGTGCCAGAATGGGTGACGGGCGCCAAGCCAGGGTTGGGCACATCCGCGGCGGTCCGGTCGGCCAGGAGACTGTTGCCGGTCCCGTTCGGATTGTCGCCCACGGAAATGCTGTAACGCACCGGAAACCCGAATCCCGCGCCGATGCCGTTGAAATCGTCGTGGCATGGGTGGAGCGACGCCATGGCGACGGACTGGCTTTCACCCAGGTCGATCTGAATCCACTCGGCCTTGTCCGCCTTGGGGCTGATGGCGGAATGCCAACCGAAGTGGGGATCCTTTCCCGGAGCGGGTTTGGCAAGGCCGGCGATTTCGGCCTCGATTTTCGCCGTTTCGCCACCCAGGAGTTGTCGCTCCCGGGTAGTCAGGGCCTCGCGACGAGCCTTGGCGTCGGCGATGGCGGCGTCGGCCTGTCGCGCTTTTTTTTCTGTTTCCGCATCCGCGTAATACGGCTTGTCGGCCCGGTCGATCGCCGCGAACACCGCCTGCAGGCGGTAGTAGTCGGCCTGGGTGACCGGGTCGAACTTGTGGTCGTGGCACTGGGCGCACTGGACGGTGATCCCCAAAAAGGTGTTGGTGACGGTGGTGACGATGTCATCACGGTCCAGGTGCCGGGCGATTTTTCCATCGATCTTGGTCTCGGGCACCTCGGCATGGCCGATGAAGTCCCAAGGGCCCGCTGCCAGGAATCCGAGCGCCTCGACGCCCCCGGGGCCCGAACCCTGAAGCATGTCGCCGGCGATCTGATAGGTGGCAAAGTCCCGATATGGCATGTCGGCATTGAAGGCCCGGATGAGCCAGTCCCGGTAGGGCCAGGCGTTGGGCCTCTGCTTGTCCTTGTCGTAACCGTGGGTGTCGCCGTAATGGGCCACATCGAGCCAAAGCCTTGCCATACGCTCCCCGTGCGCCGGGCTTTTCAGCAGGGAGCCAATGGCGCGTTCCACGGCATCGGCGCGGTTATCAGCCGCGAAGGCCCGGGCCGCGTCCGGTGACGGCGGCAGGCCTGTCAGGTCGAAACACAACCGGCGATAAAGAGAAAGCCTGTCCACCTCGGGGGCGGGTGTCATTCCTTCACGCTTCAGCCGGTCGAGCAGGAAGGCATCCACGGGGTGGGCCGAGGCCGCCGGCGGCGTGGTGCGCGCCAAGGGAGTCCTCGACCACCATGGCTCGGGGCTTGATTGCGCCGGCAGGGCCAACACAAGAATCAACAGCATGGATTGGTCCCCCCCGGGGACGATGTTCAGCCAAGGATGAGGGAACTGGGGATTCCCTCGTTCACAGTGGGACGCTCCGGACGGCCCTTGTGCCGCCAAAGAACCTTCTCGTGGTCAAGGCCCAGCAGTGCCAGGATAGTCGCGTGAAAATCGTGGACATGGAGCTTGTGGTCCACGGCGCGCAGGCCGAGTTCATCGGTGGTCCCCACCACACGGCCGCCCTTGAGGCCGGCGCCCGCGAGGAACATCGTGAAGCCCCACGGGTTGTGGTCGCGGCCGTCGCCCTTTTCCGACATCGGGGTGCGGCCGAACTCTCCTCCCCAGACCACCAAGGTGTCTTCCAGCAACCCGCGCTGCTTGAGGTCGGTCAGCAGGCCGGCGACCGGGTGGTCGGTGGCACCGCACATCAGCGTGTGATTCTTTTCGATGTTGGCATGGGCATCCCACCTGCTGCCGGCGCCCGAATAAAGCTGAATGAAGCGCACTCCCCGCTCGGCGAGGCGGCGCGCCATCAGGCACATTTTGCCGAAGTTCGCGGTTTCCTTCCGGTCGATCCCGTAAAGGGCGCGAGTCGCGGGACTTTCGTGGGTCAGGTCCACGGCCTCGGGCGCGGCGGCCTGCATGCGGAACGCCAATTCCTGCGAGGCGATGCGCGCGGCCAGTTCCGTGTCCTCGGAGGAGCGCAGGGCATGGGCGCGATTCAGTTCGCCCAGAAGTTCGCCCCGTCTGGATTGGCGCTCCGGGGCGATTTTTTCCGTTGCCGCCATGCCGGGCAGCGTGGGGCCGGTAGTCTCGAACTTGGCTCCCTGATAAGCGGCCGGCATGAAGCCGGCGCCCCAATTCCGCGCGCCATTGGTCACCGAGGCGCTGCCGTCGGTGAGCACCACGAAACCGGGCAGGTTCTCGTTCTCGCTACCCAGCCCGTAGAGAACCCATGAACCCAGCGACGGCCTGCCGCCCATGGTCACGCCTGTGTTCATTTGGCAAACACCGGCCGAGTGGTTGATGGCGTCGCACCACACCGAGCGCACCACCACCAGGTCGTCGGCGCGCTGGGCGATGTTCGGCAGCCAGTCGGAGACCCATAGCCCACCCTGGCCATGCTGTTTCCACTTGCGTTGCGATGCCAGAAGCGGCGCGTCGGCCGTGCCCATTGAAGTGACAACGGTGCCGAAACTTTGGGGAAGCTTTTGTCCCGCGAGCTTGTTCAGCAGAGGCTTGGGGTCGAAGGTGTCGATGTGGCTGGGGCCACCTTCCATGAACAAAAAGATCACGCGTTTGGCGCGGGCCGACTGGTTCCCGGCGCGCGCGGCCGAGGGATTCACGCCACCCCGGGCCTCCATGGCCCCGAGTGCCAACGCGCCGAAACCGGCACCACCCGACCATAGCCACTGGCGGCGGTTCAGGAATTCGCGGGCATTCTCGGGATGCATGGCGCTAATCCAGATAAAGGAAGGCGTTTGATTCCAACACCGCGTGCGCGGCGTCGGCCCAGCGTGCGGCGTCCCGGGGCATGCCCGCGACGGCGTTTTCAACCGCCGAGGCTTCCTCCGCCCGGGCCGGCCGGCCGAGGGTCCGGAGGAACAACTCGGCCACCGGGTCTGTTCCGGCCGGTTTGGCCAACAACGCCCCCAACGCGGTTGACTGCTGCTCGGTCAACTTCCCGTTGCGCATCAGCAGGGTTTGGGTCACGGTCACGGTGGGCAGGCGCTGGGGGGTGGATTGAAGTCCATCCGCCGCGTCGAAGGCCGCCATCAACGGGTCTCGGGTGTTCCGCCTCGCCTTGAGGTAGATCGACCTGCGCGGCTTTTCATCCTCAACGGCCGGCCCACCCAATTTCCGATCCAGCCCGCCGGACGAGGCCAAAATGGAGTCCCGAACCTCCTCGGCTTCCAGGCGCCGCCGCGGACCCCGCCATAGCAGGCTGTTTTCGGAATCCGCCTCGCGCATGGCGGCGGCATCGGGCCGGAGCGAGGCTTGGCCATAGGCTTCGGAAAGGACCATCAGCCGGACCAGCGGCTTGATTCTCCATCCGGAATCAATGAAGCCGCGGGTCAAGCCGTCGAGAAGCTCCGGATGCGAGGGCTTTTCACCAAGTGTTCCCCAGTCGGAGGTGGTGGCGACAATTCCCCTGCCGAAAACCCGCTGCCATATCCGGTTGACGATCACCCGGGGAACAAGGGGGTGGTCCGGACGCGACAGCCATTCGGCCAACGCCGCGCGCCTGCCGCTTGAACTGGCTCGCGGACGGACCTCGGGAACGGTTCCCAGCCGATCGAGAACCGTCGGAAAGGCCGGGCTGATCGATTCGGACTTGCCGCGGCGAACCAAAGAGGCGTCGTCCACCTTGGCACTGATGTCCGATGCGGTGGAAACCAGGTCGAACTCAGGTGTGAGCGCCTTCAGCTCAAGGCGGAGTTTCTTGATCTCCTCGCGTTCCTTGGCATCCTTCACCTTCGACTCGATCCGGTCGAACTCGAATTGGACCTGCCTGTAGGCCAGGTCCCGGACCTGCTTCTCGAACGGTGAGAGCGATTCGCGGGGAGCGTCGAGGAGTTTCTGAATTTCGGGAGGAAAAAGAGCCCGGGCATCGTTGAAGGCGGCCTTGCGATGAGCCGCCTCGCGCTTGTCCAGGTCGGCCTTGCGGCCGGCGACCTCCTTCTCCCACGCGGCGATCTTGCTTGCGGTTTCCGAGTCGACGGGAATGTTGTCGATCCAGGCCAGGCCGGAGAAGAACGATTTCAGGGCGTGGTAATCGCGCTGGAGAAGGGGATCGTACTTGTGGTCGTGGCATCGGGCGCAAGCCATGCCAAGGCCCAGGGCGGCATCGGCGGTGACATCGGTGATGTCCTCGAGGATGGCGTTCCACTGCGTGATTGAGTCGCGTTGGTTGTACTCGTAGGTTCCCAGGCGCAGATACCCGAGGGCCAGTTTTGACTCGGGGTTTTCTGGCTCAATTTCATCCCCGGCGATCTGCAGCCGTAGGAAGCGATCGTAAGGCATGTCGCGGTTGAACGCGGAGACAACCCAGTCGCGGTAACGCCAGGTGCCGGGCCTGTAGTCGTCGGCGCGGTAGCCATCGGACTCGGCATAGCGGACGAGGTCGAGCCAGAAGCGCCCCCATTTTTCACCGAAGTGAGGGGATGCCAGAAGGCGGTCAACCGCCGCGGCACGGTCAGGATTCGTGACGAAGGCGCGAGCCTCTTCAGGTGTCGGGGGCAATCCGGTCAGGTCGAAACTCACTCGGCGAAGCCATTCGGCATGCTCGGCCCTGGGGGCGCGGGCCCATCCCCTGGCCTTGAGCGCCTTGTCCACTTGCTCGTCGATGCCTGCGGAGGTTTTCACGGGCGGCGTCTTTTCGCTGAGTGGCTTGAACGCCCACCATGAGCGATCCGTCGGGGTGACACCGCCTGATCGGGTGCCCGGCTTACCTGATCCCACGGTTGCCGCCGATTCAGGCCATGGGGCGCCTGCGAGAATCCATTTTTCAAGAGTGGCCAGCGCGCTGGGCGGGAGAGCACTGCCCGGTGGCATGGCATCAACACCGTTTTCCCGGCGAATGGCCCGCAGGAACAGCCCATGGGACGGGTTTTTGGAGTCGGTTGCGGGACCGGTGTCGCCACCCTTGGACAATCCGCCGGCGCTGTCCACCACGAGGCCGCCCTTGCTTTTGCCGGCCTCATGACTGTGGCACTTGAAGCAGTGCTCGCGCAGCAGGGGAAGCACCTCGCGGCTGAAATCCGGCGAGGCCCCGATGACAAGTAAGGTGGCCAAGGCTGCGAGGTTCACGCGGGGGACCCCGTGGGCTGGGTATAACTCACCTAAAATCTTACCGTTATATCATCGGCCTGTCACCCGCCATTGAACCATCTTGCCGGTCGAATTCCTTGGTCTTTTGCTTCGACCATGGCATGGCGATTGGTTACGATGGTGGATGAAGTCCCGTCTGGAGCCTTGCCATGCCGATCCGGGTCAGTTGCGGCTGTGGCCGCGAAGTGAACGCCCCCGATAATTTGGCCGGAAAAACGGTCAAGTGCCCGCAGTGCAAGGGGCCTCTCTCGATTCCCGATCCCAATGCCGGCGACGAGGAAGACATTCCCGTCATCCTGCTCAAGAAAAATCGCGAATCGGCCAAGCCAGCCGGAAAATCCCGCAAGTCCAAGCGCGGCGGCGACAATTCCGCCCTGATCATTGGCGCCGTGATCGGTTTGGGCGTTCTGCTTCTGGGCGGTGGCGGGTACCTCGTTTGGAGCAGTCTTTCCGGCGGGGGCGCGACAGGCACAGGCGCAGGTGGGCAGCAGGCAGGCCAAACAACGGCGGAACCCGGGACCATCGCCGCGTCCATCGCGGCGGACAAGGAAACCGACGAGACCAAACTCATTCCTGGCGATTCCAAGTTCGTTTTCTCAGTCCAGGTGGGGGCTGTCCTGGACGCTCCCCTGATCAAGTCGATGCTCGACGCCATCGGTTTTGAGGAAGGCGTCAAGGAAATGCAGGATTCCCTGAAGATCAAGCCAAACGATTGCAAGAAAATCCATGTCGTGTTTGACACCCAAGCCATCACCCGCCTGGTTGCCGAAACCCAAGCCCGCCAGCAGCAACAACCTGCCCAACCCAATGGTGGCAGGCCGGGGATGCGACCACCGGGCACCGGCAAAATGAACATCCGGCCCGATGGCACTGTTCCCGTCTCAACCACCTTGGATGACGGCGATGGAATCAGCGTGGCGCAGGCGCTGCCCCTTTACCCCGCCCAGATGCAACCCGGTCTTCAAGGCGGCGGATCTCCCTCGGCCCCTCCTCCCGGAGGCATGCAACAGCCGGGTGGCATGGCCCCCCCGGGTGGAGGCCCGGGTGGCCCGCCCCAGCAGGACGCGCCCTTTGTGGCCATCATCAGCCTTGCCGCGCCCATTTCCCTTGACCCTCCCCCTTCCACCATCACGGTCGCGGCAACACCTGTGGCCAACGCCCCGGGGAAAAGCTACTCCGCCCAAGGTTTCATGCTGCATGCCTGTCCCGGCAATCAAACATTGCTTTACGGGCAGCAGAAGTATCTGGAGGCGCTTCTCAAGTCCAAGGCGACAAGCCCCGGCGCCACGGTGAAAAAGGTTCGAGAGATGCTCGGCAAGCCTGAAAACCACATGGTGATGGTGGCGGCATCGGAAATGACCGAGGCGGAACGGAATGCCGCAGTCGGTGGAATGGGGCCGAAATTCCAATATGCCGCCCCCCTTCTGGAGGCCAGGAACTGGACCATCGTGGGTTCCGCCACCGAAGATGTGTCCATCGAATTGGCCGGGCAGTTCGCCGATGAGGCCAAGGCCAAGGCAGGCCTCGAAGCCGCGAACCGGCTCAACAAGGAAAACAACACCTTCCAAACCCGCCTGGCGCTCACTGCCTTTGGCGCCATGGCCGGTGCGCAAGGTTCCAAGGCCATCGGATTGCTCAACGAGGTTCTGGCCCAGATCAAGCCGGCTCAGGAAGGCAACTCGGTCAAGGTGGTTGCCAACATCAAGGGCGCCAGGCTCAAGGCGCTTGTTCCCGCCGGCATGGGTGCCCCTCCACGGCCTTCCTCCGGCGCCGGCAAAACGCCACCTTCCGTTGGAATCGGGACTCCGCCACCGGCAGGTTCGTCGCAAAACACGGGCTTATTCAGTGGTGGTTCAACGGGTGGTGGGGCCGTTCAGGCCGTCCGCGGTGCTGTCGCGCGCGCCGCGGGTCAAAACGAACTCAAGCAGATCGGTTTGGCCCTCAACACCTACATGACCGAAAACAACGGCCTCCCTCCAGCCGCCATCACCGATCCATCCGGCAAGCGGCTTTTGAGCTGGCGCGTGGCGATCCTGCCCTACCTGGAGCAGGACAACCTTTACAAGCAGTTTCACCTCAATGAGCCGTGGGACAGCTCGCACAACCGCCAGTTGCTTGCCAAAATGCCCAAGCAGTTTGGTGGCGATTCCAACGGTCGCACGGCGGTGCGCGCCTTCGCGGGACCCGGCATGGCTTTCGAATGGAACCGGAAGGTGGCCCTCTCGGAAATCACTGATGGAGCCAGCAACACGGCGCTCATCGCCGACGCTTCGGAAGGGGTTGAATGGACCAAGCCCGACGAACTCGACTTTGGCGGTTCCGCTCCCATTACGCTGGGGCAAATCAACCAATCCACGGTCAATGTCCTGTTCGCGGACGGTTCCGTGAAGCGCGTGCCCAAGACCTTGTCGCCGGCTGATTGGAAGGCATTGGCCACCCGCGCCGGTGGCGAACCGTTCAAGGTCCCTTAAGGGGCATGATAACAGCGCGGGTCGGCGGCCTCGGCCTCATTAGGATTGAGTCCGCCTGACACTGTCAGTTGATTTGAAAACAAGGCATCCAAAATCGATCGAACAAAACGCGCAAAGCCGCGCCCAATGGGGCACGGCTTTGCGCGGATGGCAAGAGGCTATTCCTACTTCACCGAGGGCAAGGTTCTGGCGGTTGGCCTCGCCGGTACAGGCTGAGCCTGCGGTTCGGGCCTCGGCTGATTGGGCAGCGCTGGCGGAGGAGGCGCCACGGTGGAGGGTACCGGGGCCAGTGGCGGTTGCCCCATCGACGGCGCGGAGGCGCACGGCGCCGAGGGGATGGGCGACGGGCAAAGGCTCGGTCCCGCGGCCTCCACCACGGGCATCGTGGTTTCACCGTAGGAGACAAGCGTTTCGCCCGGGTTGAGCGGCACATTGGGCGCGGGCCGCTTCATGGCCGCGGTGGTGCCTGCGGCGTGGTTGTCCTTGTTGTTGTGGCGGCCGAAGTGGCGGGCCAGGAATCCCTTGTGTTCCTGATGTTGGTCAGGTGTGCCACAGGGGTCTGTGTTGGCGTTGGCGTGGTTCCTGCCGCCCAGGCCCTGGCAGCCCGCGGCGCCGAAGGCTCCAAGGCCCAGCAGGATGGCCTTGATGGTGTGACGGATCATGGTCGTTGTTGTCCCCATGGCATGGCGGCTGTGGTTCCAGCACCGCGCGCCGCCTGACAACCATTCCCCACGAACCGGATCGAGTGCGGAAAAACTTGAGACAAAAAAACGCCCCGGGAGATTTCCCGGGGCGCAAGGGTGTCAGAACCGTTGAATCCGTCGCGACCCGCGCGGTCAACGGGAGGCGCGGCCGATCTGGCCCCGCAGATACTTGAGGGCTTCTTCCAGTTGCTTGTCCACGAAGGCGGGCTTGGCCTCCTTGTTGGGGCGGCCACCCTCCGGTTCGATGATCTCGGTGTCGCGGAAGTGGTCGAACAGGTCGTCCCTTTCCTTGCGGTTGAGCTTCACCTCGAGGTTCGGCTTGACCCCCCAGGTGTCCTCCTCCTTGCCGGCGGTTGACGACTTGTTCAGGTTCTTGCCGCTTGGCCGCCAGAATGTGGCGGTGGTCAGCTTGATCTCACCCTCGCCGAACTCCTTGATGTTCTGGACCGATCCCTTGCCGAAGCTCCGTTCGCCGACAATGTAAGCGCGGTTGTGGTCTTGAAGCGCGGCGGAGACGATCTCGCTGCCGGAGGCGCTGCCGCCGTTGACCATGCACACCATCGGGAAGTCGGTGAGGCTTCCCTCCGCGGCGCCGTTGAACTTGGTCTCCTGACGGCCGCGGGGACGGATGCTGACGATGAGCCCGTCATCGACGAACATGTCGGAAATCAGGACGGCGCTGTCGAGCAGGCCGCCGGGATTGAACCGCAGGTCGAAGACAAGCCCGCGCAACGGTTGGCGATCGGCGCTGGCCTGCTTGCGAACCTCGTCCAGTGCCCGGCTCATGTCGCGGGCGGAGTTGCGGGCGAAGTTGGTGAGCCGGATGTAGGCGATCTTGCTCTTGGGGTCGATCATGTAGTCCCAGTCGGCGTTGGGCTTGCGCTTGAAGCCCAGGACGCTCTCCACCTCGATCCGGGCGCGAACAAGGTTGTAGTCCTTGGCGGCCGATTGCCCCTCGCGCTGAATGGTCACTGTCACGGGCGTGCCCGGCTTGCCGAGGATTTTCTTCACCGCCTCGGTGGTCGCCATACCCTTGGTGGAGATCACCTCGGGTTCCTTGAGGGGGGCGCCGTTGCTATCCACGGTGCGCACGATGCGGGTGATGATGTCGCCGGCCTGCAACCCGGCCTTGAAGGCGGGGCTGCCCTTGATGGGGGTCACCACCAGGAGCATGTCGGTGACGCTGTCGCGGCGGATTTGCACGCCGATGCCGGTGAAGTTGCCCTGCACATCCTTGTCAAAGGCGGCCTTGGTTTCCGCGTCGATGTAGGTGGTGTAGGGGTCGAGTTTCGCCATCATCCGTTGCAGCGAGATGTCGATGTCCTTGTTCTTGTCAAGGTCCTCGCGCTTGCCGAGGTTCTGCCGGGTGTCGGCGAGCAGGGCGGTGAGGTCCTGCGATGACAGGTCCTTGGCGCCTTCCACGCGCTTGAGGAGCTCGGGGGGCAATTTCTCCTCAAGCCTGCTGTAAAGTCCCTTGATGGCGTTGGCCACCAGTTCGGGCTGTTTCAGTTCCTTCACATACTCCTTCACCAGCAGGGTGGTGGCCTTGACCACGGTTCGGGCGTAGTTCTCGGCGGCCTCGCGCGGGAGTTTCATCCCGTCGAGGATTTCCTTTCGAGCCTTCTCGAAAGCCGAGGCGGTGCCTCCCTCGGCGAGTTTCTCGTACTCCTTGCGGAGATTGCGCATCGCCTTGAGGCGGGGCATCGATTCCAGGAGGTTGACCCCCTCCGTTTCCACGGCTTTGAGGGCGGCATTTTCGCCGGCCTTGGCCTTGAAGGCCGCCAAGGTGGACTGGACCTTCTTGGCGGCCTCGGGATTGACCGACAGCCTGTAGTGGTTGCCGCGGCCTCCCAAAACGAACGGGATGAGTTCCTTTTCCTTGGTGGTTTTTCCGATCTCTCGGGCCTTTTCAGTCATTTTCTTCTCAAGGAACTCCACCATCTCGTCCACGGTGACTTGCCCATCGGCCTCGCCGCCCTCGGTGTCGGCCTGTCCTGATAGCCCATCCACCAGCATCTTGCCGAACAGGCCCTGATCGGGCAGGTTCAGCGATGCGGCCAACCCGTTGGTCGCCAAGAACACCACATGGCCGGGCGAGGCGCCGTGGTCGTCGGTGCCGTCGTCACCCAGGAACTCCCGGTAAGGAGTCTGGCCCAGCGAAGGTTCGGCGATTCCCTTGGCGGTGGTGGTGTACCCCTTGAAGTTCACATCAAGGAAAACCGCGAATCGGTCCGACTTCAGGTTCTTGAGGGCGTCGGTGATTTCCGACTCGCCCAGGGCGTTCTTGTCGCGACCGGCGAAGGTGGAATCGGACAGGAAGTAGCAGCGCCTGTCGCCCGAGTCGCCCAAGGGTCCGCCTTGGCAGAACATGGCCAGAAGCACGGTGTCTCCCGGCTTGGCCTGCTCCGCCAGCCAATTGAGACCCTTCAGGGTGTTCTCCCGGGTGGCCTCGGCGCCCACGAGAAGCTTTGAGTCGCCCGGGGCGATTTTCGCGTGGGCGCCGTCGGTGAGCAACTTGTGCAGGTTGGTGGCGTCGGTCTCGGCGAAGGGGCGGGCGGTGATGGACGGGTCGGCCGGTGCCTTGCCCGATCCCACCACAAGAAGCAGGGTCCGGTTGGTGGCCGGCGCCATCTCCATGTCTTGGGCGCGGGATGTTCCCAAACCCAGCAACGCGACAATTCCGGTGAGCAAGCCTAACTTCAAGAATCCGTTCATGGGGCCCCTCGGTGGGTTCGATTCACGCGATCGCGATTCCATCCACTACGATTGTTGCCGTCCAAGCGTTCATGAAACAACCCGATCCCTGTCAGATTCAGCCTTGGGCCAACTTCACCAGCAGGTCGGCGCCGCGTTCCAATTGATGGTCGGCAACGGCATAACTCAGCCGGAAATGGGTATCCGAGGCGCTGAAGACATTACCGGGGATGATCAGCAGGTTGTTGGCAATGGCCTGAGCCACAAAGTCGGAACCCTTCATGCCACGGGGTGCGCGTGGATAAATGTAGAATGCTCCGCCAGGCGGGCCGATATCGTAATACTTCTCCAGCCTGCCACGCATGTAGTCGCGCTTGCGGCGGTAGGAATCGACAATCGGGGTCATGTCCAGGCTAAGGGCTTCCAGCGCCCCATGCTGGGCCATGCTGGGCGCGCACACAAAGGTGTACTGCTGCAATTTGGTCATTTCCTCGATCAGTCGGGAAGGGCCATGGATATAGCCCACTCGCCAACCGGTCATGGCGTAGGTCTTGCTGAATCCGTCGATCACGAGGGTTTGGTCGTTGAATTCGGCCGGGCTGCGATGAGGGCCGTCGAAGCTGAACAAGCTGTAAATCTCGTCGCTGATCAGCAACACGCCTTTTTCGGCGCATAACCGCGCAATTCGTTCCATCAGCGGGGCCGGCATGATGGCCCCGGTGGGGTTGGCCGGGCTGTTGATGATGATCGCCTTGGTGCGCGGTCCGATGGCGTTGGCCACTTGGTCCGGGTCGGGCATGAAATCCGGGCCGGTGGGCAGCGGTTTCATGATGCCGCCGGCCAGAAGGGGAAGGTTCGGGTACATCACGAACCAAGGGTCCGAGGCCAGCACCTCGTCGCCGGGATCGAGAACCGTCATCAGGGCCAGCACCAGGGCGCCGGAAGTCCCCGAGGTGATCAGGAGCTTGCGATCGGTGTGGGCCGGGTATTTCGCCGCCACCTGTTCGCCGAGTTTCTCCCGCAAAGAGGCGAGGCCTTGGGTGACGGTGTAGCTGTTGTGTCCGGCCTCGATGGCCCGGATGGCAGCCATCCGGCAAGGCTCGGGCACCGGAAAGTCGGGCTGTCCGATGCTCAGGTTGACCGGGTCCTTGAGCTGCCTGGCGAGGTCGAAAACCTTGCGAATCCCGGAAGATTCGAACTTTCCCATCCGCGAAGCGATCCAGCGCTCGGGATCGTGGCCACCCATGGTTGTTGTCCTCGTTCGTGGAATGATCAGCGAAATGAGTTTTCCGACCCGGGAAAGGCGCCGGAGCGCACCTCGGCGGCGAACCGGCCAGCCGCGTCGCGCACGGCGGAGGCCAATTCGGCGTATCGCTTGCTGAACCTGGGCCTCACCTTTTCCTCAAGCCCCAGAAGATCGTGGAGAACGAGAACTTGACCATCGCAACCGGGGCCGGCCCCGATGCCGATGGTGGGTACCGCCACGGCGCTGGTCACCCGTTGGCCCAGGTCGGCTGGAACGCATTCGATGACCATCGCGAACACCCCGGCTTCCTCGAGGGCCTTGGCATCGGCGAGCACCGCCTCGGCGTCGCGTTGCACCTTGAAGCCGCCCAACCGGCGGACCGACTGGGGCGTGAGGCCCACATGGCCCATCACGGGAATCCCGGCGTCCACCATGCGCGCCACGGTGCCGGCCCGGCTGACCCCGCCTTCCAACTTCACCGCGTGGGCCCCGGTTTCCCTGAGGATCCGCCCCGCGTTCCGAAGGGCCTCCTCGTCGGAAATGTGGTAGCTCAAAAAGGGCATGTCCACCACCACAAAGGCCTTCTGGGCCGCCGCGCGAACCATCCGTCCGTGGTACACCATGTCGTCGACGGTCACCGACAGGCTGTCCGGCTTGCCTTGCACCACCATTCCCAGGGAATCGCCCACCAAAAGGCAATCGATTCCAGCCTGGTCGAGGCAGCGGGCCATTGGATGGTCGTAGGCGGTGACCATTGTGATTTTTCGACCCGCGGCGCGCGCCTTGGCGAAGTCGTCGAGGGTGAAGGGGCGTTCTTCGGCAGTCATGGCGCTGTTCCGGCGTGTCCGGTGAGGCCGGTTGCCCCGGGCCCCGCACTAAACTGTTGTAGCAGGTCCGAGCGGTTGGAACGGGGGTGAAATCCATGTCTGCTGCGGTGGCGACTTTCGGTGGTGGGTGTTTCTGGTGCCTGGAGGCGGTTTTTGAGCGCCTCCAGGGGGTTTCTGATGTCACCTCAGGCTACTCGGGCGGGGAAGACCCCAACCCCACCTACGAGCGCGTATGCGGCGGCAGGACCGGCCATGCCGAGGTGGTGCGAATCACTTTCGACCCCGAGCAGGTGAGTTTCACCACGCTTCTGGAGGTGTTCTTCCTCAGCCACGACCCCACCACCCTGAACCGGCAGGGGGCGGATATCGGTACCCAGTACCGGTCGGTGGTGTTCTTCCACGACGCGGAACAGGAATCGGCCACCCGGGCCATGGTCAGCCGGCTGGACGCCTCGGGCGAGCTTTCGGGGCCTGTGGTGACCCAGGTGGTTCCCGCATGCCGGTTCTTTCCGGCTGAGGAGTATCACCAGGATTACTTCAGATGCAATCCGTACGCCCCGTACTGCCAGGTGGTCGTGGCCGCCAAGGTGTCCAAACTGTTGAAAAAGCATCCTGAATGGGTGGCTGGCTCCTGATGCCTTGGGTCCGGATATTCCGGCTGGTGGGACGGTAGCAACCGTCGGCCCCTTGTTGCCGATTTCGGATACCCAATCCTTCACGGCGACGCGGACCTTCATGTTAGGTTTGCGTTGATTTTTGCTGAAAAAGCGGCAAGCCGGGAGGGTCGGGGTTCATGGAACAGGCTAAAAATCTGGTCTCGGGATCGGCGAAAAAGGCGTTTTCCTGGTTCGAGGAGTTCAAGAACTTCGCCTTCAAGGGCAATGTGATCGACCTGGCCGTCGGCGTGATCATCGGCGCCGCCTTCGGCAAGATCGTGGATTCGCTCGTGAAGCAGGTGATCATGCCTGCGATCGGCATGCTGGGCAGCGGCGATGTCGGATTCAAAGATATCAAAATTGGCCAAATTGAAATCGGGATGTTCCTTGCCGAACTGGTGAACTTCCTGATCGTGGCCCTGGCCTTGTGGATTTTCCTCGTGAAATTCCTGGGGTTCCTGATGCAAAACAAGGCCAAGGAGGAGAAACCGGCGCCGGCGCCAACCCGCGACCAGGAACTGCTCACGGAAATTCGTGATCTGCTCAAGGCGCGGCAAGGCTGATTCCAGCCCGTGGCACCTCCAATCCGGATGCAGATTTCTGGCGACCGTCAACAGGGCGTCAGTAGGCCTTGGCGAACACCACCCGTCGCGTGGACGGGTTGCCCGTGAGCACGCATTTGCCGGGCGTGGTGTCGCCACCGTTGGGGATGCAGCGGATCGTCGCCTTCGTCAGTTCGCTGATGCGGTCCTCGGTCTCCCGGGTGCCGTCCCAATGGGCCAGCAGGAAACCACCCGGTTCCTCGATTTTCTTCTGGAACTCGTCCCAGCCGTTCACCTCGTGCATGTTGGTGTCGCGGAACGCCTTGGCCTTGGCGAACAAGCCGGCCTGAATCTCCTTGAGCAGGGCGACAATCTTCCCCGGAGCGGCATCGAGCGGGATGCCCATCTGCTTGCCTTCCTTGCCGGGCATGTCGCGGCGGGCCAGCACGCAGGCGTTTTGCGCCACATCCTTCGGCCCGATCTCCACGCGCACGGGCACGCCCTTGAGTTCCCACTCGTTGAAGCGGAAACCGGGGGAATTGTGGAAATCCTCATCCACGCGCACGGCGATCGGCTCATAGCCGAAGAAATCTTCCCGAGGCAGTTCCTTCACCCGCGTGGCCAGGTCGCGCGCCACCCGGGTGGCCGTTTCCCGCTCGGCGGCCTCCTTGCCCATGGGGCAGATCACCACCTGCACGGGCGCCAACCGCGGTGGCACCACGAGGCCCTGGTCGTCTGAGTGGGTCATGATCAATCCGCCAATCAGGCGCGTGGAGACTCCCCACGAGGTGGCATAGGCGTGTTCCAACTGGCCCTGCTGGTTCTGGAAGCGGACATCGAAGGCCTTGGAGAAATTCTGTCCCAGATAGTGGCTGGTTCCCGCCTGCAGCGCCTTCTTGTCCTGCATCATCGCCTCGATGCACAGCGTGTATTCGGCGCCGGGGAACTTCTGCCCCTCGCTCTTGGGCCCGCAGAGCACCGGCATGGCCATCCAATCCTCGGCGAAGGCGCGGTACACCTCGAGCATCCGCCGCGTCTCCTCCTCGGCCTCGGCGGGCGTGGCATGGGCGGTGTGCCCCTCCTGCCAGAGGAACTCCGCGGTGCGCAGGAACAACCGGGTGCGCATCTCCCAGCGCACCACATTGGCCCACTGGTTCACCAAAAGAGGCAGGTCCCGGTAGCTTTGAATCCAGTTCTTGTAGGTGTTCCAGATGATGGTCTCGGAGGTCGGCCGAACGATCAGTTCCTCTTCCAGCTTGGCCTCGGGGTCGACCTCGACACCCTTGCCGGGGATCGCCTTCAGGCGGTAGTGCGTCACCACCGCGCACTCCTTGGCGAAACCCTCGGCCATCTGCTCCTCCTTGGCGAGATAGCTTTTGGGGATGAACAGCGGGAAATAGGCGTTCACATGGCCGGTGTCCTTGAACATGCGGTCGAGCGCCCGCTGCATCCGTTCCCAGATGGCGTAACCGTGCGGCTTGATCACCATGCAGCCTCGCACGGAGGAGTTTTCCGCCAGGCCCGCCCGGTTGACGATGTCCAGGTACCATTGCGAGTAGTCGGCGGACCTGCTGGTGATCTTTTCTCCGGCCATGGGCGGGGTGCTCCGGTGCGAACCTTGGGAAACCGATGGGGGCATTGTAGACGGAAGGCTTGAGGAGTCTTCCCGCGGCTAAGGTATAGGTGGCGGGAGGGGCGCATGGCGGCATTGGTGGAAATGGCGGGATTGACCCGCGACTACGGGTGGTTCCGACCCAAGCGCGCGCTCGACAGCCTCGACCTGGCCGTTTCCCCGGGCGAGGTGGTCGGCCTGCTGGGCCCCAACGGATCGGGCAAATCCACGGCCCTGAGACTGCTTTTGGGATTCATGCGTCCCACCCGGGGAACCGTGCGCCTCAATGGCCTCGACCCTTGGACGGACGGTCCAAGCGCCCGAATGTCGGTTGCCTACCTGCCCGGAGAATTGAGGCTGTACGAGAACCTCTCGGCCTTGGAACTTGCCCGCTTTCTTGGGGAATTGCGCGGCGGTTTCAGCGGTGACCGGGCCCGAAGGCTCGCCCAGTCGTTCGACCTCGACCTCAACACTCCCCTGGCGGCGTGCAGTTCCGGCATGAAACGCAAGGCGGCGCTGGTGGCCATCCTTGCACTGGACGCTCCTCTGTTGGTTCTGGACGAACCCACGAACACGCTCGACCCAGCCATGCGCGAACGGTTGCTGGAGGAAATCGCCCGGGCACGCTCGGAAGGGAAGGCGGTGCTGTTCAGCTCCCATGTGCTTGAGGAAGTTGAAAAAGTCTGCGACCGCGTGGCGATTCTTCGCAAGGGAAAGCTGGCTGCCACCTGCGATGGCGACGCGATGAGGCGCGGTCGGCGCATCGTGGCGCGGAAGTTGGCGCCCCTTGCCGAACTTCCCCGGCTGGGCGGTTTGACTGATTCCAGTTCTTCGACTCACCTGATCGTGGAAGTGGCTGAAATGGCTCCAGCGCTGTTGCGCTGGCTTGCCGACCAGCCACTTGAAGATCTCCGGATCGAACCAGCCACGGTGGCGCGACTGTACCGGTCCATTCATCCCGAGTCGGCCGAACCGGTTGGTTGAAGTTTTTACAAAATCATTGTAATTCTTTCTCGCACAAGAACTTGTGGCGATTGGCCTTTTTTCCGGAATCGCACCTGCCTATACGGCCGCCTCTCCAAGGGGACGCCATGGATGGCGACCCGTTTGGCACGGAGGCCCGGGATGACCAAGGCGATTTGGCGACTGATGCTCGCCCTGCTCCCCTGCTATGTCTGGATCGCGGCGGCACCACCGCGCGCCGGAGCGGGGTGAACGCCGTTAGGGTGTCCTCCCGGCAGTCTGCCGGTGATGGCACCAGGCGCGATGATCGTCGCCCAACCGCCCGTGTGGCCCGGCGCCATGGCACCGCGGCCCCAGTTCGCCCCGCAGCCGGTGCAGGCATACGCCCCGCAAGCACCTCAGGCTTTTGCGCCCCAACCGACTTCACCGGGCTGGTCCCGCCCCTCGGCACCCATCGCGGCAAGCCCCGTGGTGGCGGCGCCGGTACCCGCTCTAGCTCGCGCGCCGCAAAACGGGTTTATGGCCCGGGGCGCCATGCCGGATGCTCCCGCGTCGCCAGCTTTCAAGCTGCCACCGCCCGAGGCCCTGGGCATTCGCCCGGCGGCGCGTGCCGTGGTCCCGGTGGCGGCCACCGCGGCGGTTTCCACCGAACCGATGGATTGGACCCGCGCCCGCCAGCAGATGGCATCTCTGGGGGTTCGTTCCTTCCAGTTCGAGACCATGACCGATGGCCGGCACCGGTTCGTCTGCGCCTTGGCGGATTCCCATGGCAGGCAGCAACTGGTGGAGGCGAGCGCCACAACCGAGGCCGAGGCCGTGAGGCAGGCGTTGGAACGCGCCAGCCTGCTGCGTCAGGGCCGCTGACCTGTTTGAATTGCTTGAGTGTGAAAAGGCCTCGGCGCAAGCCGGGGCCAATTTTTTTGTGGGAGGCACTTGCCGCGGCCGGGGAAGGTTTGTTTACTTTTAGGAAGAAGTGGGGCCAAGTGGGAGCCGATGGGAGGCTTTCGGGCCCGGAGTGGCTGAAGGTGGATCGCCGGCATGCTGTTGACCGGGACCTACCAGCGGACGCTCGATGACAAGAAGCGGTTGGTGCTTCCCAAAAAGGTGCGTGACGCCCTGGGGGAGCCGGATTCGCTTTTCGTGGCGCCGGGGCCCGACAAATGCCTTTGGGTGC
>CAWUNZ010000026.1:0-22619 GCA_963923445.1 uncultured bacterium
CCTAAGCCTTCGTCGGCAGCGTCAGATGTGTATAAGAGACAGCCCCATGACGCTGGCAAAGTGAAAGAATCGCCGGCAAGTCGGCCACACCTCCGTGGAGATGACTCACCACAACAGCGGACACGCCGAACTGTCGCAGGTTGGTTTCCAGCGACGCCGGGTCCATTTGACCGGTCGCCGGATCGGCATCCACCAGCACGGGGCGGGCACCCAAGGCGTGAATGGTGAGGAAGTTGCCCGGAAAATCGTAGGCGGAAAGGGCGACACGCGCTCCCGCCGATATTTCCACGGCCGCGAGGGCGTGTTCCATGGCCTGCGTGCCGCTCCCGGCGAGCACCGCGTGAGCGGCACCCAAAGAAGCTGCCAGCATCAATTCGAAATTTTCCAGCCGATCGTGGTCGTATCGGGCCCAGGAGCCATCACGAAGGCAGTCCATCACCGCCCGTGTGATCCGGTCATCCGCCGGCCATGGGGGCGTCATTGCTTGAACTTGGCCCGGCCCTGCATCGCCTCTTCGAAAGGAGCCTTGGGCACAAGGATCACCGCACCGGGATACCTTGAGGCCGTGGCGAACAGCATGTTGCCTTCCGCCTTGCCCAGGGCCAGGACGCTGGCTTCCGATTTGCCCTCCGCCGTCCATTCGATCCGCATACCGTTCTTGGCCGGATCGATGTCATGGGAAGCATCCGGGCCACCTGCGTACTTGGCGAACTTGTCCACCCTCAGGGCCTTGAGGCTTTCCAAGAGGGCTTCCACCTTGGCCGAGGCCACCGGGAAATCCTTGGGAGGATCCTTCGCCACCCAGGCGCCGTCCTTGCGTTCCAACTCCAAGGTCACCGGCGTGCCGTTGATACCCTGCCAGCCGGTGACCTTGAGGTGGGCCACCTTCTTGGGATCCATGGCGGCGAAGGGCACGCGGTCTTCAAGCGGGCCTTGAAGCGGCACAAGGGCGGCCTTGTCCGTGGCGAACACCCGGTCGTTCCCCGAAACCCGGGCATAGACCTCGCCTTTGTCCGCAATGTCCGAGCCGAACTCAACACCGGCGTTTTCCTTTTTGCCTTCCTTGCCGGGCAAAGTGACGGAAACCGACAAGCGAGGCTTGGCGAGGCCGAATTGCTCCAACTGAGCGGCGTTGGGTTGCTCAGCGATCCAACGCCGGACAGGCAGGCTGTTGAGGGCCGAGGTCAGGTTCTTGGCGGCATCGGTGCCCACGGGAATGGTTTTCCGGTCAGCGGGTTGGCTGAAGGCCCAAGGCTTGTCCTTGGCCTCGCGCGCCAATTCCACGGCACCTTCCGCCTGCGTCACGGCAACGGCGAGGGCATCGCCCGCCAGGTCGGTTGTCGAAGCGGCCAACGGAGGCAACTTCTTTTCCAGATAGGCCAAGGCGCCTTGCTCGGCGGTATCGAGCAGGCCCTTGCCCGCCTTGACCAAGGCCGAATCGTCGCCCCACACGCGCTTGGCGGCAACCTCCTCACCCATCCGCTTGCCAAACACGACCACGGCATCGGGCTTGGCCTCGCGGATTTTCGGCTTGGCGGCGGCACCTTCCTTCTTTTCCTCGGGTTTTGATCCATCCGCCAGCACGCCCGCCACCCGGAAAGTGACCGAAACCTGCTTGTCAGCGGGCCGATCGAGGTCGAGTTCCTTTTCCTTCGCCTTGGGGTCGCCTTCAACGAACGACACCCGTTCCTTGCGAAACGCCTCGATGAGCGAGGCCACGGCGCCGCTGTCGGCAGCCAAGGGGGCCTTGGCGTCCGCCTTCCATACCTGCCAGGTTCCGGCCGAGGGACGGATCAATTCGAACGAACCAAGCCCGTTGCGTATTTCAATGACATCGGGTTCCGCCGAAAGGCGGGTCAGCGCGCGGTCGCGGAGCATGTCCGGCCCGTCGAGCAATTTCAGCAGGGCCTCCACAGGCTTGGCAGGCACCCGGGCGACGCTGGCTGATCCTTCCACCATCGCGGGGTAACCGGTCCAAGGCCCGCCAGCATCCTTACCCTCGGGCTTGATCTCGGCCTTTTTGTCCAAACCCACCAACAAGGTCACGGTTTTCACCTTGGCTTCGGAGGTCCCGCCCTCCACCTTCACCGTTTCGGCGCGTTCCACCTTGAGACGGAGCACACGCCCCTTGGCGGAATCCAAGCCATGCTCAGCCGCATCCTTGACAGCGTCGGCGACAAAGTCGTTTCGGTCGCCCGCCTTTTCACCAGCCTGCTCGACCCTGAGCGCCACGATCTCGCGCAGGATCGATCCCACATCACCGGGAGCACCGGGCTGATTTTGAGCCGAGGAATCGCCGGTGTCGGCAGGCCCCAGATCGGGGGCGACATACCGCCAGCGGCCATCCTTTTTGCGCAGCGAGACCGGGCCCTTTTTACCGTCTCCCAGTTCGAAAAAGTCGATGTCCGTTTCGGTGGAGGCGACCAAGGCGCGGTCGCGCAGCGCCGAGAGCGGCTTGAAGATGTCGGCGATGTCGCGCTTGGCCACGATCACCGGCTTGCCCGCGCGGTCTGAAGATTCCACGGCTGCTTGCTGAGTGGTGGCACCGGGAAGGGTGCGACCAACCTTCAGGGTGCGCTCGGTTCCGTTGGCGTCGGTCAGCGTGACGGTGGCCACCGGTTTGTCGAGCCCGAGACTGGTCGCCGAGCCTGTGACATCGCGGTCGTCCTCGCGGCGCGCCTCGACGATGGCGCGAACCATCGAGCCAACCGAAAAATTGTCGGCCGGGGTGACGAACGGGGCCTGCACCCGCCACGAGCCTCCCTTGCCTTCACGGACGAATTCGATCGTTTCGGTTGCTGGCTCGGATCGTTCGATCCGAACGCGGACGACGGAGTCGGCGGGATTGGCGTCCACGGCGGTGGAACCGTGCCAGGTCGGGAAGACATACCGGCCTTGCTCGGGGGTCGCTGGCCCCCAGAACACCGCCAGCGCCACCAACACCAGCATTGCCAGAAATACGCCGCCCAAGAGGTAAGTGGTGCGCGGATTCATGGATTTCGCCTCTTTCGATGTCCCGTTGGTCAGCGCCTGCGGATCAGCCATACGCCGGCACCCATGCCGGCGATGGCGAGCACCGCCAAGGCAGGGGGCAGGAAGCGCAGGCGATTAAAGCCCGCGGTGCGCTGGTCGAGTTCCAGCTTGTAGGTCTTGCGTTCAGTCTTCACTTGTTCGGACGGCTTGGGGCCGAGGTTGGAGCGTTCCCTCAGCCAGTTGACGCAGTTGGAAGCCAACTCCACGGTCAGACCGGAACCGACACGGCCAAGGTAGTCGTCGGAAAAACCCTTGGCGTTGCCAAGCACCACCAATCGGGGCGATCCCCCATCGGTGACCGAAACGCCCACGGTGAGGTCTTCCTTGGGCAAAGGCGGGTTGGTGCCCTTCTCCCATCCGGGCGACCGGATCAGCGCCTCGAACGATTGGGTGAGATCGGTCACCGGTCTTGGATCGAAGCGGCCAAAGGCAATGAGAAACGGTTCGGCGGCCAAGGCAGATGGCGGGGGCGTACCCGGCGGGGAGGGGGCTGATTCAACAGCGGTAAGAACACGCGCCTCGGGGAACTCGTAAGGTCGCAGGCCGCCACTGCGGCGCATCGGCTTGGTCAGGGCGTTGTTCACCTTGGGATTGGCCACGCCAATGGTGGTGGTGTGAGGGGGCGGCAGTTCACCATTGACCAGCAGTTGGTCAGCAACCTCCACCTTGAACTTGCGCAGAAGGGCCTTCAGGCGGGGCAGAGGGGTGAAACCTATCGACCCGCCCGAGCGTTCCCGCTCGGGGCCGAGCAGCACCAGCAACTTCCCCTTTTTGCCCGAGGCGCCGCCCTGCAGGAATTTCTCGAGCGCGTCGATCGCCGCTGCCGAGGGGTCGCTCTTGGGACCGGCCATCACGATGATGTCGGCATCGGGGGGAATGGTGGCGTTTTTTCCTCCCAGATTAAGATTTTCTACCTTGTAACTGTCTTTTTCCAGCACCTGCACCACCTGGCCCATGCTGGCGGCGCGGTCAGCCCCGTCGGCCTTCCCCATCTCACCGTTGCCGGAGGTCAGGTACACGGTCGCCTTGGTCTTGTTTTCGGACAGATACACCAAGGCGTTGAGGAGCTTTCCCTCACCCAGATACTGCAGGGTGGCGCCGGCGTTGGGATCACCCGGCGCGCCCGAGCGTTGCTGGGAGACCAGTTCGGTGGACTTGATGAATTCGTGGTTGCCACCCATCACCACCAAAAGGCCAAGTTCCTCGGGAAACTGGTATTTTTTGCGCAAGTCCTCGAGTTCTCGCAGGCCTGATTCGGTGGGAATTTCGAGCACCTGCCACGAAACCAGGGCCGGTTGGATGCGCCGGCAATTCTCCACGAGCGTGGCGGTTTCGGCGCGGGCGAACTGGCTGGAACCGCTGAAGGGACTGTGGAAGTAGTAAAGGTTCACAGGCTCGCGCAGGTTGGCGATGAATTCGCGAGTGCTGGGCGCCAGGGTGTAGAGCGACGACTGGGTGTAGTCGAAGGTCTGGTTGAAGACATCAAACCGGCCCAGGCGCAGGTTGCTCAGCACATTGAGAAACGCGAGGATTCCCACCAAAAACAGCCCGGCCACCAGCGTGTTGGCGCCATAAAGCAGGCGCCTGACGGCGGGACTGGCGCGCTCGCCGCCCCGGCCGAGAATCGAGGCGCCCAAAAGGCAGCCGATGCCCAGCACCAGAAGGGCGCCCGTCATCACCAGGGGAAACGGCCGGGCGCGCCACTGGGTGACACCACCGGAAATCACCTCGTAAAAATCCTTCTTCACAAAGGGAATGATCAGCCCGGCGGAAAACAGCGCCAAGCCGGTGACCGCCAGCGCCAACAGCGGGATCACCCGTTCGCGGGCACGCGTCTCCTCGGCTTTCCAGTCACTCATGGCCTTGTCACCTCCACGACGCGCACCATTCCGCCACCCGTTGGGTTGGTCACTTCCATTTGCGGGATTCCAGCACCTTGACCGAGCAGAACAGGCAGAAAACCGTCAACGAAACCGAAAAAACCCATTGGCGGGGAATCAACTTGCCCTCCAGGGCGCTTTCCCAGCCGGTGAGGAACGAGATGTGTCCCAGAACGGTTCCCCAGCCGGAGGTTTCCATCATCCGGAACTGTAAAATGTACGGAACCAGCAGGCCGATCATTCCCACCAGGGTGAGGGCGCCGGCGACAAGCTGGTTGCCGGAAACCGCGCTGAAAAGCAGGCCCATGGCCACGAAACCGGCGCCGCTGGCCGCAAGCGCCACGCCAAAACTCAACAGGGGTCGGAAGTCGAAGCCAGGCTGGGCGCCGACAGGCAATGCCAGCAGGTACAGCATGAACGGCAACCACAGCGACAGGAACATCACGAAGGCCGCCAGAAATTTACCCAAAACGATGGACGCTTCATCCACCGGGGCCGTGAGCAACACTTCGAGCGTGCCGGCGCGCTTCTCCTCGCTGAGCAGGCGCATGGTGATGAGAGGCACGGAAAAAAGCAGGCACAGGATCAGGAACAACTCGATCACATAATAGTTGAGAATCGGCTCCAGAACCCGGCCCTCGGCCAGGTTCCCAAGGAAGTTCTGGTAGCTGAACCAGGTGGCCAAGGCGAATGAAATAAGGACGAAGTAGGCGATGGGGGAATAGAAAAACCCCTGTAATTCACGACGCGCCACCACCAGCGTCGGCCTCTCCGACACGGTGGAATAGGCCGCCGCGGATACCAGCAGCGACACCAGCGAGATCAGGTATCCGCCCGGGACAAAATAAGCGGTCCCCTGGGCGGGCCAGGCACCCGTCTCGTGCAACAGCGACCGGGCGAACACCAGGAAAGTGACCGCCAAGCCACCCAGCGTGGCCACCCACCCCGCCCGGAACGCCAGGTCGGACTCCCAGCCCAGAAAGCCCAAAACCCCGAGAAAATAGGCCGCACCCAGCACCGAAAGAACCAGCGGCAAGCCGATGCTTTCAAAGTCGCCCCGCTCGCTCAGCCAGAACTGCCAGCCCAAGGCAGCCACCAGGAGAATCGCCCCGGCGAACAGCAGGCCGCGGGGCACCCAGCCCAGCACCGCGTGCCCTTGGGCGTCTCCACGGGCCACGCACAGAAGCAGCGGCAACGCGGTGAGAGCGGCCACCAGTCCCAAACCACGGGCGGCAATGCTCCAGTCGCCAAGGAACAGAACGCCGGTTCCCACCAACGCCCCCATCACCCCGCCGCCGAAGTAAGTCAGCCTCAGCGTCGGCTCTTCTTCCATGAAGGCGTGAACAACCAACGCGGTGAGTCCCGCGAACAGGCACAACAAGCCGATGCCCGGACCGATGGCGAACGGCCTGTCCTGCAAGCCGAAACCCACCGCCACGAATCCGATGATCAGCGCCATCAGGCCGGCGATGCCGACCATGCGAGGCGCCGCAAGCTCGTCTTCCACCACCTGCGAAGGCCCCGGACCTTCCGGGGAAGGCTGCCCAGCGACCTGGGGCCAAGTTTCTGTCGGATCGGCCATGTCAATGGTCTCCGGATCGATCGTATGCGTTAAGTTTTGAGCCCTTTTTGACCGGTTGATCACACGGCCTGATTGGATTTCAACGCGGCGACATCGCGGTTGTTGATCTCGTTCCACCTGTCGTTGAGCGAGGGACGATGGAACTCGATCTGCCTGAGGCCCACGCCCGCGCCGGTGATCCGCCGAACCAGGTCCTCGCGCGGGTCGAGCGCGCCGGGAAGCCGCAATTCACCCTGCAGCCAGCCATCGGGAAGCGGCGTGTATCGCACCGAACGCGCCGCCTCGCCCAGGGAGCACTCCTTGAGCGCGCCGTCAACGGCGCCCTGCTCGCCCCGCACCTCGAAGCGCAGGGTCCGCTCGCGGTCGGCCTCCTCGCGCAACTCCTCGATCCGCTTGTCGAGCGCCAGGTGTCCTCTTCGAAGAATCACAATCCGGTTCACCAACGACTCCACCTCGCCCAGCAGGTGGGAACTGAAAACGATGGTGTGTTCGCGTCCAAGGTCACGCAAAAGTGCCAACGCCTCCTGCTTTTGGCCCGGGTCGAGGCCATCGGTGGGTTCGTCAAGGATCAAAAGCGCCGGTTCCGCCAGAAGGGCGTCAGCCAGACCCACCCTTTGCCGAAAGCCCTTCGACAGGGTTCCGCATTGCCGGCGGCGCACATCGGCAAGCCGGCAACGGCCCAGAACATGGTCGATCCTACCCCTGACCTTGCCCCGTTCGAGGCCTTTGAGTTGCGCCCGGTACCGGAGGTATTCCTCGACACGCATTTCTGGATAAAGCGGGATACTTTCGGGAAGGTAACCGATTCGCTGGCGCACCTGCTGAGACTGGGTGAGCACATCGAAACCATCCACCGTGATCCTGCCGCTGGTGGCGGGCAGATAGGTGGTCAGCATGCGCATCAGGGTGCTTTTTCCGGCGCCGTTGTTGCCCAAAAGGCCCACGATCTCGTGGGTTCCTATTTTCAGCGAAACATCGCTGACAGCCAGAACCGGCCCGAAGTACTTGGAAAGATGCTCGATTTCAACCATCATGGCCAAGTGATCCTATCGACATATCGGCAGCCAAACCGCCGACAACCATTTCGCAGGCTGTTCATTTTATCTGCTAGGCAGCCATGTGATTCTTTTCAAGTATGCGTCCGGCGTATGAGAGCCTTGCGGGCGCCGGGGATTGACCGATCCGCCCACCCCTCCCTAATCATGATGGAGACGAATCCGGTACAAACCCTTTTCATCAGTGAGGTTGCCATGTCAGCGCTTGTCACCCGGCCCGCACCCGTTTTCACCGCCAGCGCGGTGGTTGGCTCCGAATTCAAGACCATCAACCTGAACGACTACCTCGGCAAGTATGTCGTGCTGTTCTTCTATCCCCTCGACTTCACCTTTGTCTGCCCCACCGAAATCATCGCCTTCGACCAAAAGCTCGAGGAATTCAAGAAGCGCAACACCGAAGTCATCGGCGTCTCCATCGACAGCCAGTTCACCCACCTCGCCTGGAACCAGACTCCCCGCGCCCAAGGCGGCCTTGGTGGCGTGCGCTACCCTCTGGTGGCCGACCTCACCAAGAAAATCGCCAAGGATTACGGCGTGCTCCTGCCCGATGACAGCGTCGCCTTGCGCGGCCTTTTCCTGATTGATAAGTCCGGCGTGGTCCGCCACATGCTGGTCAACGACCTGCCTCTGGGCCGCAGCGTGGACGAGGCGCTGCGGTTGGTTGACGCGCTCCAGCAGTTCGAGACCGTCGGCGAGGTCTGCCCCGCCAACTGGAAGAAGGGCGATGCCACCATGAAGGCCGACCCCAAGGGCTCTCAGGAATACTTCAAGAAGGCCAACGCATGATTCACGAAGGCCACGGCTGCTGCCACGGCCACGAAGACCCGGGCGCCCCGCAAGGGCCCCGGGTTGTCGCCATTCTGGGCAAGTGCCCGGCCACGGGAAACGCCTTGGACCCGGCACCGGCCATCGCCGCGGGCTGCCTGGTCATCGGTCAGGGGGGCCATGTCTCCTTGGGAGAGACGGCAAGCGACCAGCCCTTGGACGCCCGGGCTTGGAACTTGGCCGAGATCGCCTGCCGCGATGCCAACGCCCTTTTCGCGCTTGGGGAACTTTCGCGCGAACTGGAGGCCCTGGTGGACCTTGCCGACTGGCAGGGCGCCGTCATTCACCGGGCCGATGACAATTCCGTGGACTTTTCGAATCCGCTGGGAGCACAGAAATGAGCGCCTCCATCATCGACGGCAAGGCGATCGCCCAGGCCATTCGCGACGAGATCGCCCTAGGGGTGGCAAAGCTCAAGGCGGCCACGGGCATTACCCCCGGCTTGGCGGCGGTACTGGTGGGCGACAACCCGGCAAGCCATGTCTATGTGCGCAACAAAAGGCAGGCGTGCGAAAAGGCGGGCATGGCCAGTTGGCTGCACCAGATGCCCGGCGACATCGCGCAGGCCGACCTGGTTTCCCTTGTGAGGCGCCTCAACGCCGACCCCACGGTGCATGGGATCCTGGTGCAGTTGCCGTTGCCAGGCCATCTCGACACCGCCCTGGTGCTCGACGAGATCGACCCGGCCAAGGATGTGGACGGCCTGCATCCGGACAACCTTGGCCTTCTGGCCGATGGCAGGCCGCGATTCCTGCCCTGCACTCCTCAGGGCGTTTGGGAAATGGGCCGGCGGTCGGGCATCGACTGGTCGGGCAAAAGGGTGGCGATCCTCGGCCGCAGCAGCATTGTGGGCAAGAGCCTGGCGCTGGTGCTGCTGCAGAAGGGCGCGGACGCCACGGTGACCGTTTGCCATAGCAAATCAAAAAATATCCCCGGATTGCTGCGGCAGGCGGAGATCGTGGTGGCGGCGCTCGGCCAGGCCCGCTGGGTGACGGCGGACATGATCCACCCCGGCGCGGTGGTGATTGATGTGGGCATCCACCGCCTGCCCGACGGAACGCTGTGCGGCGATGTGGCCTACGACGAGGTGGCCAAGGTGGCGCGCGCCATCACCCCGGTGCCCGGCGGAGTCGGCCCGATGACCATCGCCATGCTCCTGGCCAACACCCTCCGCGCCGCCGGCGGCGGCGTTTGAAATCCCGGATATCACACTGACCAAGAGCCTCGAAAGCGCCTGTTAGCAATTCAAGAGCTTCTATTAAGCAAATTATTACCGTCATTCAAGTGGCTCAATCTGACCTCAAATCGATTAGGCTTTTTTGATTTGCCGGAGAATTGTCTTCTTTCCAGACGGTTCTGGCAAAGAGGCCTTTTATCGATTGTTCGCCCGCGATTGAATCCGCATCAAAATTATTTATATTTTCCTCGCCAAGATCGGGAGGATTTCACCCATGAGCCGCGCCGCCATTGCCGGGGACATCGCCGGTTCACGATTTGAATGGTCGCTATGGGAGGGGACCTCGCTGGCCGAGGCGGCATGCGTCGGTTATGAGTCGGATGCGCCCACTGCCGACTCCCGGGGATCAACCGCCCATACATTCGACCTCTTTCATGCGGAAAGTCACCCGACCGACGACTCTGTTCTGATGGTCGCTGTCATGGACTGGGTCTTGGAAGGTGGCGATCCGCGCGCCTCCCTTCGCCGCAGATTCCGCAAGGCGCCCCGTCCGGAACTGTTCGGCAAGTTCTTCAGGGCATGGGCTGAAAGCGACAGTAACACGCCCTGCGGCAGCATCGGCAATGGCGCCGCCATGCGGATCGCCCCCGTGGCCTATGCCGCCCGCACGGCGGAAGAGGTTCTGGCCATGGCCCACGAGAACGCGCTGGCCACCCACGCCACGGTCGATGGCATCGCCGGCGCGCAAGCGGTCGCATTAGGGGTGTTTTTGGCCCGTTCGGGTACGAATCCGGCGGACATTCTCCGCGAAATCAGCCGTCAATTCGGCTACGACCTGGACAAGCCCCTTGATGCCTGGCGCCCCGGATACCGTTTCACCAGCGCCTGCCCGGAAACCGTTCCGATCGCGTTTCGCGCCTTCTTGGAAACAAACAGCCACGAGGCCGCCATTCGAGCTGCCATTTCCTTGGGAGGCGACACCGACACCATCGCCTGCATGGCCGGCGCCTTGGCCGGTGCCTTCCGGGGCATCACCCCTTCAACGGCCCAAAGCGTGGGGGAAAAACTGGATGTCACGATGATGGCAACCATTTTGGAATTTGAACGCCGTTACCCGGAAGCGGTCCGATTCCAAACCGTGTGAAGCCAGTTTTGAATTTCCTGGCGTATCCGCTCACATATCAGGTTTTCGATTTTAAATTGTTCAATAACATCACAATTGACTTCCCCGCTTGAATCCCGAACAAACGACCCCACCATGCGCATTCAATTGAAGACCAGCAACAACGAACCCCTTGAGATCGCCTGCGATCGACTCGTTTTCTCTGGCGGGGAAGTGCAGGTGCGCCTGCACGACCTGCCGAGCGCGGCGGACGGGGCAAACATCACCCAGTTGATCCACGACAGCAACCAATTCATGGAACTGCTGCTGGTCAGCAACGCCTTGCGGGAAAAGTACGGTCCGGATTTTCCCGTGGATCTGGTCTGCCCCTACCTGCCCTACGCCCGGCAAGACCGTGTCTGCTACCCCGGCGAGGCGTTCAGCCTGAAGTTGGCTTGCGGCCTGATCAATGCCCAGGGTTACCGGTCGGTCACCCTGTTCGATGTTCACAGCAAGGTGGCCATGGGCCTCCTGGACCGGTGCGTCAACCTGACACCCGCGGTTTTACTGGAAAGATATTTTTCCGAACTGGAGGCAACCGACCACCGGAATGGCACCAACCGCCGCCGAAACATGGCCATCGTCTCGCCAGACAAGGGCGCCGTGGCGCGCGCCTCAGAGGTTTCAAAAAAATATGACCTTGAGTTGGTCATGGCCGAGAAGGTCCGCGATCCCAACAACGGCAAGATCGTGTCCACGCGGGTCAATTCCAAGCACTTGGAAAGCCGCGAAGTGCTGATTATCGACGATATTTGCGATGGTGGGAGAACCTTCATCGAGCTTGCCGCTGAACTCAAAAAAATCACCACCGGCCGGATCGGGCTGTATGTCACACATGGCATCTTCTCCAAGGGTTTCGAGGTTTTCAGGGGTCTTATCGACGAGATTCTCACCGTCAACCTGTTCCCGGCAGCGGCGGAGGCGCGCAAGAACCCGCATCCGGCCGACCCCGCGGTCACGATCGTCCTCCCCCCCGCCAACTGATCATTCTTTCCCCGAACCATCCATCGGAGTCCTGCCATGCGGATTTATCCGGCCCACGCCACCGACTTCTACAAGACCGGCCACATTCGCCAGTACCCGCCTGAAACAAGCTTCGTGTACAGCAACCTGACCTGTCGTAGCGACCGACTGGCGCGGCTTTTGCCCGACTTCGACCACAAGGTTGTCAGCTTCGGCATTCAGGGGGTGTGCAAGTGGTTGCTGCGCGACGCATGGAACCGGGAATTCTTCCATCGCCCCAAAGCCGAGGTGGTGGACCGCTACAAGAGGCGGATGGATAGTTCCCTGGGCGCGGGCGCCGTCGATGTCAGCCATATCGCGGCGCTCCACGATCTTGGTTATCTGCCGATTCTCGTGAAGGCGCTTCCGGAGGGCAGCCGAGTCAACATCCGTGTGCCGCTTTTCACCATTCAGAACACCATTCCCGAGTTTTACTGGCTGTCAAACTATCTGGAGACTCAGCTTTCGGCTGAATTGTGGAAGCCTTCCACCACGGCGACGGTGGCCTATGAATACCGGCGGTTGCTGGAGCGATACGCCCGCGAGACCGGGGCGCCCTTGGAATTCGTGGACTGGCAGGGCCACGACTTCTCTCCCCGGGGAATGTCCGGTATCCATGATTCCGCCCAGTCAGGCGCCGGCCACCTTCTTTCCTTCCTGGGCACCGACAGCATCCATTCCATCGACTATCTGGAGGATTATTACAACGCCGCGGGAACCTTCGTGGGGGGTTCCGTTCCCGCCACCGAACATAGCGTCATGTGCATGGGCGGCATGGACGATGAGTTCGAAACCTTCCGCCGACTGATCGAGGATGTTTACCCCTCTGGCATTGTTTCCATCGTGAGCGACACCTGGGATTTCTGGGGAGTTGTCGGGCTTGGCGGGTTCGCGGAACGGCTCAAGGATAAAATCCTCGCCCGACGACCAGACGCCATGGGGATGGCCAAGACCGTTTTCCGCCCGGACTCGGGCGACCCGGTGCGCATCATCTGCGGCTACCGTTACACCGATGTCACCTCGCTTGATGCCGACGCCGTCGCCGCGGCCCGGCAAGCGGGCTACGACGCTGTCCGCCATCAGGGGAAATACTTCGCCATCGATCCGGCGGCAGCGGGCACCACTCCCAAGCTGACTCCCTTGGGCGAAAACGAGGCGAAGGGTTCCCTCGAATGCCTGCATGACATCTTTGGCGGAACCGTCACGGCCAAGGGTTACAAGGTGCTCCACGAGCGGGTGGGGCTGATCTACGGCGATTCCATCACGCTCGAGCGCGCCCAAGCCATTCTCGCCGGCATGAAGGCCAAGGGTTTCGCTTCCAACAACATGGTCTTTGGAATTGGCAGCTTCACCTACCAGTACTGCACGCGCGACACCTTCGGCAGCGCGGTAAAGGCTACCTACGGGGTGGTGAAAGGCGTGGGACGGCCCTTGTTCAAGGACCCCAAGACCGACGGCGGCACCAAGAAATCGGCCAAGGGCCTCCTGCGGGTGGAAAAGGAAGGCAATGACTTCGTCCTGTACGAGGATCAAACCCCCGAACAGGAAAAAACCGGCGTCCTCCGGCCCGTCTTCCGCGATGGCAAAATCGAGAACGAAGAAAACCTCGTCACCATCCGTGGAAGGCTCAAGGGCGGCTGAGCGAACCGGAGACCGGCGCATGGCTCAAATGCCAACCCCGGTTGACCCTCCAGCCGCCGTAAGGGTATCACGGCGGTTGGAGGAGACTCCGCCATGGAGTTCTGCAAGCCCGGCTTTCTCGCGTTCTTCGTTCCGTTCCTGATTGTTTATTGGACATTGCGTTCCCATGGCTTGCGCATGGGCTGGCTGCTTCTGGGCAGCGCGATCTACTACGCCCTGTTCAACCCGTGGTTCATCCTGCTCATGCTGGCCTCGACCAGCATCGACTACATCGTGGCGCTCCGCCTGCCCTCGGTCACCAGCCCCGCCAATCGCCGGTGGCTGGTGGCGCTGTGCATTGCCACGAACCTCGGCATTTTAGCCTATTTTAAATATCTTCTTTTTGCCGTCACCACGGCGTCCATGGTCTCCGGCTGGCTTGGATCTCCATTCGACGCGCCAGTCTGGAAGGTGGTCCTGCCCCTGGGCATCTCGTTCTACACCTTCGAGGCGATCAGCTATGTCGTTGATGTGTATCGGGGATCGATCCGGCCGTTCCGATCGCCCCGCGACTACCTGCTGTACATCCTCTTCTTTCCCCACCTGCTGGCGGGGCCGATCGTCCGTTCCGGCGACTTCGCCCACCAATTGCATCGCCCGAAGCGTTTTTCCTGGGCTCGCTTCGAGGCGGGTGTCAGGCTGTTTCTGGTCGGAGCCTTCAAGAAGGCCGTGCTTGCCGACTGGATGGCAACCATCGTGGATCCGGTTTTCAACGACCCGGCCGGCTACGGCACGGCCGCCCTGTGGACAGCCACCCTCGGCTATTCCGTCCAGATCTATGGCGACTTCAGCGGCTACTCAGACATGGCCATCGGCATCGCCCACATGCTGGGGTTCAAGCTCCCGGACAACTTCCGCACGCCCTACCTTTCGGCGAGCATCGCCGAATTCTGGCGGCGTTGGCACATCTCACTGTCCTCGTGGCTGCGCGACTACCTCTATATCCCGCTGGGCGGCAGTCGGGGCGGGGAATGGCTCACCTGCCGCAACCTGATGATCACAATGGCATTGGGAGGCCTGTGGCATGGGGCCAGTTGGACTTTCGTGCTGTGGGGCGTCTTCCACGGCGCCTTGCTGGCCGCCGGCCGCATCGTGCCCGTGCCCTCGTGGGCCAAGGCGAGTTGGACACGGCCGGGATGGGTGATCCTGACATTCGTGGCCGTGTCCATCGGCTGGGTCCTGTTCCGCGCCCAGACCTTCGCGCAGGCGGCCACCGTGCTGAACGGACTTGTGGTGCCCATTTCAGGCCGATCGTTGCCCCGGGAACAGGTGGTGATGGTGCTGGCCGGCCTGGCCGCGGTATTCGTGGGTGGTGCCGTTGATATCCGCAAGATCCTATTGCGGTTGCCCGAACCGGTCGCCGCCGCGGGCCTCGCTGCGTTCGCTTTGGTTTATTTTCTGCTGCTGCCGCTTTCGGCCAGCGGGTTCATCTACTTCAATTTTTGAGGCTGCCATGAACCCCGCGCGCGACAGGAACAGGCCCAAGCGCGTCTTGCTGATGGCATTGGCGATGTTCATGGCGGCCCAACTGGGCTTCGGGCTGTGGCTCGACCATGTCGCGCCATTGTTCCGTTTCACTTCCCTGCGGGCGCTGGTGGCGCGCCTGACCGATCGGGAATCACCACCCGAGATCGTGGTTCTGGGTAGTTCGCGGCTGGAAGGGGCGATGGTGGAATCGGAGGTAGCCCGTCTGGCGCTGCCCGGATTGTTCAATGCCGGCGTGCCGGCAGGCGATCCCACGGCGCAGGAGGCGGTTCTCAAGCGATTGGTTGCCTCGGGTGCCCGCCCGCGACGGGTGCTGGTGGAACTGAGCCCCGAGTTTTTCGTGCGCACCAATTTCTGCGCGGGCTGGAACGGGTTGCGACTTCACTGTTGGGCCGACCTGCCCGCGCACATCGTCCAAATCGCGGTCACCAACCAATTTGGCCGGGTGGCGACGGCCCGCCTGTTTCCCATTTATCAATATCGGGACCTGATTTGGAAGGAAATTGCCGCCACGGTTTTCCCCTCTCCGCCCGTGGCCCGGTCTTCGAGCGCGGGGGTTAACCCGCCGGTGGTGAATCCGAACAACATTGTGCCACCCCAAACACCGGCCCAGATCGCCTCGCTCGCGGAGGGAGGTCGCCTGGTGGCGAGGTCGTGGTTGCGCGACACCCGCATCGACCCGGTCAACATCCGCGCGCTCGACAGAATTCTGGTGATATGCCGCGACATGGGCGCCGAGGTCTGGTTGATCCCCCCGCCTCTCTCGGCACCGCACCGAGGCACTTTCAACCCGGAACTCGAGGCCTCCTATCAGGAGATCATCGCCGCGACAGGTTGCCGGCACATCGACTGCCGCGACTGGATGCCAGATGGCTGGTTCCACGATTCCCACCACCTCAGGCCCGAGGGGGGACTGGCATTCACCAGACGCTTCGCGCAAGAAATGTTGGCGCCTGCCGGCGCAAGGGAATAGCAACGGGCGGCGCGAATCAGTTCAAGCCCGATCGGTGCTTGAATTTGTCTCAAACAGTAACCGGTACCCCGTCGGCATGGGCCGAGCGGACCAACGCGTCAAGCACCTGCTGGGTCTTGACGGCGATATCGCCCCAGAACGGATCCGGCTTGCCGGATTTCGCGAGCCGCGAGAAGGCGCGGATCATGTTCGTCTCCTGGCTGTCCGGGGCCCCATCGGGCTGTTCGTGCGCGGCAAACCGCCTTGGATGCGACTGCATGCGGAACGAACAGCCGTTGATGTCGAAATGCGCGTTGTTCACCTCGAACGCCGACTCAGACCCTTGGAAGGGCAGCACGAAGTCGGGGATGTGCAGCCAGCCCTTGTCGCCACTGATGTGGGCCCATTGCTGATGCTGCGTGCGGAACGAGTTGAAGAACGACGCCGTCACCCCGCCCGGGAAGAACAACTCGGCGGAAAATTCCACCGGCACCAGCTTGCCCGGCTGGCCCTGGCCCAAGAGCAATCGGCCGGAAACCTTTTCCGGCATCTGGTACCGCATCACAAACAGGGTGAGCCTTGAGTTGTACCAGCCCAGGTCCCCCAGGCAGCCCAGCGGTTCCAGCGCGTGGTCGGCGCGGATATTCCCCGTGAAAAATTCCGGCGGGGCGGCAAAGCTGAATTGGCTGGTGATCCGGCGGATGGCGCCCACCGAGTGGCCGTCGTCCAGCGCCTGGCGCACAAGGGGCAACCGGCCACTGTGCATGAACATGACACCGTCCATGAACTGCACGCCGGCCTTGGCGCAGGCGTTGACCATGGCGCGCACCTCGCCAAGGTTCGAGCCGCACGGTTTTTCACACAGCACATGCTTCCCAGCAGCCGCGGCCTTCAGAACCCACTCGGCGCGGATACCCGTCGGCAGCGGTATGTAAACCGCATCGACATCGTCGCGGTGGAGCAGGTCTTCGTAGGCCACCGCGGCGACATGCCCACCCGGAGGCACCTCCGCCGAGCATGAGTCGATGAACGCCTGGGCCCTGGAAGGTTCCCGGCTGGCCACGGCGGTCACCCGGGCGTTACCCGACAGGCGGATCGCCTTCCAGTTCTTGCGGGCGATTGTCGCGGCACCCAGAATCCCGAAGCGGCAGACGGTCATGGTTTCATCCTCCTCCGATTGGATCAGGGTATCGTTCCGGCAGCCGGGCGCATACCGGGGGTTTTCACTTGCCCGAACGCCAATCATGCCTTGGAATGAATATCCCGCCCGGTAAAGGTCCCAAGGAGCCGATGGAAATGAACTCGCTGCTGCTGGCCGCGCTACTTGCCACGGGTGCCGACGCTCCGGCTCCAGCGCCCAACAAGGCCGATGAAAAGGCCGCCGCCGCGTTTGATCCGGCGCGCGCCGCCGCGTTTCTCGACCAGGTAAACCTCGCGTGGACCCGGCAACGCAAATGCGGCACCTGCCACACCAACTACCCCTATGTGGTGGCCCGTCCGTTGGTCGCCAAGCCTGGGGCGGAACATGCCGAGGTTCTCGGCTTTTTTCAGGACCGAGCCCGCAACTGGGACAAGAACGCTCCCCGCTGGCCCGCCGAGGTGGTCGCCACCGCCCAGGCCTTGGCCCTGCACGACCGCATCTCAGGCGCCAAGGCCACCAGCGAACCGGCCAAAATGGCCTTGGACCGCCAATGGAAGCTCCAGCGGGCCGATGGCGCCTGGGACTGGCTGAAGTGCGATTGGCCACCCTCGGAAAGCGACGATGGCTACGGAGCGGTCGCGGCGCTGCTCGCGGCAACCGCCGCCCCGGGCTATTTGGAAGGCAACACCGAAGCCCATTCCCGTGTCGAACGGATCGTGTCCTATCTGGGCAAAGTGAAGGATCTTCCTCTCCACCACCGCCTGCACCAGGCTTGGGCCGCCAGCTATGACCCCCGCGCCATGGCCCCCGCCGACCGAGACGCCGCCTTGGCGGCTTTGCTCAAGCTTCAGCGCCCCGACGGCGGCTGGAACCTGGCCTCCCTCGGCAAGTGGAAGCGCAAGGACGGGACCATGAACGAAGCTGATTCGGCCCCGTCCGATGGTTACGCCACCGGCCTGGCGGTGCTGGTGCTGAGCCGGTGCCAAGGTGCCTCCGATGCCACCCGCAAGGGGGTGGATTGGCTGCGCAAGGACCAAAGGGATTCCGGCCGGTGGTTCGTGCGCTCACTGAACAACGACAAGGCGCACTTCATCACGCACGCGGGTACGGCCTATGCCGTGCTTGGACTTCACGCCGCCGGTGCCCTGCCCGCGCCCGCCACGGTGAAACCATGATGCTTCTGCTGGCGGTTTTTTGCGCGGGTGCCGACGCGCGCCCCGCTGGAACGGCAACCGGGAGGCCGGGTGCCGCCGCCGTGGTTGAAACCCGATCCAAGCCCGCCCAAGCCGAGTCACGAGCCTCGGCGGCACCGGGCGCCTCCGCCCAGCCGAGGGCCCTGACCGGACCGCCGCTGCTGCCCATCAGCGGGCTCGCCGAGGCGAGAATCACCCCGAACTTGTGCCTGTACCGCTACCCCGTGGGCACCACGGTGCCGGCATGCCAGGAGCACATCGACCAAGGATTGGGATATTTCTACTCCTATGTGTGGATCGAGGCGGTGCGTTCCTTCGAAACCGCCACCCGGCTCGACCCCGACTGCGCCATGGCCTGGTGGTGCCTGGGCCGGGGACTTGAAAAGCACGGTCCCCTGGCCAGCCATGCCACCAAGGCGTTCAAGCAGGCCGGCGCGCTCCGCGCCCGCGCCGATGCCCGGGAACAGGGCCTGATTCGCGCGGCGCTTCTCGAACGGGGCTTGGAACCCGGCGCGGGCGACGCCGAGGCCCGCAAGAAGGCCGCCATCCGCGCCGTGGACGAGTTGATCGCGCAGTTCCCCGACGACGAGGAGGCCCTGTACTTCCGGGCGCAGTTGGGCGGTGGCGCCGGCGGTTTCGGTGGCGCCATCGGCGGAGTGCCGTTCTACCATGCCCTGCTCCGGGTCAACCCCTTGCACCCCGGGGCCAACCACGAGTTGGTGCACTTCTACGAGACATTCCGCCGCCCCGCCCTCGGCTGGGACCATGCCGCCCGCTACATCCAGTCTTCCCCCGGCCTGCCGCACGCCTTCCACATGCAGGCCCACCTGGCGACGCGCCTGGGTCGCTGGGACCGCACCACCGACCTTTCCTGGCAGGCGATCGTCCTCGAGCAGGCCTACCACAAGGCGATGAACTTGAAGCCCGGCGAAGACCACCAATACGCGCACCACATGGAAATCCTGATGGTTTCGCTCATTCATCAGGGCAGGTTCGCCGAGGCGCGGGAGAAACTGGCCGACCAGCGGCGCGACGGCCTCAAGCCGTACGCGGTCTGGCTGCGCCTGGCCACCGCCACGGGCGACGCCACCTTGGCTACGGAGGCGATCGAAAAACTGCAGAAAAACGACCGGCCGCAGGCGGCTTTCGCCGCGGGCATGTGGTGCTGGCGCCAGGGAGACATCGACGGCATGCGGGCCCACGCCGAGGTGCTGCGGCAGGCCCGGCAGTCGGGCAAGGGCGACAAGGCCAATGAACTCCGCATGCTGGAACTTCTGGGCCTCCTGGCCTGCGAGGAGGGCGACGGCAAGACAGGCTTGGCCCTGCTCAAGCGCTGCGTGGACCGCACCAAGGACGACCACCAGGCCCATGCGTGGGGCAACGGCGCGCACCACATGGAATCGTGGGGATTGGGAGCGCTCCGGGTGGGAGACCGCGTGGTGGCGCGCGAGGCTTTCCTCGAGGCGCTTGCGCACGACCCGGCAAGCGCCATCGCCGCCTTGGGATTGCAGGCCCTGTCCGAGATGGAGTCGCAATCAGCCCAGGCGGAACGCTACCGAATTCTGGCAGCCAAGGCATGGAACAAGGCCGACGGCGCGGACTTCAAAAGGCTCGAGGCGTGGGTGAGAAGCAAGGCCGCCGGAAAACCAGGGGCCTTGGCCAGCGCCGGAAATTAGCCGCCCCAAGGTTCACTTCACCCAGAAATCGACCACGATAACCTTCTCTCGGCGATCCTTGACAATCTTGACAAAATCCTGATGCGCCGGATGCACAATATAGGCATCCCGGTCCTTCTCGCTGGCGAACGAGACCACGAACGCGTGGGTGAACCCCTCGCTCTTCCCCTCGGGGCTGACATTCGTGCCCGATTCAAAGCCGACGATACCGGGGATCTTGCCGGGCAAGGCCTTGAACGCGGCGGAAACCTCGTCGATCTGCGCCGGGGTGGTGGTGTCCTTGAACTTGTAGAGCACGATGTGGCGGAGCACGGGAACAGTCCTCGCGGGGGGATCGACGCCGAGGGTTCCAGCGGCGATCACCAGGGGAAGCAACAGCGAAATCATGGAGAAACCTCGGGGAGCCTGTACCGGGCCCGGCGCGGTCAGGCGCCCGAAGGCCGGCGGGTATGCCAGTCGGTCGCCTTCTCGTGCATGCGCGCGGCGCGCAGCAGGGTTTCCTCGGCCATCGCCGGGGCCTGAAGCTGCAAGCCGATCGGCAAGCCGGAGGCGGTGAAACCGCAAGGGATGCTGACACCGGCGATGCCGGCAAGGTTGCAGGAGATGGTGTAGATGTCGCTCAGGTACATCGAGAGCGGGTCACTCGACTTTTCCCCAAGCTTGAACGCCGCGGTGGGAGAGGTGGGGCCGGCCAGCACATCGCACTGCGCGAAGACCTTGTTGAAGTCTTCGAGAATAAGCCTGCGCGCCTTGAGCGCCTTGGTGTAATAGGCGTCGATGTAGCCGCTTGAGAGCGCGTAAGTGCCTAGCATGATCCGGCGCTTCACCTCGGCGCCGAAAGCCTCGCCCCGGCTCTTGCTGTAAAGGTCGATCAGGTTGGTTTTCTCGGCGGTGCGATGACCGTAATGCACGCCGTCGTAGCGGGCCAGGTTGCTGGAAGCCTCGGCGGTGGCCACAAGATAGTAAGTGGCGACGGCATGCGGGCTGGTCGGCAGGTCCACCTCGACAATCGTCGCGCCCAAACCCTTGTAAACGGCAAGCGCTCCACGGACCGCCTTTTCCACCTCGGAGTCGAGGCCGGGGCCGAAGAATTCCCGCGCCACGCCCACGCGCAGCCCGGCCAAGGGCGTCTCGAGGGTGGCCAGGTAGTCGGGCACCGGCTGATCCACCGAGGTGCTGTCGCGGCGGTCATGCCCCGCCACCACCTGAAGCAGCAGCGCCGCGCCGGTGACATCGTGCGCGAACGGGCCCACCTGGTCGAGCGAACTGGCGAAAGCCACCAATCCATACCTGCTGACTCGGCCATAGGAGGGCTTGAGCCCCACGATGCCGCACAGGCTTGCCGGCTGACGGATGGAACCGCCCGTGTCGGAACCGAGTGACAACGGCGCCAGGCAGCCGGCAACCGCCGCGGCCGAACCGCCGCTGGAACCGCCGGGGATGCGTTCCAGGTCCCACGGGTTGCGAGTCTTCTTGAAGGCGCTGTTCTCGGTGGACGAACCCATGGCGAATTCGTCGAGGTTGGTCTTGCCGAACGGCACACCACCCTCGGCGATCACCCGCTCCACCACATGGGCGGTGTACGGAGGCTTGAAATTGGCCAACATCCTGCTGGCGCAGGTGGTGGGCACCCCGCGTTGGCAAAGGTTGTCCTTGATGGCGACGGGAATACCGGCGAGAACGCCCACTGGTTCGCCCTTGGCGCGTTTGGCGTCAATGGCGTCGGCGGCGGCCAGCACGGCCTCGGCATCCAGGTGAAGGAAAGCTCCCACCTGTTCGTCGCGCGCGGTGGCGGAATCGAGGAACGACTGGGCGACTTGCCGCGACGAAACCTCACCACGCCGCAGCAGGTGAACCAATTCGCTGGCGGGACGGCGGGTCAGGCTCATGGGTGGTCAATCCAGAACAGCGGGAACGGCGTAGCAATCACCCAACTTGCGGGGGGCGTTGGCCAAAGCCTCGGCCACCGGAAGCGAGGGTGCCACCTCGTCGTCGCGGAAGACATTGCTGACGGGAAGGGCATGGGCCAGAGGCTCAACGCCTTGGGTATCGAGCTGGCCCAGTTGATCGACATAGGCGACAATGGCCGCCAGTTGCGGTGTCAGGGCGGTGAGCTCAGCGGGGGACAACTCCAGCCGGGCCAAGTGGGCGACCCAGCGGACCTGCTCTTCCGTCAGCTTCATGGTCAGGCCGGTTGAATCTGGAACGGCTTGCGCTTGACTGGACGAACGACCAACCCCGATCGCATGCACTTCACACAAACGCGGGTGGTGGTGACGGCGCCATCAAGCTGAATCTGCAGGCGTTGAAGGTTGGGGTTGAACACGCGCTTGTTCTTGCCCGTCACCTTCACACCGTTGCCGCCAAGGTACTTGGCCTTGCCGCGCTTGGTGTAAGTGTTGCCCACGACGGGTTTCTTCTGGCAAATGGCGCACTGCTGGCCCATGACGGATCACCTCAGCTTCGATTCAATTCGACCAGCATACCACGGGTGGCCCGTGGGACAAGGCGTACCAGCTTCTCAGAACGGCAGGTCCGATGGGCTGGAAGGTGCCTCGGGAGGATTGGCGGGCGGCGGCGTGCCCCTTTGGGCGTGGAAGAACTCGGAAGAGCACCGGATCAGCGCCAGCCTGCGCAGGTCGAGGCTGATCGGTTCGCCGTTGGAAAGCGACCGGCTGGCCGGTTCCAGAAGGGCGAATGGCAGCTGCAAAGCCAAAACCCTGAAGCCCTGCCCCAACAACTTCTGACCGGAATTGTCTTCCCATGGCATTTCGTT
>CAWUNZ010000027.1:0-22548 GCA_963923445.1 uncultured bacterium
TGAAGCCCTGCCCCAACAACTTCTGACCGGAATTGTCTTCCCATGGCATTTCGTTGTTGGGTGGCGAAAGCACACCCTGCACCAGGACAAGGTCGCCCGTGACGATGTCGTCCTCGCGAAGCAGGTTGCGGCCTGCGCGCAGGGCCTTTCCTTCCCAGTAGTGCACTGCCCGTTCCAACGGAAGTTCCCCCAGCCCGGGAAAACCGCCAATAATCAAGTCATCGAGCGTGTGCGAAGCCCGGATACGGGCCAAAAGGCGCTGAAGAACCTCGTCGTTGCGAATGTCGATCCTGCCGGCCCGCAAGCGCGCCAGCCGGCTTTTCAGCATCTGCATCGCTTCCATGGTCGAACCCCCGGTGGAATCGGCTTTCCCCATTGTATTCGAAGGGATGGGAAAGAAGTTCAGCGGTCTTTCCGTCTTGGGCGTTTCATTCAGCAGCATAAACCAGATTTTAATGAATATTGGCTGATTCTTGTGTCACCATGATTGCCGTTACTTCGATGTTCTGATCCGATCGGGAGAACCCACTATGTACCGTTTCGGTTTCGGTTTGGCCGCCCTCGCGGTGGCCGCGGTGTTTCTGGTATCCAACGCCTCCTCTCAGCCCCCCGGCGGCAAGGATGGGAAAGACGGCAAGGGCGGCGTGCCCCGCTTCGAACTGGGCCAAGTGATTCCGCCGCCTTTGCGCGCCGAGATGAAACTCACCCCCGAGCAGGAAAAGCAGATTGACGACCTCAAGAACGAATTGAAAGGGAAGCTTTCCAAGATCCTCACCCCCGAGCAGATCAAGGCGGCGGAAAACTTCCGCCCGCGCTTCGGCGGTGGCCCTGGCGGACCTGGCGGGCCCGGTGGGGAAAAGGGTGGCAAGGGTGGTCCCGGAGGAGAAAAGGGCGGAAAAGGCGGGCCCGGTGGGGAAAAGGGCGAGAAGGGTGGCAAGGGACCCAAGGGTGGTCCGGATGGCGAAAAAGGCGGCCGGCCAGCGCGCCCGCCGATGGAATGACGAATAACCGCCACTGACAACACAAGCGCCACCTGAACAAGGTGGCGCTTGTGCTTCGGGGCACCGTCTTCACTTGCTGGAAATGCTTACCGGTTTTCCAGCCATGCCAGCGGAATGCCGTCGAGCCTGCGGGTGGCGACGCGGGCCACCTCCTGAAACCTTCCTTCAGCCTTGCCCCAACAATCCAAGGTCACCGCGCCGGCGCGCAGCGCCTGATCCAGCGCCGCACCCGCGCCCAGCGCCTCCGCTCCGGCCACGATTTTCGCCACCTGCGGGTCCTTCCTCAATCGGGCCACCACCGCGGGATCGGCGTTGGCACCCTGTCCTTCCAGACGCGCCTGCCAGACCACTTCGGGCATCGGGCCGCGCATGCTCACCAACCGGTCCACCACCAGAACCCGACCACCCGCCAGGTCGGGCTCCACCTGGCTCAGGCGGAACACCGGCGCCTTGCGTTCCCGGGCAATCCTGAGCGCTTCGGGAGAAACACCACCGGCCGGTTGGCGCCCCGGTGCGGGCGTTTCCCCTAAGAGATCGCCCAAGGCTTTTTCCAAGGTGGATTTGCCCACCCGGGCCATCAGGGCCTCGATCTGCCCCGCCGCCAGTGCGGCACCCTCGGCCGGTGTCTCGATCACCACATCTCCGGTGCCCTGCAGGTGCAGCCTGGATGTGGACTGGTAATCGAGAAACGCCACGCGCGCCTTCCAGTCGCCCTCGGCCAACACCGGCAACGCCGGAAGTTTCTCAAGCAGATCCGGTGTTTCCTTTTCCCAGGCGATGCCACCCTCCTTGAGCGCCGCGGCAATCTCCCCGGCCGGCTTGCGCTCCACGCCTTCCATGTTCTCCCGCCAGGCGACAAGGGCCAGTTTCGCCAAGCCCGGCCGGGCGGCAACCAAACGCGCCACCTGCCCCGCCTCCACCACCGTGGCCACAAAGGCGCCCGCCTTCGCCTCACCGCGGTACCGTTCCAACAGGTCGTCCGCCACCGGCGACAAATCCTTGGCGCTGGTCCCGGGCAGCGTCTCCTTCCAAGCTGTCAGGCGGCGCACCAAATCGGCGCGGACCTTGGTCTCGCGGTCGGCCTGTTCCTTTTCCAGCCTTTGGGCCAGGGCCGGTTGGTCGGCCCGCAGCCATGAGGATCGGCAGACATACCAGACCGCCCGGGGTCCCGCCGCGCCCCAGCGCACGCCGCGAATCTCCTCGCCCGACTTGAGAACCACCACATCCACGGCCGGCTGGGCCCAACCCAGGCAGGGCAACAGCAGGCCAAGCAACACCACCTGAATGCCACGCATGACCAACCTCCAACGGTGTTCCGCGCGGGCCGGTCGTCGGCTAGACTGACGGAATGAACGACACACCTGAAAGCCAACCGGGATGGGATCCGCTCGAACCCAAGCAACGCCGTATTCTTGGCGTGCTGATCGAAAAGAGCAAAACCACGCCCGATTCCTACCCTCTCAGCCTGAACGCCCTGACGACCGGCTGCAACCAGAAATCCAACCGCGATCCCGTCTTGGATCTTGAGGAAGAGGATGTGGAGCAGGCGATCGTCCCGCTGCAAAAGCGCGGGCTGGCCAGCCGGGTTTCGGGCGGCCGGGTCGATCGCTGGCGGCACCACGCCTACGAGGCCTGGACCGTCGGCCGGATCGAATTGGGCGTTCTTTGCGAGCTGTTGCTCCGTGGGCCGCAGACCGAGGGCGAGCTTCGCACCCGGGTTCCCCGGCTGGATTCGATGCCCGAGGCCGATTCGCTAGGAAAGGCGCTCAAGGAACTGGCCCGTCGCGCCTTGGTGGTGTGGCTTGAGCCGGAAGGCCGCCGGGGCGCCCGGGTGACCCATGGCTTCCACCCGCCCGCCGAACTCGAGGCCCTAAAGTCCGGCTCCGGCCGGGTTTCATCAGACGACGAGGCCGGACGGGCGCCTGAACCCGGAACGGTTTCCCGCCTGGCGGCCCTTGAGGCCCGGGTGGAGGAACTTTCCCGTCAACTCGAGGAATTGCGCAAGGCGGTGGGCGGATGACCCCCGGGGACCGCCTGAACAAGGCGCTGGCCGCCGCGGGAGTCGGCTCCCGGCGTCATTGTGACGACCTGATCGCCGCCGGCCGGGTTTTCATCAACGGCCAGCGCGTCGTCGAACCGGGCCGTCGGGTGGAGGAAGGCGACCGCCTGGCCGTGGACGGCAAGGCCGTTGAGCCCGAGAAACTCGTTTATTGGGCGGTCCATAAGCCGCGCGGCGTGCTCTGCACCAATCACGACCCTTCCGGCAGGCCCTTGGCCACCGACCTGATCCCCCATGTGGACCAACGCGTTTACACCGTCGGCCGTCTCGACGAGGACAGCGAGGGCCTGCTGCTCCTGACCAACGACGGGCCGATGGCCCTCAGGCTCACGCACCCGCGCTACGGCATCGAGAAGACCTACCGCGTGCAGGTGGCCGGAAGCCCGGACCGCAAGGACATCGACAGGCTGCTGGAGGGCGTGTGGCTCAGCGACGGCCCGGTGAAGGCCAAGCGGGTTCGCCGGCTGAAGTCGCAGGGTCAGAGCGCCTGGCTGGAGATCGTTCTTTCCGAGGGGAAGAACCGCGAGATCCGGCGCATGCTGGCGCAACTGGGCCACAAGGTGATGCGGATTTTGCGGATCGCGATCGGCCCCTTGAAGCTCGACCGATTGCCGGCCGGCAAGGCCCGGCGGGTGTCGCGCGAGGAAGAACTGTGGCTCAAGAAGATGTGCGCCCAGGCGGAACGCCGCCGGCAGCGCCTGGTGGAGGGAGATGACATGGCGGCCGAGGAAGGAACCGACGAATCGCCGGAGGAAACGGCGCCTCCGGTGCCCGCGCGCAAGCCGCCCATCGGCCGGTCGGCCCACAAGGGCATGCCGCCGCGCAGGCCGGGCAAGCCCGATCCGCGCCCAGCGGGTGCCCCCAGGCCACCGCGTCCTGAACAGGGTGACAGGCCGCCGCGACCGGATCGCCGGGACGACAGGCGCGGTCCGCAGTCAAGCCGCGGGCCCCGACCGGGGCAGGGCGAAAGGCCTTACCGTGGCGAAGGACCACCCCGGGGCGAACGGCCTCCAAGGGGAGACCGGCCCTTCCGTGGCGAACGCCCGGGATATGGCGACAGGCCACCACGCGGAGAACGGCCCGAAGGTCGTCCTCCCCGCGGCCCGAGGCCCGAATATGCCGACCGCGACAGGCCACCTCGCGGCGAACGGCCGGGCCCCGGGGGTCGCCCGCCGCGCGGGCAACGACCGGCGGGCCCTTTGCGGGAAGACAGGCGGGGCGACGCTCCCCGGCCACCCAGGCCCGGTTCCCTCAAGTTTGAGAAGGGCGAGTCGATTCCTTCCGGCTACAAGCCGGGCATGCGCCCCGGCCGCAAGCCGGGCTGGAAAAGATCGACCAAGCGGCGGGAAGACGAGGAATGACACACCCCTGTCGTCCCGGAACCTTCCAGGCGAGGGTGCTGGCCAACACGCGACTCGCCGACCGCACCTGGCGGGTGGATATCGAAGCGCCCGAACTGGCCAAAAGGATTCGCCCCGGCCAGTTCTTCATGGTCCGCCTGCCGGGTCACACCGATCCGCTACTGGGGCGCCCGTTCGCCCTGCTCGACATCCTGCCTCAAGAAAGTGGAGTTTCCTTCGCTCACATGGTGGTGGGGAAGGCCACGGGCCTGCTGGCCGACGCGCGAGCCGGAGACAGGCTCGATGTCTGGGGCCCGTTGGGCCAAAGGTTCCCTGAACCGGTTGCCGGCGCCCGCCGGGTGGCCTTGGTGGCGGGCGGCATCGGCCAGACGCCGTTTTTGGCGCACACGCGAGAACTTCTCGGCAGCCATGGCTTCGCCGGGGATCCGCCAGCCAGGCGGGTCGAAACCGTCGACTTTGTTTACGGCGCCCGCACCTCATCGCTGCACGCCGGGGTGGATGCCTTCCGCGACGCCGGCGCGACTGTGCACCTGGCCACCGACGATGGCACCGCCGGCACCCATGGCCGGGTGACGGATGTGCTGGCAGCCCTGCCCCGGCCGGACCATGTTTTCGGCTGCGGGCCGGAACCGATGCTCAAGGCCTTGGCCCGCCAGTGCGCGTCGATGGGGTTGCCCTGCCATCTCTCCCTGGAAACGCCGATGGCCTGCGGCCTGGGCATCTGCTACTCGTGCGTGGTCAAGGTGCGCGACACCGAATCCCCCGCCGGGTGGGACTACCGCAGGGTGTGCGTCGATGGCCCGACCTTCGCCGCGGAAGACCTCGTTGAATTCGCTTAATTACAGAGGCAAATAATGCGCATATTCGGCCTGGCGTTGCTGCTTGGCGCGATGGTAGGCCTCGCGGGTGACGCCGCCGACTCCTACCAATCGCCCTACTCGTTGAAATTCACCCACCCGCTGGACAGCCTGGTGGGCGATCTCCAGAAAGGTCCCCGGGGCGATCCGAAGCTGACGGCGGAAATTCCCTTTCACGATTGGTACAGCCACGCCAGCAAGACCAAATTCGGGTCTTGGGGACCGCCCCGGCGCACCTACCCGGAACCGATGGAATGGCCAAGGTGGAACGCCTCGTTCAAGCGGGAGCGGGTGATCGCCACCGCCGCCCGCTTGATCGGTCACGGCTACCAGCACCACCATGTTCCCGACTGGAACCCGCCGACGGGTTGGCCATGGAAGGAAACCGCCGTGGGCCACAACGGTCCCGGGGTCGATTGCAGCAACCTGACCGCCTTCACCTACGACCAGGCCGCCGGGATCGTTTTGGACGGCGATGTCCACAAGCAGGCCGAGACACGCGAGGCCCGGCAAGGCAATGGCCGGTTGCCCGCCATGCGGATCACCCTGCCCGCCACGGTGGAGGAAAGGGCCAAGGCGCTGCGCACCGGCGACCTGCTCTATATCCGCAACAAGTCCGGGATCATCAGCCATGTGGTGCTGTGGGTGGGAAGCATCGGCGCCGGCAAGGACGGCGCGGCCACCCACCTGGTGCTCGATAGCCACGGCGAGGGCGAGAAGGACGACAACGGCGCGCCGATACCCGTCGGGGTGAGGCTCAGGCCCTACCGGCAGGGCGAGTGGTACCACAAGTCGGCAAGCCACGCGATCCGGCTCATCGCCGACTGATCCGGCCCGCCGCCTACTTGCCCTTGTGGTGCATGTCGGTTTCGACATGCACATCGGAAAACACCTTTTCAAAATCCGAAAAGGGCATCGTGAACACTCCCTTGTCCACCTTGTAGCCGTGCTGCAGTCCGGGCGGGCTACCCTTGGGCTCGAAATGGTTGCCCCATGGGTTCCAGACAGTGACCTGGTTGCCCTTCACCGAAAGCACGGCGTAGGCATGGTCACCCGGAATGCCCGGCGGCAACGGATGCTTGGAGGCGGCGTCGGTGCCCGCGGATATGAGCTTGCGGGCCGCCGAGGCGCGCAGCATGGCTTCATGGAGCTTTTCCGGGGGAGTCTTGCGAACGGGCAGATACTCGGCCTTCCTGCCCGTGAGCATCGCGATGACAGCGCCGGGATCTCCACCCTTGGAGATCTTGTCCACCGCGGCCTTGGAACCCGTGTCGGTCGCCGCGCCCTTCTTGCCGGTTTTCACCTTGCCGAAGCCTTCCTCAAGGACATTGAGCCAGAGGCCCTGGTCATGGGCGGTGCTTCCCAGGCAGATGAGGGAGTCGGTCAGCGGCGGAACGCGGGCGCGCCGGCCATCACCGAAATCGACCTCGGTGGATCCGTCGCTTTCGACCTTGGCCAGTCGCTTGATGGCGCCCGGGTCGCGGTGGCAGAAGGCGCCGACGGTGGAAACGAAGTAGCAGTCGCCCAGGTGCCCTTGGGACATTCCATCGAGTGAGGGCGCCTTGGAGGTGAACACCTGCCGGGGAACCGTGGCGAGGTGCTTGCTGAACGCGTTGAAGTCACCCTGAAGGTGGTTCGACTTTTGCGCCAGGTCGCGCCTCTCCTCCTGACCGTCCTTGGCGTTGCGGAAAAATTCGGGCGTCAGCGGCGCGTGGCCGGCATGGTTGCGGAACCAGACATGAATGCTGGCGACGGCGGCGGCCTCGTCCCCCTTCACCTTGTGGGAGGCCACGAGGCTTTCCACCTCGGCGTGGCTGAGAGCGCCATCGCGATTGGAATCCCAAGCCTTGAAATGACTTTCCACCACGGCCTGGAATTTCTGGCCCTGCCTTTGGGCCAGCAGGAACGGCAACGGCCCCAAAAGGGCCAGGAATGCCACGGCCAGGCAACGGACGGCTAGAACCTTGTTCATGGGCATCTTCCGAAGGTTGATATGGATACAGCCTTTCAGCGGGAAGCGCCGAATGCAATACCCATAGGGACGAGATGCCCGTATCCTGTAGGTCTTGAAGCCAGCGTCCGCTTGGGCGCCACCTTGTTTGGAATTTCGTCTCATGAAAATCGGCAAGTTCTCCGTCACGGGTCCGCTGGGAAACGGGGCCAACAGCTCGGTGCTTCAGATCCGCCGCATGGAGGACGCCAAGGCTTACGCCCTGAAGGTGGTTCCCATCGCCGAGGAGGAGGACAAGAAGTACCTCGAGCAGGCCAAGCACGAGTTTGAGATCGGCCAGAAGCTGAACCACCCCCACATTCTCAAGGTTCTCGCCTACGAGGAGGTTAAGGCCTGGTTCTTCGGCAAGGTGGTGAAGGTGCACCTGCTGATGGAGTTCGTCAACGGCAAGCCGATGGACCAGGTCAGGCTCAGCCTGCCTCAGAAGGTGCAGGCGTTCCGGATGATCGCCGACGGCCTGGTGCACATGCACAAGAAGGACATTTTCCACGCCGACATGAAGCCGGGAAATGTGATGGTCGGCACCGGCGGGGTGGTGAAGATCATCGACTTCGGTCTGGCGCAGGTCCGCGGCGAGGGCGCCATGCGCCTTCAGGGCACCCCCCAGTACCTGGCCCCGGAAACCGCCAAGGGCAAGATCATCAACGAGCGGACCGACATCTACAACTTCGGCGCCACCATGTACACCGCCCTCACGGGCAAGACCCTCATGCCCTGGGTGAACGACGGCGGCGAACTGATCAAGGAAGTCACCTGGAAAAAGTACTACAAGCCGGTGCAGGAGTTGATCAAGGGACTTCCCGAGGAACTTTCAAAGCTCATCGGGGCCTGCCTGAGCATCGACGCCAACCAAAGGCCCGAGCGGATGACAGCGGTCCAGAATGTCCTCAGCGAGCTTGAGGACAAGCTCGTGACCTCGCCGGAACAAGGACTGGATGGCTTGGAGATTTGAAAAAAAATGCCCCGTCGGCAGCCACCCTGGTGTCGCCCAACCACCAGGGAAACCTCGACGGGGCATGGGTAGACTAACGGTCGCTCACGAAAGCGCAAGGAAAAATTCACCAAATATTTTCAATAACTTCTTCATCCCCTCACAATCATTTTTCCCCGGTGGAGAACCCCGTTCATGAACGATGCCCAAACCTGCGGGTTGCTTGAGGAAACACTGTCCGCCAAGGGGGTACCCGCGGCGCTCGATCAGCTGGAATTAGCCCTTCGCGAAAAGGGGGATTTCTGGGGGTGGTTCTATTCCCGGCTGATGCGGTCCCGGGTCGCCATGGGCGCCTGTCCCACCCCCACCGCCGGGTCGGCCGACCTCACCCCCGAGCAGCAGGAGACCTACGAGCAGGCGATCCGTGAAGCCGCCCACATGGTGGGGGGCGCCGCCTTGGAACAGGGACTGCTCGAGCAGGCCTGGCCGTTCTACAAGCTGTTGGGAGATGCCCAACCCGTCCGCAACGCGCTGATCCAGTTCCGCGCCGAGGACGATGGCGATTGGGACACGCCGATCCGCCTGGCGTTCTACGAGGGCCTGCTGCCGGTGGAGGGCTATGGCTGGATCATCCAACGCTACGGGCTATGCAACGCCATCACCGCGCTCAGCCAAGGGGAAATCCCCGCTGATCCCGCCGACCGCAAGGCCTGCCTGAGGCAACTGACGCGGGCCCTGCACCACGAGTTGACCAGCCGGCTGATGGCGGATGTGGCCCGGCAGGAGGGGCGCGAGCCGCGCCCGGAGGAGACCGAGCCGATGCCGGCGGGCCGGCTGCCCTCGCTTCTCGACTCCCACCCCGACCTGACCGGCGAGGATGTCTACCATATCGACCTTTCCCATCTGCAATCGACGGTGCAGCTAGCCGGCACCATGGGCCCTTGCCCCGAACTCGACCTCGCCTGCGAGCTGTGCGATTATGGCGCCCGGCTCAAGGGCCGTTTCGCGCCCCGCGGCGAGACCCCGTTCGATCCGTTCTTCGAGGGGTGGCGCCATTACCTCGAGGCGATCGCCGGCCGTAATGTCGACGCCCATCTCGACCATTTCCGCCAGGCGGCGCAAGCCGGGGCCGAGGAAGGCAACACCTACCCCTCGGAAGTGCTGCACCGATTGCTGGAAACCATCGGCCGCGAAGGCGAGGCGCTTGATGCCGCCGTCAACTGCCAGTCTCCCCAGTCGCTGCGCGAGCGGTGCCACAAGGCGGGCGACTTCCGCGCCATGATCCGCGCCGCGAAACTGCAGGGCGACCCCGTTCATTTCGTGGCCGCGTGCCTGGAACAGGAACGGCTGGGCAAGCCCCGGTCCTGAACCGATGCCCCCGCCGCCGCTGCCTATCGACGCGCTGCTACCCCGGGCGGTGGCATCGCTGCGCGAGCACCCGTGCCTGGTTCTCAGGGCCAGCACAGGCGCCGGCAAGACCACCCGGCTTCCCTCGGCGCTGCTCGACTCCATGCAAGGCCGCGTCCTGCTTGTGGAACCAAGGCGACTGGCGGCGCGGGCCGCAGCCAGGCGCATCGCCTTCGAGCGGGGCACGCGCCCCGGCGGCGAGGTCGGGCACCATGTCCGCTTCGATCGCCAAGCCACCGACGCGACCCGGCTTGTGGCCATGACTCCCGGCATCGCCCTCAATCTGCTGCGCGAAGACCCGGCCCTTGAGGGCATCTCCTGCGTCATCCTCGACGAATTCCACGAACGGGGAGTGGAGACGGATCTGATCGCCGGACTGCTCAAGGTGGTGCGCGACGCGCTTCGGCCCGACCTGCGCGTGGTGGTGATGTCCGCCACCCTCGACGCCGAGCGCATGTCCACCTACCTGGGGGGTTGCCCCTCCCTCGACAGCCCGGGAAGGCTTCACCCCGTCGCCATCAGCCATGAGCCGGTGCCCCCGGGCCCTGAATGGGCCGGCGGCGTGGCGCGCGCCCTAGGCCGGGTCATGGATTCCACCGACGGCGACATCCTTGTCTTTCTGCCCGGTTGGCGTGAGATCCGCCAGGTAACCGATAGGCTACCCCGGCGGGATGGCATCGTGGTCATGCCCCTGCATGGAGACCTGTCGCCCGAGGAACAGGACGAAGTTCTCAGGCCCAGGCCCGATACCCGCCGCGTCATCCTTTCCACCAATGTGGCGGAAAGCTCGGTCACGGTTCCCGGGGTGCGGGCGGTGGTCGATTCCGGCCTGGCGAGGCAACTGGCGCACGACCCGGCCACGGGACTCGACAGGTTGGTGACGCGCCCCGTCTGCCGGGCCTCGCTGGCCCAGCGCGCGGGTCGCGCCGGGCGCGAGGCGCCCGGCACCTGCCTGCGGCTGTTTTCCGAGTACGACGATTCAAGGCGACCGGAACACGACCTCGCCGAGATCCTCCGCGTCGATCCCTCCCCCGCCCTGCTGCAACTGGCCGCCATGGGGGAACTCGACCGGTTCGACTGGCTCGATGCCCCGCCCCAGGCCGCGCGCGCCCGGGCCTTGGCCACGCTGGAAACACTCGGGGCCATTCAAGGTGGCCGGCTGACACGCCTGGGCGAGGAGATCGCCCGGTTGCCCCTGCCACCAAGGGTGGCGACCTTGCTGGTGAAAGGGGCGCGCCTGGGGATTCCCAAGCTGGCGGCGCGCGCCGCGGCATTTTTGGCCGAGGGAGATCCGCAAAGACCTAGCCGCCCCGAGCATTCCGTCGATTGCGACCTGCTTCACCGCCTGGATGAACTGTTTCCCGACAAGGCTTCCCCACGCGACCAGCGCCTGGCGCGCGTCGCCTCCGACCTGGAGCGGCAGGTTTCCGTCGGGCCACGCGCCGCCGATCCTCGACGGGCCTTCGCCGGGGCGCTGCTGGCGGCATTTCCCGACCGGCTGGCACGCCGCCGTGAAGGCGACTCCTCCCGGGGGATGATGGCCGGTGGAAGGCCCGTGAAGCTCGGCCCCCAGTCGGCGCTCACGGAATCGGACCTGTTCGTGTGCCTGGATGTGGACGACCAACCCGGAGAGGCCGTGGTGCGCATGGCCTCGGGAATCTGCCGCGATGATCTCGACCCCGAACAACTGAATGTCGAGACAACCGTCGAGTTCGACGAGCGGACCGAACGCGTGGCCGGCCGCAGAAGGACCTTGTTCGCCGGCCTGGTCATCGATGAACGGGAGGTCACCGCTCAACTCGACGACACCACCGCCTCCATCCTCGCGTCCGCGGCGCGTGACCGGCTCGACTCGATCCTTCCCGGGGAGGGAACACCGGCATTCCACCTGCTGGCGCGTTGGCGGTGGCTGGCGGCGACGGTTCCAGGCATTGTTCCACTCATCGACGATGCCTTTTGGACGGATTTTTTGGCGCGGTTGTGCCAGGGGGAACGATCCCTCGCCTCGGTTCGCGACAAGGACTGGCACGCCCCGCTGTTGGAATCACTCGATTACAAGCAGCGCCGCGACCTCGACGAGTTGGCACCCGCCCGCATGACGCTGCCTTCCGGGGGCACGGCCAGCCTGGTGTACGAACCCGGCCGTCCACCGGTGCTGGCGGCAAGGATCCAGGAGCTTTTCGGCTGGAAGGAAACGCCGCGCGTGGCAGGTGGACGAGTGCGCGTGCTCCTTCACCTGCTGGCGCCCAACTTCCGTCCGCAGCAAGTGACCGACGATCTTGAAAGCTTCTGGAACACCACCTACCAGGTGGTGCGCAAGGAATTGCGCGGCCGGTATCCCCGCCACCCCTGGCCGGAAGATCCATGGACCGCCCAAGCCGTGCGCAAGCCCGGGGGACCAAGGAACTGACCCCGCCTCAACCTGGATGATTTCATGCCGGCGCCGAATGGAACAGGCGCCTGCGTTGCGCTATAACTGCCTCCATGAGCGACCTACCCACCGTCATTGTCACTGAAGGTTCCGACCCCTCACCCCTCGCTTGGTTGCGGGACCACGCGAAGGTCATCGAGGCGAAACACGGTTCCCCGGAGTTCGACGCCGCGTTGCCCGAGGCGGCAGGCATGGTGGTGCGCACCTACACCAGGGTGAACAACGACCTGCTGGCCCGGTGCCCCAGGCTGAAGGTTGTCGCCCGGGGCGGGGTGGGTCTCGAGAACATCGATGTGAAGGCCTGCCGCGCCCGGGGAGTCGAGGTTGTCTTCACGCCCGATGCCAACACCCTGGCCGTCGGCGACTTCGTGATCGGCTATGCCCTCCAATTGCTGCGTCCCTGGGCTTTTTTCAAGGAAAAGGTTTACGATCCCGCGGAATTCAAGCGTATCCGCGACACTCAACGCGGCGTTCAGTTGAACGAACTGACGATCGGCATCCTTGGAATGGGCCGGGTCGGCAGGCGCGTTGGCAGGATCGCGGCCAACGGTTTCGGCATGCGGGTGATCTACAACGACCTGATCGATGTGCGTGACAAGGTCGATTTCCCGGCCCTTGCGGTCGACAAGCCGACACTGTTCTCCGAGGCTGACATCGTTTCGCTCCATGTGGACATGAAGGCCGGCAACGAAAACCTTGTCGGTGCGGCGCTGTTGTCACGGATGAAGCCGAGCGCGATCCTCATCAACACCAGCCGGGGCGAGGTGCTGGACGACGCGGCCTTGGCCGAGGCCCTTCGGCACAAAAGGATCGCCGGCGCCGCCATCGATGTCTTCGACCCGGAACCTCCCAAGGCCGACTACCCGCTTTTGGGCCTCGACCATGTGCTGCTCACGCCGCACATGGCGGCGCGTACCCGCACCGCCATCGAGAACATGAGCTGGGTGGTGCGCGATGTGGTGGAAGTGCTTCAAGGCCGCGCGCCCAAATACCCCGCCCCGGGCTGACACCCCGCGCGCATCTTCATTCAACGGTTGCTGGAGCCGAGCGGCGTCAGCCGCCGGGTACTCAGGGTGCCCGGTTCCCCACGCACCACAGGGTCTTTTCGGTGCGGATGAAGATACGACCGTTGGAGACGGCCATCGACGCCTGGGTCGGTTCGCCGAGCGTGTTCTTCGCCAGCACCTTGTAGGCCGGGCCCGCCTCGATGACGGTGGTGTCGCCGTTGTTGTCGAGCAGGTAGATGCGGCCATCCGCCGCCACTGGTGAGGCGGAAAAGCCCCCGCCCACCCGCTCCTGCCACACCACCTCGCCGGTCTCGGCCTTCTGGCAACTGGCCATGCCGTTGTCCTGAATGGCGAACAGCCAGGGCTTGATATGCACCAGCGAGGGAACCTTCGGATTCACCTTTTTCTGCTCCCAGGCCAGCGCGGTTTCGGCGAGTTCGCCCGCGCCACCCAGACGGAACGCCTTGACGCTTTCGCGGCCTCGGTAGCCACCGGCGGTGAAGACCAGGCCCTCGCCCACCACGGTGGAGGGAACCTTGCCTTCGCCGGCGACCGCGCTGGTCCACAATTTGGCGCCGGTGTCGCGGTCGAATCCCTGCACGACATCGCCCGCCTCGGTCACCACCTGCGGCTTGCCGTCCGGACCATTCCAGATGGTCGGCGTGCCATGGGAGATCCGGGTGACGCCACGCATGGTCTTCCACCGCTGCTTGCCGGTTGCGGCATCGAGCGCCACCACGAACGATTTGTCCCATGGCTTCTGCCAGCCGATGAGCTTGTCTTCCCCCTCGCTGCTGGCATCCATGGTCATGATGAGCAGGCCGCCTGAAAGCACGGGCGAGGCACCCAGGCCGTGCTGGCTGTAGAAGGGGTAATCGCGGTTGGTCCAGGCGATGTTGCCGGCGAAGTCGAGGGCGGCGAAACCGCCGTCGCTGAACACGGCGTAGACGCGCTTGCCATCGGTGACCGGGGTGGGGGTGGAATAGCTGTTGCGGGTCTCCTTCTTGCGGGGAACCTGACGGAACACCTCGCGGTCCCACACGGTTTTGCCCGTGGCGGCGTCGAGCGCCAGCACGCGGCACGACTGGCCCTCGTCGGTGGCGGTGGTGAGGAAAACACGATTGTCCCACACGATGGGCGTGGACCACGAGACGCCGGGAACAGCGCTCGACCAGGCGATATTCTCGGACTTGCCCCACTTGATCGGGAGGTTTTTCTCGCCGGAAATCCCCTGCCGGCCGGGACCGCGGAACTCGGGCCAGTTCTCCGCGCGCGCGGAGGGTAAAAAGGCGAGGAAACCCGCCAGAAGGACAAACCTGAACAGCCTGCTCATGACGGGTCCCCGGGAAACGGTGTTAGCGGCGCTCCATGCGGAAGCTGCCCTGGTCCTTCTTGGCCTGGTAGGTGGCGTCGAAACGGTCGCCATCGATCACCGCCCGGGTGTTGAACTGGCCGAACATGGGCAGCTTGCGGTCGGCGGCCAGGTGCACCCGGCCGTTCTCCACGCCGGTGACATGCATCTTCGATGTGTACATGAAAGGCACCACGCCGGCGAAGCGCCCGGTGAAGCGCGCCTTGTAGGTTTCGGGCCCCTCCTGGGTGACGGAGGCCTTCAGGGGTCCCTTGTGCCCGGTGGTGTCGCTGGTCCAGTTGCCCTTCCACCGCGACTTGGCATCATCAGCCCGGGCCGTGAAGGCCACGGTCAGCAACATCGCCAAGGCGCCCAATTTCATCCTGTGCATGTCAACCTCCTTGTGATATCCGTTTTCATGAGCCGAGCGCCGGAAACTTTCCGGCTGCGTACTCGGCGGCAAGGTCATGATAGCGGCGGCAGATCATCCGCACGCGCTCGAGTTGCTCCTCCGAAACTTCCCGCACCACCTTGGCAGGGCTGCCCATGATGAGCGACCGCGGCGGAAACTTCTTTCCCTCGGTCACCAGGCTGCCCGCGGCGACCACGCTTTCCTCGCCGATCTCGGTGCCGGAAAGCAGGATCGCGCCCATGCCGATGAGGCACCCCCGGCCGATGCGGGTGCCGTGCAGGGTGGCGCGGTGACCCACGGCGACATCATCGCCAATGACCTGGTCCACGCCAAAGTCCGTGTGGACGATCACGCCATCCTGAAGGTTGGTGTTGGCCCCCACGCGGATCTCCGCCAGGTCGCCTCGCACCACCACCAGCGGCCACAGGCTGGCGCCGGCGCCAAGCGTCACCCGCCCGGTCACCAGCGCCGTGGAATGCACATACGCCCCGCCGATGGCCCTCACGCGTTCAGTCCCCCTTGGGCATCTGCCAGCGTTCGTCGTAGAAACCCGCCGCGGCGATGCCGCCCGGCTTGCGGGCGTCGGGCGCCGTGGCCAGGTCGATCACCGCCCAGTCGGGCAGGCGCGGAATCTGGCGGGCGTTGTTCAGGTAGTCGTACTCGCGGTAGGTGGGGCCGGAGTTCACGACGATATACTTGGCCGGGTTGAGCGGGTTCGGCCGGATAAGCACCGGCACATGGCCGGCGGCGGGAAGCGGCTTGCCCGACAGGGCCACCGAGTCGCTGCCCCATTCGAACCCGAGCTTGTCCTTCACCCGACCCAAAACGGCGTTGCTGCCGGGATCGCCCCAGACCACGAGGTTGTGGCTGGCGATGTCGGCGTCGGTGAGCTTGGTGTCGTCCACCACGCGGGCGGTGCCGCGGAACTGCCGCCGCCATTCCTTCAGGAATCGGGCCAGTTCGGCATCGACCCAGGCCTGAACCTTGGGATGCGCCGACTTGCCGGTGGGCCTGACCACGATGAACGAGGAGCAGAAGGCGTCGTCGATCGGTCCCTGCAGCCCGGGTTTCTTGCGGAGGCCGTCGCCCTTGGGTTCGCCCGCCTGCCAGTGCCCCTCGGCGTTCTTGTGAAACGATGCCATCCACGAGCGGTCGGTCAGGGCGCCGGGAACCTCGAGTTGGGTCTTCACCTCGCCCTCGCGGAAACGCACGGTCACCGAGCGGGCGCCCAGCGACAAGGGGGCCTCGCCGGGCCCGAAACGCAGTTCCAATCCCGTGATTCCCTTGCAGTCAACCTCGACCAAAGGTTGGTCGGCCTCGTAGCTGGCCAGCACATTGCCGGATTCCCAATGGTTCTTGAGCCCGGTCACCCGCACCCAGCGGCAATCGGCGTAGCGGAGCGTCTTGGTGGTGAAGCGCACCATGCTGGGCGACTTTTCGCGGCCGAGCGCGACAATGGCGTCGATGCGGGCGTTGACCTCGGCCTTGGCCGCGGGATGGTAGCTGTGGCCGGTCTTGGGGCCGATGATGTGGGTCAGGCGCAGGCCATGCGCCAGGGCGGCCTTCTCCATGATGTCGGCGGCCTGCTTCTGCTTGTCGTTCTCGCCCGAATAGGCGACCGTGGGCAGCATCGCCAGGTTGGCGGCCCAGTCGGTGCAGTCGTACCAGCCGAGCAGCTTGCGTTCCCAGGCGTTGGGCTTGGTTTCCTCGTTTTGGAAAATCTTGAGGAACTCGGGGGTCTCCGAGAAGCCGGCGCCCGGGGCAGCGGCGCACCAGAAGCCGGGGTAATGCACGGCGAACTGCCAGCACGCCGCGCCCCCCATGCTGAAGCCGCGAATGACGACGCGGTCATCGTCGATCAGGTAATCTTTCTTGAGATCCGCCATGGCTTCGAAGGCGTCAACCTCGCCGGCGAACTTGTTGGCGTTGCAGTACCGGCCGTAAAGATGCAGCACGATGGCCCCCGGCGGGGTGAACTGGCCGGGGCTGGTGGAAACCTGGTTCAGGAACGAGACCTCCGAAAGCTTCTCGCCACGGCCGTGGCACCACAGGTCGAGGCGGTAGCGGTGCGCCCCACCGGGCACAAACCCGGCGGGGATGACCAGGCCGTAGGGCTGAATGGAGCCGTCAATGGCGCTGGCGTAGCCACGGGGCACAAGGCCCGAGGCTGCCAGCCACGGGGCCTTGCCCTGCGCCAGATGGCCGGCGCGTTCCCGGCCCATGGCCAGCAGCTTTTTCGCCTGGTCGAATTCCTTGGCGTCGAAGAACTCATTGTGCTCGAGCGCCGCCTTCACCGCCTCGTGGAACACCTGCACATCGGGCAGATAACGCAGCGACGGCTTGTTCGCCTGGGTGGCGCGCACCTTGGAGATGTCGTCGGCCAGGTTCTTGAGTTCCGCGGAAAGCGACTTGCGGGTTTCCTCGGGCACGGCGATTCCCGGGGGAGGCACCGGGCGCACCTTGCCGGGGTTGTTGTCAGCGGGGCCATCAGCCCGCATGGATAACGCCAGGAACAGCAAAGTGGCAGAGGCGGGGAAGAGGCGGCGCATGGGCCAGAACTCCGGAGATTGATGAGGCGGGTGTGGGGGGGAAGAAAAAGGCCCGACCCCATGGTCGGGATCGGGCCTGAAAAACTCAGCGGACCGGGCGGGTCATCAGAGCGTCCAGCCCTTGCGGTATTCGAAGTGCAGGAAGGCGTTGGCCTCGGCGGCGTTGGTGAACTTCATGCCGGGACCGTCCCACATGAGCTTCTTGCCGGCGCGCATGGCGACATTGCCCAGGAGAGTGGCCTCGGTGAGCATGCCGGCGTAGTCGAAGTTCGACAGGGCAAGCTCGGGCTTGTTCTCCTTGATGGCGCGAATCCACTCGTCCTTCTGGCCCTGGTCGCCCTTGCCGTTGCGGGGGAGAACCTGATCGACCTTGGGGGTTTCCATCGGGCTGCCATCCGGGTTGGAGATGCGGAAGGCGGCGCCGTAGTCGTTGGGCGAGTGGATGATGCCCTTGTCGCCCACGAGGATGGAGCCTGAGTTGACGAGCTTCTCGCCCTGCTTGAGCACCTTCTTCTGAAGCGCCTCGGGCGGGTGGACGAGCTTGCCGTTGAGGCGCCCCTCGTACCAGTGGAAGGTGACCGGGCCCATGCTGTCGCGCGCGGGGTACTCGGTGGTGACATGCGCCCAAGCCGGGTAGGTCTCGGGGTTCAGTTCCTCGTTCTCGGCCACCACGCTGGTGGGGTAGCCAAGCTTGAGGGCCATGAACGCCATGTTGGCGGTGTGGCACGCCATGTCGCCCAGGGCGCCGGTGCCGAAGTCCCACCAGCCGCGCCACTTGAACGGGTGATAACCGGGGTTGTAGGGGCGCATCGCGCTGGGGCCGATGAACTCATCCCAGTGAATCGAGGCGGGCACGGCCGGGTTCTCGGCGAAGCGGGCCTTGATGGTGGGGCTTTGCGGCCACACGGGGCGGTTGGTCCACACATGCACCTCGCGCACCTGGCCGATGACGCCGGCGCGGATCAGTTCCACCGCGGTGCGGAGGCCGTTTTCAGCCGTGCCCTGGTTGCCCATCTGGGTGCAGAGCTTTTTCTCGCGGGCCAACTCGCGCAGCACGCGGGCTTCCTTCACCGTGTGGGTGAGGGGCTTTTGCACATAGGCGTGCTTGCCCATGCGCATGGCCATGGCGGTGGCCACGGCGTGGGTGTGGTCGGGAGTGGAGACGATCACCGCGTCGATGCTCTTGTTCATTTCCTCGAGCATCTTGCGGAAATCGAAATACTTCTTGGCGTTGGGGAACTTCTTGGCCTTGGAGTTCAGGTGCCCCTCGTCGATGTCGCAGATGGCGACCACATCGCCCGCGTTGCCGCCCTGGTCGATGTCGCTGGAGCCTTTGCCGCCCACGCCGATGCCGGCGATGCGGACCTTCTCGAGCGGACTCTGGTAGGCGAAGAGACGGGTTTCCACGCCTGAAAGGGCGAAGAAACCACCGCCCACGGCGGCGGAAGTGCCGACAAACGAACGGCGATTCATGCGGCGAGCCATCAGACAAGTCTCCGGGGAGTTTGAAACCTAGGGAATGATTGAGCGGGCACTGGGCAGTTTAAGGGGACGGGGGGCGGGGCGCAACCACCGGCCCGTTTTCGTGGCCTCAACCCCTGAGGCCGGCCTCGCGCATCAGGCGCGCGGTGCCCTCGTAGGCCTCGCGCACCCACTCGACAATCTGATCGGGCCGAGGGGCGAACTCCAGCTCGATGCTGATGGCTCCGTCGATGCCCAGGTCGCGGATCTCGCGCAGGTAAGGCCCGAAGTTCACCACGCCCCGGCCGGGGGGAAGGTCGCCATGCACCTTGCCGTCGCAGTCCGACAAATGCACATGGCAGGCGCGTCCCTTGAGCCGGCGAAGCTCCTCCGCCCTGACCTTGGAAAGCTCCAGATGGGAAATGTCGATATTGGCCTTCACCGCCGGGTGCGCCACGGCCTCGAGGAACCTGGACATGCTGTCCACATCGTTCAGCAGCGACAGCTTGAACGGTTCCAGTTCCAACGCGATCTCCAGGCCCAGGCCCGCGGCATGGTCGCCCAGGCGGCGCACCTCGTCCACCGCGCAGGCCCACTGCTCCGCCGGGGGAATCACCTGCCGCTCCCAGATGTACTCGCCCAGCACCAGGAGGAGATTGCGACCCTCCACCTCGTAAACCAGGTCGAGGTACTTCCGGCAGCGGTCCTGATGGAACCGCCTCACCGAGGGCGCCGGATCAATCAGGCCCACCGCCACGCACGCGAGCGAGATCACCGGCAGGTTGTTTTTCTCGCATTCCGTGCGAAGCAGGCGCCTTTCCCGCGCGTCGATCTCCAGCGGGTCGGCGAACAGGTCGATGCAGTCAAACCCGATCTCCCGCGTCATCCGGATGCCGAACGCCGTGTCCCGCCCGGCCTGGGCCCAGGCGGAATTGATCAGTCCCAGCTTCATTCCCATGGCACGATTCCCTTGGTTATTTTCTAGGCAGCTTGGCTTCCTGACCCCACAGCGGGGCGACATTGTCCTTGTTCCACCGGTCCCACGCGGACTGCAGTTCCCTGGCCTTTTCGGGCTGCGAGGCCATGAGGTCCTTGGATTCGCCGATGTCTTCCTTGAGGTTGTACAGCTTGGCGGCGGAGACGCCCTTGCCGCCCTCGGCGGCCTTGTCGTAGCGCACCAGCTTCCAGTCGCCCTGACGGATGGCCGTCTGCTGGCCGAAACGCCAGAAAAGCGCCTCGTGCGGGTTGCCCGTGTTGCGGCCGTCCAGGTAAGGCAGCAGGTTCACGCCGTCGAGTTGCGCCTTCTCGCCCACGCCCACTCCCGCCGCGGCCAGGGCCGTGGGCAGGATGTCGATCTGGATCACCGGGCGCTCATCCACCTTGCCCGCGGGCACCTTTCCCGGCCACGAGATGATGAACGGAATCCGCACGCCACCCTCCAGGGTGGTGCGCTTCGACCCGCGCAAGGGCAGGTTCGACGCCCCGTTCACCGACACGCCGTTCATGGTCGGCCCGCCGTTGTCGCTGATGAAGAACACCAGGGTGTCGTTGTCGAGGTTCTCGGCCTTGAGCTTGGCCCTCACCTTGCCGATGGCGTCGTCCATGGCGCTCATCATGGCCGCGTAGGTGCGCCGCTGCTTCCCCTGAATGCCCGAGAACTTCGCCAACCGGCCCTCGTCGGCCTGCAGGGGCGTGTGCACGGCGTTGAACGCCAGGTAAAGGAAAAACGGATCCTTCTTGTGCGCGTCGATGAACGAGACCGCCTCGCGGGCGAAGGCGTCGGTCAGGTAGGTCTTGTCGCCCGCCTGCACCTGGCCGCGCAAAATGCCGCTCGGGGCGAAGTAGTCGTGGGCCCCGCCCAGGAACCCGAAGAACGAGCCGAATCCCCGGCTTTGAGGCTGCATGGCCTCCTGGTTGCCCAGGTGCCACTTGCCCACCATGCCGGTGGCGTACCCGGCGTTCTTGAGCCGTTGGGGCAGCGTTTTTTCCTTCACCGGAAGGCCGTTTTTACCCGCGTTGCCCGAGGGGTTGAACTCGTGCCCGAAACGCTGCTGGTAGCGGCCGGTCATCAGCCCCGCGCGCGTGGGGGAGCAGTAGGGGCCCGAGACATATCCGCTCGAAAACCGCGTGCCCGAGGCCGCCAGGGCGTCGAGGTGCGGCGTGGGAATGTCCTTGCAGCCGTGGAAGCCGACATCGGCGTAGCCCATGTCATCGCCCACGATCACCAGAATGTTGGGCCGCGAGGCGCCCACGGCGAGCGAAAGCGCCAATACGGTCATCAGGTTCATCGGGAGAGGCTCCTTGGTGTCACTTGGCCGTGGCGGATTTCGCCTCGTCGGCGCCGATCTCGCGTACAAAGATGTTGCGCCAGCGGATTTCCCCGCCATGGGTTTGCAGCATGATCGGCCCCTTGGCGGGAAGGGGCTTGGCGCGATCCCAGTAGTTCTCCATCACCGCGTCGTCCACCACCAGCTTGCCGTTGAGCCACACCCAGGTGCGGGCCCCGACCTGCTTGATGCGGAAACTGTTCCATTCCCCGAAAGGCTTGTCGGCCAGCACCAACGGGTCGCGTCCCTTGGCCTTGGGCGTGTTGTTGAACAGGCCGCCGGAACCCAGGCCGGGGTTGCGGTCGGGATTTTTCGGATTGAACGGCTGGTTGATATCCCAGATCTGCACCTGAGGACTGCCGCGCAGGTAGATGCCGCTGTCGGCCTTGGGGACGGTCTTGTACTCGATCAACAGCTCAATGTCGCCATAGTCCGCGTCGGTGGTGGCGTAGGGCCCCTCGCCCCCGTTGACCAGTTCACCCGACTCCACCTTCCAGAACTTGGCGAAGTCCTCGCGTTGCTTGGCAAGGCCGGCCTTGAGCTTGTCGTCCTTCAGCTTGGCCACGGCGTGGGGATTGAGGCCGTGCCAGCCGGCGAGGTCCTTCCCGTTGAACAACGCGGTGAATCCCTTGGGGGGGGTGGCGTCGGCGCCCAGGGGGGCAAGGGCCAGGGCAACGGCCAGCAGGTGGATCATGCTTGTTTCTCCGCCACGGGCGCCGGGTGTTCCCCACCCGCTACAATGCCCATGAACATGACAGTAGACATTCCGGGGCCTTGATATGCAATCGCTCGACGAACGGATCTCCCAGTTCCAGAAAATGACGCAGGAAGACCCCGAGAACGAGCTGGGCCACTACCGGCTGGGGCAGTTGCTGGCGGAAGGCGGCCGGCACGAGGAGGCGATCCGCTCGTTTCGGCGCACGCTGGAACTGAGCCCGCAGTTTAGCAAGGTTTATCAGTTGCTAGGCGAGTCTCAGGTGGCCTTGGGTCGCCGGGACGAGGCTGTGGCCACTTGGAAAGAGGGCCATGCGGTGGCCGAGGAGCGTGGCGACCGCATTCCCCGCGACGCCATGGCGCAGCTTCTGGTGAAGAATGGTGAGGCGCCGCCGGTTTCAGCCGCTCCGGTGATCGACGGACCCGAGACAGGTTTCCGTTGTTCGCGCGCCATGTGCCCGATGGGCAAGCACGCCAAGCCGATGACGGCGCCTCCCCTGCCGGACGAGATCGGCCGGACCATCGCCGCGAAGGTGTGCCAGGACTGCTGGACCAGTTGGTTCAAGGACTACAGCGTGAAGGTCATCAACGAACTGCGCCTCGACCTCTCCGACGAGAAGGCGTCCGCCGAGTACGACCGCCACATGCGCGAGTACCTGGGGATTGAGT
>CAWUNZ010000028.1:0-20497 GCA_963923445.1 uncultured bacterium
TCAGGCGGCGGATCGGGACCATCGGTTGTTGGTGGCGGCGGATCGCCGTCAGGCGCCGGTTCGGGAGATGAACCATCGGGTAACGGATCTGGTGCTGGAGGAACAGGAGGTTCCGGAGGCGTGGGCCTAGGGGGCGGATCACCTTCGGGCTCGGGTTCAGGAAATAGAAATGGGAGCGGATCGCCTTCAGGCACCGATACCGGATTAGCAGGCGGTGGCGGATCACCGCCCGGGTCCGGGTCGTCCAGTGAATCATCGGGCGGTGGTGGAACTACCGGCGCGGCCGGTGCGGGAATGGCTGGAAGTCCGGGCGCCGGTACCCCGGGAGCAGGGATGGTTTTGGGAAATCCCGGCGGGCCGCTGGGGCCGATCACAGGTCCGCCTCCGCTGCCACCCCCCAACCCCACCCGGCCGGACCAAAGGCGGGACGATGACCAACCGTCTCCCGGAGGTGCCTCGGGAAGCGGTTCGCCCTCAGGAATTGCGGGCGGTGCTTCGGGGGGTGGCTTGCCCGACCCGGACGCCGAGGATTTGGCCCCCTTGGGACGGGTATTGGTGCCGTTGCCTCGGGCGCCGGAAAAGAACCCGCCTTCCCGGCCGATGAAGTTGGCGAAATTGTCCGGCCCCGTGGAACTGGTGATGTTTGTCGAGTGCCGGGCGGACGGCGCGACGGTGCATCCCGGAGGACGCAAGTTCGGCATCGCGGAATTGTCATCGGCCAACAATCCGCTCATTGAGGAACTCAAGCGGCAAATGGATCGCAGGCAGGCCTTGGCGCGCCCGGGCGAATTGCTGCCCAAGCCGCATGTCCGATACCTGGTGTGGAACGACGGCTTGCGAAGTTACCACGCCATATACCCGCTTCTAAGGTCGTGGGATGTGACGAAATCGCAGCAGTCGATCGAATCCAAGGAAGAGTTGCGCGAGGCGCTCAGGCAGTAACGCCGCGCCTTCAGGGGGGAATTCGCCGTGTCCCGTCGCCGCCACAAGGAACGCCCGGAGTCGTTCAGCTTCGACTCGTTCCTCGATGTCGTCGCGAATGTGTGCGGCATCATCATCAAGCTGATCCTTGTGGCGTGGGCCGGGGCGAGGTTGTATCACGGGCCGGTGGTCAGCAAGCCGTTTGTGCCCGACGCGGTTCCTGAAATGGTCGCCTTGGCGGAGGCCGAACAGCCCGACCCGCTTGAAAAGGATGTGAAGAACGAGATCGACGCCGTGGCCCGCCTCGAGGCTGAGTTGGCCAAGCTTCTGGCGGACGGTGACGCTGGCCGCAGCATGGCCCGCGAGGCCGCTGACACGCGCCGCCGCGAGGATGAGCGCCTGTCACTGCTGCGGGACGAGGTGGTCGCCCTGGAGGGCAAGGCCGTTCCCATGGCCCCGATGCCGGATGCCGAGTTGAAGGCCCGCCTGGCCGAGGTGGAACGCCGGATCGCGGAGCTGAAGGCATCGCCCTCACCCAAGAAGGTGCATCGCTACCCGACTCCTGTCAGCCAGACGGTGCAGTCTGAGGAAATCCTGTTCGAGATCCGCGGCAACCGTGTCACTGCGATCGACCTGGGATCGATGGTGGAGGAGATCCAGCAAGTGATGAAGGAGGCGGGCGACGAGTTGCGGACGCGTTGGAGCATCGAGCGGCGGACGGCGCCCGCGGGGGCATTCAGGTTGAAGTACACGATCGAGCGCGAGCGCCCCCTGGGGTTATTGGGCCGGTCGGAGTTTCCAGACGACCGCGGATCGTTCCGCTACGGCCTGACAGGGTGGGAAGTGGAGCCGATGGACCCTGCCCGGGGTGAGGCGGTGGAAAAGGCCTTGGCGGCCGGCAGCAACTTCAGGAACATCATCGACCACCTCGACCCGCAGGTGACAGCGATCACGCTGTGCGTTTACCCCGACAGTTTCGACGCCTACCGGCGCATCCGCGACCACCTTCATGGGAAGGAACTGGTGGTGGCAGGGCGCCCGCTGCCCCCCGATGTGCCCATCGCCATGTCGACGAAAAAGGGAACGGTCAGCCGGGGGCAATGAAACCGGGGCACGATCCAAAAAACGGGCTGGCTTGGTTTGTGAAATTCAAGAGCCTCGGGCCTGCGCCCGAGGCTCTAAAACAACTTGGGGGTGATTACCCCGGAATGTCGTTTCGTGGCGTTCCGGACCCCTTCGAGAGCCGAGTCAAACGCTTCCGGCAAATCGCGCCTTGAATGCGGCCGGGTCGAGGTTGGCCGCGGCGGCGAGCTTGGCCAGACGCGCCGGATCTTCGATATCCGCCTTTTCCACCCGGGTCATGAAGCGCATGGCGCACTCGAAACCCTCGCTGGAAATGTCGACCCGGCGGGTTTGCATGCGCTTGGTTGCCGGGTTCAGCATCGTTTCAAACGGCAGCGGGCGGGTTTTGCCCTCCACCAGGCTGATGATGGCGCCATACTTGCCCGATTCGGGGGAGAGAAGGAACCTGACGGCGCTGTGGCCCAGGTCGCGGGTGTACTCGGCGTCGAAAGCAACGGGATCGGCGCAGCGGAGTTCGTAGCCGATATCCTTCGAGGTGAGCGAGACGCTGAGCTTGAGTTCGCGCAGCTTGTCGGCCACCCGGTCCTTGATCATGCGACCGAAATCGACTTCCGCCATGCGCAAATTGCCGTGGGGGTCGCGCTCGATTTTGCCGTATCGGGCCAGTTGCCCCTCGGACATGGCGCCCAGGCCCTTCTCCCCGATCGCCTCGACAAGCCCCTCGGCCATCACGGCCACGCCATAATCGCGGCCCAGAGCCTTGCTCTTGAGGATGGAGCCCAGAATGATGTCGGCGATGCCATCGAGGGTAGGCTCGGCGTTGCCGAATTCCTCGGGGATGATCGTGACGGCTGCCGCGGCGGCCTTGCCGATGCCGAGGGCGAGGTGCCCGGCGGCGCGGCCCATGCTGACAACCAGGAACCACCGTCCGCAGGTGCGGGCATCCTCGTTGAGGTTGTTGACCAGGTTCACGCCCACCTGCCGGGCCGTCTCGTAGCCGAAGGTCGGCACGGCGGGGGGCAGGGGTAGGTCGTTGTCGATGGTTTTGGGCACATGCGCCACGCGGATGGTCCCACCGGCCTTGGAGTACACCTTGCTGCCGGAGTAGGCGGTGTCGTCGCCGCCGATGGTCACGAGGTAGTCGAGGCCCAGCCCCTTGAAGGTTTCGATGACCCGGGCCATGTCATCCTCGGACTTGGCGGGGTTGACGCGCGCGGTGCCGAGGATGGAACCGCCCTTGCCGTAAATGCCGCTGACATCATCGGCGGTGAGGCGCCAGATGTGGTTGGTGTCGCCCCGGACCAGCCATTTGAACCCTTCCCGGAAGCCAAGGACTTCCCAGCCCTGGTTGAGCGCCGCGAGGGTGACCGCGCTGATGACACCATTGATGCCCGGGGCGGGTCCGCCGCCGACGATGATCCCAAGACGCTTGGACATGACAAATCCTTCATGAAATGGGGCCGGGGCGCCCGGCCGAGGGAGAGCATTCACCTGTTTCTTACCGATCCGGAGGATGGGTTCAAGCGGCGCGCTTGGGGCGGGCGGCAATGTCGAACAGGCCGAAGATCTCGTCCTCGTTCATGCCCATGCTGATGGGAGGCCCGTTCATGGCGATCACCTCGTTGAACAGGGCGCGCTTCTTGTCGAGCACCGAGGCGATCCGCTCCTCGATGGTCCCCGTCGAGATGTACCGGGAGACAAACACGGGCGCCTTCTGGCCCAGGCGATGGGCGCGGTTGATGGCCTGGTCCTCGATCGCGGGGTTCCACCAGCGGTCGAACAGGAACACATAGTTGCAGAACTGGAGGTTGAGTCCCACGCTGCCGGTGCCGTAGCTCATGAGGATCACGCGGTGCTCGGGTGTGGACTTGAACCGGTCGAGGACCGCCTGCCTGTCCTTGTGGGGAACCTTCCCGTGGTAGAGCAGGGGCTTGTGCTCGGCCAGTTCGCGGGCGATCATCTCGAGCGGTTCCACCCACTGCGAGAAGATGATCGCCTTGTTGCCTGTGGAGGCGACCTCCTCCATTTCAGATTGTAGTAGTTCCATCTTGCTGGAGGCGCCCGTGCGCGGGTCGAAGTTGCAGACCTGCTTGAGCCGCATCACCAGCTCGAAGACATGCTGAACCGTGATGGTGTCGCCCAGCGCGTTGAGGTGGACGACGCCGTCCTTTTCCGCCATGTCGTAGGTGGCCCGCTGCTCGGGGGAAAGCTCGAGGGGAATGTCCCGGATCACCCTCGGTGGCATGTGCCCGGCCACCTGCTCCTTGGTGCGGCGGATGATCCTGTCGCGAACCAGTTCCTGCATGATCCGCGGGTCCGACTCCGCCGGTATCAGCCCCGGTTCCACGAACGAGAAGATGTTGACCAGGTCCTCGGTCCGGTTCTCGATCGGCGTGCCGGACATCGCCCAGCTTTTCTCCCGCTTCAGGTTGCGCACGGCGCGGTTCGCCTTGCTCTCGTGCGACTTGATCCGCTGCGCCTCGTCAAGCACGACGATGTCGAACCTGCAATCCTCCGAGGCGGCGACATCCGCGTCGCGGGTGAGGATCTCATAATTGACAAGCTGGATCGGGCAGTTGGAGACCCGCCACATCGCCATGCGGGTTTCCGTGTCGCCCCCGATCACCTCGAAGGGCAACTCGGGCGCCCACAATCTCAGCTCGCGCGACCAGTTCACCACCAACGGCTTGGGGCAGACCACCAGCACCCGCCTGAAAAGCGCGCTTGTGTACATGAGCCTGAGAGAAAGGATCACCTGAACCGTCTTTCCCAATCCCATCTCGTCGGCGATGAGGGCGTGAGCCCGGGGCATCAGGAACGCCATGCCCTGAAGCTGGTAGGGATACGGCTGGAATGGAAGGCTGAGCCGGCCCTTGCCCAGCATCCCCTCAAGGGGCGGTTGCAGCAGGAACAGCAATCGGTCTTTCAGGCCCAGCATGGTGGCCGGCGGTTTCACCCGGGTGGATGTTTTGCCCAACGGGCCGAGGATCTCGGGTTCCAGCGCCTCGGGTTCTTCCCCCGGGGTGGCATCATCCGAGTCCGCTTTTTCGGCGGTGATTTTGGCAGGAGCCTTCGACTGGGTTGGCGGCAGGTCCGCCGGCAGCGGAAATCGCCATCCCTGCGTCTGGACCGTCATTTGGAGCGGTCCAAGACCGCGAACCCAAGGCTTGCTGGCCAGAACGGGAACCGACCGCACCGACGGGGTGAGCGGCCTGTCCCAACCTGGCACGCGGGCCATGGGCGGCGGACTTAACAAATCGATCGCCAGACAGGCCACGACCGGCATGTCTTCGGGCGTCGGCGAAGCATCTTCAACTTGTATCACGGGTCTTGTGATCGGCGCGGGGGGATCCGCGGCTTGAGCATGTCAGTATGCTCTCGGGGTGGGGAAAAGGGGCGCGCCTTGCATGCGTTGCCGGTGCCGGAAACGGGGCAAGAAATTCGGGTCGCGCGGGTCGAAAGGAGCGGGTGGAGTTGGCTGAACAGGCAGGGGAATCGTGGGCGGGCCTCGATGCCGGCAAGCAGTTGCTGGGCCAGTTCGACGCTCCATCGTATGTCCGCCGAGGGCTTGAGGTTGAGCAATCGTGGAGGGATCTTCTCGGGGCCTTGGGCAGGGTGAGGCGACAATCGCTGGAACCGTTGGGTCGCCGGATGGCGTGGATGAAAAGCCGCGCGGGGGAATGGCGGCGCCTGGCGGGTGATGACGATCGGGCGCTGGAGGCCTTGGCGGCATTGGAGCAAATGGTTCCGGGCATCTTGCGCTACCCGCCGGGCAGGGCGTGGTGGATCGCGTTGCCCAGACTGGAGTACCGGCGCTGGAACCGGGATCTTGAGGCGTTCAACGAGTTTTGGCTCAAGACGGTTGAAATGGCTGACCTCGCGCCGGTGAATCGCCGACGCGAGGCCTACAACCGCTGGTATCTGCTGGAAAAGGAATGCGCGCTGGGATCGGCGCGGTTGGCCATGGCGGGTTATCAGCCGCTGGTGCCGCTGACCTGCTCTGATATCATCGCCCGCCTGCCTTGCCTTCCCGTGCCGTCGCCTAGCGGCTCCGGCGGCGGCTGACTTCGCTGGCCATCAGGAACATCGCATTGGCCATGCCCGGTTTGTCGGAAGTGAATTGGAAGGCGTCGGCTTTCTTGATCGCGATCGCCTCCGCCGCCGTGACCGCGTCCTGATTGGCGGCCAGAAAGACAAATTCCCACGCGTAAGCCTTCTGCTGGTGGCTGATCATGGTGGCGATGGTCTCGCGGCTGAACTCGGTGCTGGCGTTCTCCTGGCCATCGGTGAGGATCGCCACGATCACCTTGCCGGGGCGGTCGGGTTCCGGGGTGGAGGCCAGTCGCGCGCCCACCTCGTTGATGGTCCGGCCGATGGCGTCGTAAAGCGCGGTGCTGCCGCGGGGCACATAGGTGGTGGCGTCGAGGGGCTTCACCCGGGCCAGGGGGGTGCCGTTTTCGGGCACGAGGTATTCGTTGTCGAAGAGCACCAGGGTCAACCGGGCGTCACCCGGCTGCTTCTTTTGGGTGTCGAGGAAGCTGTTGAAACCGCCGATGGCGTCGTCGCGAATCGACTCCATCGACCCGGATCGGTCGATTACGCAGGCGATTTCGGTCAGGTTATTGTTCATGTCAGTCGCTCCTTCTTGCAGGGTGGCTATTCACCCATGCTGCGACTGATTCGCCCGATTCTTGGGAGGATTCAGAAAAAACGGGAATTATTCCGCGGGCTTGGGCAGGAGGGCCTGGAGTTTCTGGCGGATGGCCGCGGCGCGCGCGGTGTCGCCACCCGGAAAAAGCGTCTGGGCGCCGCCGTCATCGACCTCGTCGTCAACGGCAAAGGAATCGACTTTCTCCAACGCGACGACGGTCGCCGGGGCCCCCGGGGGAATTTCTATCAAGACAATCTCGCAAGGATACGATCGCCTTGGCGCCATGGCGCCCACGCGGGGTTCACCCCAGCGGAAAACAATCAGGTGCCGCGCCTCCTCCATCTCGCAGGCGGCCCGGCGCGCGAGTTCGCGGTCGGCCCACAGGTCCACCAGCATGTGGCGCAGGAAACGGGCCCCGAGCCCGGCGCGGTCCTCCATGGCCGCCACCAGCCCGCCGGGGGGCAGGGTGACCTTGCCCGGCGCCGGATCACCCTTGGCGCCGGACATGGCCTCCGTCAGTTGGCGCGTGAGCCTGGTCTGGTTCACCCGAAAGCGGAATCCGCGTTCCCGCGGAAGTTCCTCGGTGAGGTAGGCCTTGGCCTTCTCGCCCGCCTCGCGGGTCGATTCGGAACGGTACGGGTCGGCCAGTATCTCATCCACGCGCGTCATGCGTTCCTGGCGGAGAATCTCAGCCTGTTCCGGGGGATAATCCTCGGGACGGTCGCGCAGCATGGCGAAGATGTCGGTGCGCAACTGGCTGTCGTGCCTGCGAACCACCATGCCAACCGCCAGTTGCCGGGCCTGCTCGATCACAACGAACGCCACGATGGTCGCGCCCAGCGGGAAGGCCGCGCAAAGGCCCCAAAGCACCGGTTGACGCGGGTAGCACACCCGCCCGGCTTGAAAACTGGTGGCCGTGAAGGTGCCTCCCACCGCCAGTGGAATGACCCACAAGGGCGGAAAAAGGCCCACAACGGCCAGGATTCCGCCCAAGGCCAGCAGTCCCAGCGCGATTTTGGCGATGGTTCCGGGCGTCAACATGATTATCCTCCCCAAGAATGATCGTAGCGGAGGAAGCGCCATGCTGTGGATCACCCTGGCGTTCGCGCTGGTTTCATCCGGTGCGGAACCGGTCGGCTGGACGGAAGATTTGGAGGAACGGATCGACCGTGCCATTGAAAGGGCGCGGGCTTTCTGGCGCGTTCCGGGCACGGTGGTGGCCATCACCGACGGCCAGAAAATCCGATACCTCAAGGCGCACGGCATGGCCGATGCCGGCACGCAAAGGCGGATGGCGACCGATACGGTTTTTCCGCTGGCCTCATGCACCAAGGCGTTCACCACCCTTCTGGCCGCGTGCCTGGCCGACGATGGCGCCTTGGCCTGGGATGATCCGGTGGCGAGGCACCTGCCATGGTTCCGCGTCGGGGGAAACGCCGAGGGGCGCCCCATCACCCTCGCCGATGCGGCCAGCCACAGGTCTGGTTACGACGCCCACGACCTGCTTTGGTACCACCGCAGGGAACCCATGCGGGCCCGCGTGGAGCGATTGGCCGGATTGGCGCCCGAAGCGCCTCCCGGAACGCGGTTCCGCTACCAGACCACGGTTTACACCGCCGTCGGCCTGGCCACGGAGGCGGCGGGGAAGGCGCCGTGGAACAAGCAAGTAGCGGACAGGATTCTCAAGCCCATCGGGTTGAACGAAACTTGGCTCGATGCCGGGGCGGTTCCCGCCAACCGCCTGCCCACGGGGTACCGCCTCGATGGTGACCTGATTCCCCGTCCGGTTGAGCCGTACCCGTGGGGCGACCCGGACCCCACGGCCTCCGCTCACGCCACCGCCGCCGACATGGCCGCGTGGCTCAGGTTTCACATGGGCGACGGGTCGACCGGCGGGGCGCGGGTGGTCTCCACCAAGGCGATGGCGGAGTTGTACCGGCCTTGGATCAGGCAGGAATTGACCGACGAGGTGAGGGTTCATCATCCGCTGACTAAAGGGATGGCCTATGGGCTTGGTTGGCTCCTGTTCGACCACCGTGGCGACGCCGTGCGGGCCCATGCTGGCGCCATCGACGGCTTCCGGGTTCAGGTGACCGCGTTGCCGGAGCGCAAGTTGGGAATCGTCGTTTTCGCCAACCTGGAGATGACGAGGATGAACCTGGCGCTGACCAACACCATCATGGATGAGGTGCTTGGGCATCCCTTCCGGGACTACAACGGACCATACCTGCGGTTGCAGGAGCGGCAGGCGGCCGAATCGTTGGCCAACACCCGCGAGGAACTTCTCAAGGTGGCCGGGCGCCCGGCGCCGGCCGGCACTTTGGCTGGCACCTTCAGCCATCCGGCGTATGGCGACGCGGTGCTGACAAGGGTCGGGGACCTCTGGACCCTGACCCTGGGGCCCAACGCCGCCCCCCTTCTTCAGCAGGGCCCCGCCTGCTGGGTGGCGCCAGGTCATGTCTTCGGCGACGCCATCGTGCGCCTCGACGGTCCCGACACCCTGCTCATCGGCGGGCGCGTGGGGGTGGGGTTCAAGCGGAAGTGAGGGATTCGCGCCATGATCCACCCCGTCGCCTTGCTGGTCACCGGGATGTTGACGGCGATGGTGGCCATTGCCCTCACGGCGCTTTGCGCGGCTTGGACGGTTCCGGCCTGGCGGAGGAGATTGGGCGGTCGAAAAACCTGCGGGGATGAACTGAAGGTTGACCATATCCCGTCTTGGCCGGTCAACGCCTGTATCGCGATGGTGTCGCTGGGCATAGGGGCAGGCGCGCTGGTGGCTTGGTATGGATGCTACTGGTCCATTGTGGCCCTGTTGGCCGGCATGACATAAGGGCCAGCAGGTTCAAAAAAACCTTTAATAACTGCAGATTGTGTCAATTATGCAATCGTGGCGCGCACCGTTGGCGGGTTCTGGCGGAATCGAGCGATCAAATGCCAGGCGGCCTGCTGCCGATTGATCGGGCCTGCGTTTCGTGTGAGCATGAGTTGGTCTTCACCATCCCAAGCCACCGAGGTTCGACCCTTGGCAACCCATATCAGCCACGGCCATCGCGCCCGTGGGGAAAAGCATTTTCAGATCCTTGCCGGTTGGTTTCCCCTTGTAATGGTTGTGGTCCTGGGGAATGTGGCCCCGGCATTGTCCGCCGAGAGGGAAGCGCCTTCGTTGCTGATCGGCTACACCGAGGGCCGCAACGACCAACAGGGCGGTCAGTTTGCCAATTGGGTCACCCACCGCGCCTGCGTGGTTCGCGCCGATGGAACGGGACGAATGGTGGTCGGCGGGGAATTGGCGAGCAAGAAAGATTCCTGGACCCAGTTCGGGGGTTGGTCGCCCGATGGCAGGCAAGCCGTGGTGCTAAGCCTGTGGGAATCCCCCGAGAACGCCGCCTGGGAACGCCAACACAAGACATTCCGCATGACCGAGGGCTGGCTGGTTGATTCCTGCCTCCTCGACATGGGCAGCGGACGCCTCACCAACCTGACGGCGATCGACCGCGTCAGCATCTACAACACCGGCCTGTTTTTCCTGCCGGGTGGCAAAGGATTCGGATTCACACCGCTGATCGGCGGCGTTTCGAAGCCGCACATCATGGACGCCGATGGCAGGAACAAGCGCGATGTCTCGGGGGAAGGCGGCGGTTTCGCCTACGGGTACTCGGCGACACCCGATGGCAAGCGGATCAGCTACCACGAGAATTACCAAGTCCACATCGCCAACACCGACGGCACCGGCAAGCGAAAAATCGAAACGGGGAACCCCTTCAATTTCGCCCCGAAGTGGTCGCCCGACGGCGAGTGGCTGCTGTTTGTTTCCGGCGAGCATTACAACTGCCATCCGCATGTCGTGCGGAAGGATGGCACCGGCCTGAGAAAGCTGGCTGACCGAGGCGGATACCGCGGCGTGGTCGAGGTGTTGAAACATCCCGACTTTCACAGCGAAAGCAGTGATATTCCCGTGTGGTCGGTGGATGGCAGGCACATCTTTTTCACCGCCAAGGTGGGCGAGAGCATCGAGTTGATGCGTGCCGGCCTAGATGGCCGATTGGCGCGGCTGACGACATCGAAGCCGGGAACGCGCCATTACCATCCGGCGGTTTCCCCGGACGGCAACTGGATACTCTTCGGGTCCGACCGCAGCGGCGCGATGCAACTTCACATCGCCACCATCGAGGGTGCTGATGCCCGGCAGGTGACCCATGTGCCTGCCGGTTCGTGTGCCATGCATGGTCACTGGCAGCCTTCACGGCCCAAGGGAGGATCGTAGATTCGGCTTTGTGCCAGCTTGTTCATGATCGCGGACAGATTTGTCCAATGGTGAAGGAAACCACTTCTCGTTATCTACACAATGGCAAGGACAAAAGCCTTGGCGGGGCGAGTCTCGATTAGAATTTGGTCGCGCCCTGAGGCATTTTGACGCATGAATTGCTAATAATATCACATTAAAGAGCATGATAATAGTATTATTTGGCGACTGTGCATTTTTACGGTAAAAATGGCCGATGTTAATTTGTGCCAAAGCACGCATCGCATGAACGGCATCGGCGCCCTCGGCCTGCCCAAGACGGTGGCATGGCGCGATTCTCTCGACCGGCCCCACCATGTCTATCATGGCGAACCGATCCGGGGCCTGTCCTGAATCGGGAGCCGATCATCGGCCAAGGGTTGACAGTATACCGTCTACCATGAGACACTCGACTCCCTGCCCGATTTGACTTCCCGGATCACGACATGCTCGCCACCAGGCACACGCCCTTGGTCAGGACCTCCATCAGCCATCCCGGTATTGCCAGGCGCGTGGCCATTCAGGCCGGAGCGGTTGGAATCCTCGGGCTGGGGGCCAATCACATGGCCGGCCTGCGGGCGATGGCCACCTCCGGCGGCCAAACCTTGTCCGGCAGGCAGCGCGCTGTCATCTACATCTTCCTTTCCGGCGGCCTGGGCCAGCACGACAGTTTCGACCCGAAACCTGGCGCTCCCGAAAACATCCGCGGTGAATTCAAGCCGATCGCCACCCGCGTGCCTGGCCTTCAGATCTGCGAGCACCTGCCGATGCTGGCGGCGCGAAGCGACCGCTGGGCCCTCGTGCGTTCGCTGACGCATCCGTACAACGAGCATTCGCTTGGGCATCATGTCATGCTGACCGGGCGCACGGAAAAGCCCGCCGGTTTTGACGGCAACCGCCCCAAGCCTACTGATTTCCCTTGTATTCCATCGGTGGTGACGGGCCTTTTCGCGCCGCGCAACAACCTGCCCCCCGCCGCGGTGCTTCCCGAAAAGCTCATCCATGTGACCGGGCGCACCATTCCCGGCCAGTTCGGCGGCCAGATGGGCCCCAGATTCGATCCATGGTTCATCGAGGCGAGCAACTACCGCGACGCGAGCTATGTGCATGGCGCGTTCCCCCAGTACGGATTCCAAAGGGCCGACGGCAAATCCACGCCCGACAACTACCGCTTCGAGGCGCCGAGGCTGGAGTTGTCGCATGACATGATCCCCGAACGGGTGGGTAGTCGATCGAAACTGCTGGCGGCCATCGACAGCCAGGCCCGCCGCCTCGACGACGCCGCGTCAACGAACGCTTTCGACAGGCACCGGCAATCCGCCGTCAGCATGCTGCTGGATGGGCGGGTTCACAGGGCGCTCGATGTCCACGCGGCGCCGGCCAGGGATCAGGACCGCTATGGACGAAACTCCTTCGGTTGGTCGCTCCTCATGGCCAGGCAACTGGTGGAATCCGGCGTGAGGATGGTCCAGGTGAACCTCGGCAACGACGAGACCTGGGACACGCACGAGGCGGCATTCCGAAACCTGAGGGAGTTCCTGTTCCCGCCTACCGACCGAGCCATCTCGGCGCTTCTCGACGATCTTGGCGACCGTGGGATGCTCGATGATGTGCTGATCGTGATGGCCGGCGAGTTCGGGCGGACACCGCGAATATTCACCGAGCCGAGCTTGAAATCGAAGTTGCCAGGCCGTGACCACTGGGGAGCGGTGCAGACGGTTTTCTTCGCCGGTGGCGGCACGCGGGGAGGCGCGGTGGTTGGCTCAAGCGACCGGCATGGCGCGTACCCGTCGGTGGATCCGCAAACTCCCGAGAACATGGCGGCGACAATCTACCAAGCGCTCGGCCTGCCCAAGACGGTGGCATGGCGCGATTCTCTCGACCGGCCCCACCATGTCTATCATGGCGAACCGATCCGGGGCCTGTCCTGAATCGGGAGCCGATCATCGGCCAAGAGTTGACAGTATACCGTCTACCATGAGACACTCGACTTCCTGCCCGATTTAACTTCCCGGATCACGACATGCTCGCCACCAGGCCCACGCCCTTGGTCAGGACCACCATCGCCGCCTCCGCCGCTGAATACCTCCGCGGCGAGGTCATCGAGGGCGGGATTCCGGCAGGTGAACCGCTTCCCGAGGCGCGCATCGGTGAACTGCTCGGCGTGAGTCGGGTGCCCGTGCGCGAGGCGCTCGTCGTGCTGGAACGCGAGGGACTTGTCACCTTCGACCGCCGCGGCACGGCCCGGGTGAGGACTTTCACGCTGGAAGATGTCCGCGAACTGGGCCAGATGCGCCTGGTGCTTGAGCCGATGGCGGCGCGTTTGGCGGCCGAACGGTCCGATGCCGCGTTGATGGAAGAAATCGGGCTCAACCTCGCCAGCCTCAGGCGGGCCAGGTCGTTGCCTGAAATCACCAGGCTCGACTTCGAATATCACAGGCTCATCATGGCCGCCGCTGGCAACTCGAGGCTGTCGGCCTCCTGGGAAAACCTGTCGTCGCAATTGCGGATCGTCATGCGCCTGTTCCACCATGCGTGGGAGCGCAGGACCCTGGCCGTGCGGGAAAGCACCCTGAAGGCCCATGGCGCGCTGTTCGATGCCATCAGGCAGGGGAACGGGGCCGAAGCCGAGTCAATCGCGAGGCGGCAGGCGGAAGGTTGGCTGGTCGAACTGGGGCAATCCGGCGCCTTCGGCCCATCCGGGGAGGTTGCCGTATGACGCGCTTTTCCCCGCGCATCGGAAGCCTTGCTCCAAGTCGGCCCGCTGTTGAGTCCGCGGCCAATCACCCGTTGACTGGGGGAGATCGGAGCGCCGTTTGGAGCGCCATCACCGGGTTGTGCCTGTTCTCGGCCATGGCCGCAGGCAGTCCGGCTTTCGCAGGCGGGTCTGAATTCGATCGGTCCGTATTGCCCGTTTTGGTTTCCAGATGCCTGGAATGCCACTCCGGCGAGGAACCCAGGGGCGGGCTGGATCTGACCCGGAAAAAATCCGCGTCCAAGGCCATCGTTGTGGGCAAGGCCGCGGATTCGGAGTTGTGGAAGCGCGTGAATTCCGGCGAGATGCCGCCCAAGAAACCGTTACCCGAGTCCGAAAAGGCGGTTCTCAAGGCATGGATTGAATCGGGGGCGACATGGGGCACCGATCCCATCGACCCGTTTTCCGTCACGACGGCAACGCGGGCCGGCAGGGACTGGTGGAGCCTTCAACCACTGGCAAGGCCGAAGGCGCCACCGACCGGAAATCCGATCGATGTGTTCATTCGGAAAAAATTGGCTGAAGCGGGAATGAAGCCTGCCCCCCCGGCAGACAGGCGGACGCTTATCCGCAGGGTGCATTTCGACCTGCTCGGCCTGCCGCCCAAGCACGAGCAGGTGGAGGATTTCGCCAACGATGAAAGACCCGACGCCTACGAGCGGTTGATCGACTCGCTGTTGGCTTCTCCCCATCATGGCGAGCGATGGGGCCGCTATTGGCTCGACACGGTACGCTACGCCGAAACCTGCGGGTACGAACGCGACCAGGTGAAGCCCGATGTGTGGAAGTACCGCGACTGGGTTATCAGCGCCATCAACAACGACATGCCGTTTTCAAGGTTTGTCACCGAGCAACTCGCCGGCGACGAGGTGCCCGGCGCGGGTGAACAAGGCGTGATCGCCACGGGTTTCATCCGCCTGGGCACCTGGAACGATGAGCCCAACGACGCCCGCGAATACCAGTACGATCGCCTTGAGGACATGGTGGGTGCGACAACGACCGCGTTCCTGGCCCTGACGGTGCGCTGCGCCCGCTGCCACGACCATAAATTCGATCCGATATCGCAGGAAGACTATTACCGCGTTGGCGGCGCTTTCTGGGCCGGTCATGTGCAACCCGGTTCACCGCTGGGCGGTCCCGACGCCAAGGCGCTCGGCCACGCCAATGTCTTCGGCTGGACCGACAAGGGCCGCTCGGCTCCGGACCTGCGCCTGCTCAAGAAGGGAGACCCCGCCCGCCCCGGCCCGGTCGTTCAGCCCGGGCATCTCTCGGCCGTCGCGGCGTTGGCCGGGCCGATGGTGGAGCCGCCGCCGGGCGCCCGGACAACCACCCGCCGCCTCCAGTTGGCATCATGGATTGCCGACCCGAAAAATCCGCTTTCGGCCCGTGTCTGGGTGAACAGGATCTGGCAGGGGCACTTCGGCAGCGGCCTTGTCCGCACCCCCGACAATTTTGGTTTCACAGGCGAGAAGCCCACCCATCCGGAATTGCTTGACTGGCTTGCCGCCGAATTCCTTGGAAACGGAGGCAAGACCAAGCCGCTTCACAGGCTGATCCTCATGTCGGAGACCTACCGGCAGGCCTCAGTCCATCCGCTTCAGGATGAATACTCGAAAACCGACGCCTCGAACCGCCTGTGGTGGCGCGCCGAGCGTCGCCGACTCGACGCCGAGGCCCTGCGCGATTCACTCCTTGCCGCGGCGGGCAACCTCAAGCTCGACAGGATCGGCGGTCCGAGTTTTTCACCCGTGATCCCGCCGGACGCGCTCGAGGGCCTTTCCACCAAGTCCAAGGCGTGGAAACCATCACCCCCCGATGAGCAGGGAAGGCGCAGTGTCTATATCTTTGCCAAGCGCGGGCTGCTGCCGCCCCTGCTGACCACATTCGACCTTCCCGACACCACCCTTCCAAGCTGTCGCCGTGATGTCACGACCGTTCCCACGCAGGCCCTGGCCCTGTTGAACAATCCGTTTGTCCATGAGCAAAGCGCGGCGATGGCGGCGCGGGTGGGCACCGGAATCAGCCGGGAGCGCCGCGTTGAAACCGCCTGGCGCCTGGCGTTGGGCCGGACCCCGTCTGCCGCCGAGGTTGAGGCCGCCATCAGGCACCTTGAAAGACAGGCGAAGGTGTTTGCCAAGGCGTCCGACCCCGAAAGGGAGGCGCTCGCGTCGTTGTGCCATGTCCTTCTCAACACCAACGAATTCATCCATGTGGATTGAGGTGGAACCATGAGCCGTCTTTTTCCATGCGGGATGGCGCGCCGCGAACTCCTTTGGGAGATGGGCGGCGGCTTCGCGGGGGTCGCGTTGGCGGGAATGCTCGGCAGGGAAGCCCTTGGCGGGGGACCGCTTTCCCCGAAACATCCCCATCATGGGGGCAAGGCCAAGGCCTGCATCTTCCTCATGATGAACGGGGGCCCGAGTCAGGTCGACACCTTCGATCCCAAGCCCACCCTCGCCAAGTTCGCCGGCACGGAAATGCCCAAGGACAAGAAGTTCATCAATTCGGGAGGCAGGAAAATCGGTTTCCTCACCCCCGGGTTCAGGCCTTTCCGGCCGGGTGGCAAGAGCGGCCTGCCGGTCTCCGATTATTTTCCCCTCGTGCGCCAGCATGCCGACAAACTCGCCGTCATCCGGTCCTGCCACACCGACAGCCACGCCCACGGCTCGGCCTTGGTCATGATGAACACGGGCAAGACCTTCATCGGCAGGCCTTCGCTGGGCAGTTGGGCCGTTTACGGACTTGGAACAGAGAACAGCAACCTCCCCGGATATGTCGTGCTGATGGACAAGCGCGGCGGGCCGATCAGCGGCCAGCCCAACTGGTCGAGCGGTTTCATTTCCGCCGCCTACAGCGGCACCCTTTTCAGGCCCAGTGGCGATCCCATACTCGACCTGAGGGGGCCCGAGGCCATCACGGCCGCGGCCCAGCGCGCCCAACTCGACCTGCTCGCCGAGTTGAACCAGAGGCACATGGACCAGCGGCCCGGTGGACGCGAGTTGGCGGCCCGGGCCCAAAGCTATGAGCTGGCCTTCAACATGCAGGCCGCGGCGCCCGAGGCGGTCGACCTCGGCGGGGAGTCGGAAAAAACCCTTTCCCTGTATGGTGTCGGCGACAAGGTCACCGATGAGTTCGGCCGCAACTGTCTCATCGCCCGCAGGCTGGTTGAACGGGGAGTGCGCTTCGTGCAGCTTTACAGCGGCGGGGGGCACCTGGAGGACACCTGGGACGCCCACGCCGGCATCGAAAGCAACCACGGAAAGCATGCCGCGGAGGTTGACAGGCCCATCGCCGGGCTGCTGACCGACCTGGCTTCGCGGGGCATGCTCGACAGCACGCTGGTCGTTTGGGGTGGCGAGTTCGGGAGGATGCCTTTCAGCGAGGGCAGGAACGAGCCCGGTCGCAACCACAACCCCTACGGGTTCAGCATGTGGCTGGCCGGCGGCGGAACACGGGGCGGAATCACCCATGGCGCCACCGATGAACTTGGGTTCCAGGCCGTCGAGAACAAGGTTCACATCCACGACCTTCACGCCACCATCCTGCACCTGATGGGCCTCGACCACGAGCGCCTCACCTACTTCCACCAGGGCCGTCACGAGCGCCTGACCGATGTGCATGGGAATGTCGTCAGGGAGGTGATCGCATGAAAGGGCCGGCGGTAACCATTGCCGCGGCCATCCTCCTGGCCCTGCAGGCGGCATCATCGGCGCCAGGCTCCGAGGAGTTTGAAAAGCAGATCCGCCCGCTTCTGGTGGAGAAGTGCCAGTCGTGCCATGGAACCGAGAAACAGAAGGCGGGCCTGAGGCTCGACACCGCGGCGGGTTGGAAAACCGGCGGTGAAAGCGGTCCCGCCATCGTGCCCGGGAAACCCGCCGAGAGCCTGCTCGTCAAGGCGATCAACGGCGCCGATGGCATGAAACTGATGCCACCCAAGGGAAAGCTCAGCGACCAAGAAATCGCCATCTTGACGCGCTGGGTTGCCAATGGCGCCGCGGACCCACGGGTTGGGGCGGCGGGCCGCCCCAAGGCCGACGACTGGGCCGTTGAATTCCGCAAAAGGCTTGACTGGTGGAGCCTGAAGCCGCTGGGGCCGGTCGCCGAACCATCGGCGGTTGCCGGCGAACCGGTCCGCGACCCGATCGACCGGTTCATCACCAAGGCGCTCGGCTCAGCGGGCCTCAAGGCGGCGCCACCTGCTGAGCCGATGGTGCTTCTCAGGCGATTGTCTTTCGTGCTGACAGGTCTGCCTCCCTCGCCCGCGATGCGGGCGAGGTTCGAGGCCCTGCTGTCCGCGAGCCCGCGTGAAGCGTACGAAAGTCTGGTCGACGAATTGCTCGCCTCTCCCCATTTCGGAGAGAGATTTGCCCGTCACTGGATGGATGTCGTCCGCTACACCGACACCTACGGCTACGAGTGGGATAATCCCGCCAAGGGATCGCATGAATACCGCGATTACCTCATCAGGGCCTTCAACGGCGACCTGCCGTATGACCGTTTCCTGCGCGAGCAACTCGCGGGCGACCTGATTCCGGAGCCTCGCATCAACTCCGGGCTTGGGGTCAACGAGAGCCTCATCGGGCCGATGTTCTACCACATGGGCGAGCATCGCCACGGCAGCAGTTTCGAGTTCAACGGCGTGCACCAGGAAATGGTGCACAACAAGGTCGATGCCTTCTCGAAAGCTTTCCTGGCGATGACGGTCGCCTGCTCCAGGTGCCATGACCACAAGCTCGAGGCGGTCTCGCAGCGGGATTATTACTCCCTGGGCGCCGTCTTCATGACCCCGAGGTGGACCTCCCGGGTGGTGGACGCCCCGTCGAAGAACGAGGCGAAAATCGGCGCGCTCTTGAGGTTGCGATCGGAAATCAGGGCGGAGATCGCCGCCCGTTGGAAGGGCGTCGCCGATGCCGCGGGCGGATGGCCGGCCAGCGCCTGGAAAGCGGCCATCGCCGAAAAGCCGTCAATGGACGATATTTCCTACCCCCTCAAGCGCCTTGTCTCACCCGGCGACACCGCCGGCCATTGGCGAGCCCTCATGGGGGAATGGCGCGCTGAACGGGACAGGCGAGCCGGCCAAAACAAGGCATTCACGGTCCTGGCCGATTTTGAAAAACCGGGAATTCCCCCCGGATGGGTGGCCGAAGGCGACGGATTGAAATTCGGCCATGTCGAGGATGGAACACCGCTTATCGCCCTCGAAGGCGACCAGGTGGTCTCACGGCTGCTGCCACGGGGTTACCACACCCATGCGATCTCATCGAAATTGCCCGGGTCGCTGCGCATGCCGCCGGACGACAAGGTTCCAGGCAGGAATGTGAGCCTCCGGCTTGCCGGAGGGGAATATGGCGGCCACCTGGAGGTGCATGAGAACGCCTTTCAGGGCGAGCAGGTGAAGTTCCTCAGGAACATCGATCCCGTCTGGGTCAGCTTCGCGGACAAGTCCCCCGTCAACGGAATCACGAGGTTCACGCGCGAATTCTCGACGGCGTCGCTCAATCCGAATTTTCCGCCGCGCACCGGACTGGCGGCCGGCCTGCCCAACAACGATTTCGGGCATGACAAGCGGAGCTGGATCAGCATCACGGGGATTGTCAGCCACGACTCCGGCGGCGTTCCGGCGGACAGCCTGGAAGCGTTCGCGGAACTTTATGAAGGCACCGCCCCCGCCACGGCCGCAGAGGCCTGTGGGAAGGTGGACAATTGGTTCCGGGCCTCGCTGCTCCGCTGGTGCGCGGGATCGTCCTTGCCGGCGGACAGGCGGGTGGTTGACTGGCTCCTCTCGGCGAAGCTCCTGCCCAATCGCGCGGAGCCCGGAACCCGGTTGGCCAGCCTGCTCGGGGAGTATCGCGAGGTCGAGAAGTCGATCGATTTTCCCCGCACGGCCAACGGCATGGACGAGCGGGAAACGGGGAGGGCCGGCCTCGCGTTCAACGCCCGTGGCAATGTCGATTCCATTGGCGAGTTCGTGGGCCCGGATTTTCTATCGATGTTCGCCGGACGGCATCATGTCGCCGCCTCCGCTGGCAGTGGAAGGCTCGAGCTTGCCGAGTCTCTGCTGCAGCCCGGTCATCCCCTCACCGCCCGTGTTTACGCCAACCGCCTTTGGCAGTGGATCATGGGGACGGGGATTGTCGCCACTCCCGATGACTTCGGCAGGCTTGGCGGCAAGCCGAGCCATCCCGAACTGCTCGATCACCTGGCCAACCTGCTTGTACGGGAAGGATGGTCGACCAAGCGGATGGTCCGGAGGCTGGTGCTGACGGAAACATTCAGGCAATCGGGAGTCTCGACCGCCGAAGCCCGAGCACGCGACCCGGCGAACCGCCTGAGGCACCACTACCCCACCCGAAGGCTGGAGGCCGAAGCCGTGCGCGACAGCATGCTCGCGATTTCCGGCCGGCTCGATCCGCGGCTTTATGGTCGGCCAATCCTGCCATATCGGGTGGCCGAGGACGGCGCGAAGCGCTTGTTCACCGGACCGCTCGATGGCAACGGCCGCAGGTCGATCTACCTTCAGGTGTCGATCATGGAACCGCCGAAATTCCTTGTCGGCTTCAACCTTCCCGATCCGCGCCTGCCGACCGGGCGCCGGGACGAGACCGATGTGCCCGCGCAGGCGCTGATCCTCCTGAACGATCCATTCGTGAACCTGATGGCAGGCCACTGGGGCAGGGCCTTGGTGAAAACGGCCCACCCGGCTCCCGAGGATCGCGTACGCGCGATGTTCGCCTTGGCGTTCAGCCGTGAACCGGATGAAACCGAGGTTCGCCGCTGGAGCGCGGCGGCGCGCGGCTTTGCA
>CAWUNZ010000029.1:0-20277 GCA_963923445.1 uncultured bacterium
CCCGCGATTCACGATAGACCACCGCCATCTTGGAATCGACAGGGTCGTAAAGCTGACCGACGGCGCTGTAGATCTTGTGGGTTGTGAAGAACGGATCCATGCCGAAGGTGCGCGCCTCGTCGGGGATGATGGGCACGATGTGCTTGCCGACGGCGGGATCCTTGAGCAACCGACCGAGGATGTCAACAAAAACGCCGGTGGTGCTTGGGGTCTTTTCCCCAGCGCCGGCGGCATAGAGCTTGACCACTTCCTCGGGCAGGGTGCCGAGGGCGTGCTCGCGGTATTTGCGCGTGGGGAGATACCCGCCCAAAGCCTTCCGGCGGGAGTGCATGTATTCGTGCTCGGGGGAACCCTTGGGCATGGGCAGGAAAGCGATGCTCTGGACCTGCTCATCGGTGACGGGAATGCCGAACTTGTCCCGCATGCTGATCAGGGTCTTTGCTTTCAGCTTCTTTTGCTGGTGGGTGATGTTGAGGCCTTCACCGGCGTCACCAAGGCCGTAGCCCTTGACGGTTTTCACGAGGATCACCGTTGGCGCGCCCTTGTGGTTCACCGCGGCGTGGTAACCGGCATAGACCTTGGCGGCGTCGTGTCCGCCCCGCCGAAGCTTGGACAGGTCCTCGTCGCTCAGGTGGCTGACAAGGTCGAGAAGGTCGGGGTCCACACCGAAGAAGTGCTCGCGGATGTAGGCGCCGCCTTCAACGACATATTTCTGATATTCGCCGTCAACCACTTCTTCCATGCGCTTGGCCAGTTTGCCGGTGCGATCGCGCGCCAGGAGGGCATCCCATTCCGAGCCCCAGATCACCTTGACAACATTCCAGCCGGCTCCGCGGAAGACCCCCTCGAGTTCCTGGATGATCTTGCCATTGCCTCGGACGGGGCCGTCGAGCCTTTGCAGGTTGCAGTTGATGACGAAGGTGAGGTTGTCGAGCTTTTCGCGCGCCGCGATGGCAAGGGCTCCCAGCGTCTCAGGCTCGTCGCACTCACCGTCGCCCAGGTAGCACCAAACCCTGCTGTTGGAGGCGGGCTTGAGGCCGCGGTTTTCCAAATAACGGAGGAAGCGGGCCTGATAAATACCCATGATCGGGCCTAGGCCCATGCTCACGGTCGGGAATTGCCAGAAGTCGGGCATGAGCCACGGGTGAGGGTAGCTCGAAAGGCCGCCACCGGGCTGGAGTTCGCGGCGGAAGTTTCTCAGCTTTTCCTCGGAAAGCCGACCCTCGACGAACGCGCGCGAATACATCCCCGGGCTGGCGTGGCCTTGGAAGAAAACGAAATCGGGCCCCTCCGGATGCTCAGGACCCTTGAAGAAGTGGTTGAATCCGACCTCGTAAAGAGTTGCGGAGCTGGCGAAGGTGGAAATGTGCCCACCGATGGTGCCGTCCTGCTCGTTGGCGCGGACGACCATGGCCATGGCGTTCCAGCGCACCAAGGCGCGGATATGCCGTTCCAATTCGCGGTTGCCGGGATAGGGCGGTTGGTCAGCGACCGAAATGGTGTTGATGTACGGGGTCACCACCGAGGCGTGGCCGGGAACGCCCGAGGAAAACGCCTCGCGTTCCAGGGCCTGAAGAAGGTAGCGGGCGCGTTCTTTTCCGTGGCGCGCCACCACGGCCCGTATGGAATCGATCCATTCGCCGGTTTCGGCGGGATCGGCATCCAAGGTTGGCGCATGGGGAAGGATTTCGGGCGTTTGCGGGATGGGAGTGTTGGGCTGGCTTTGGTTTTCGGCCTCCGCGGCGGCTGACTTGGAGGATGCTGGACGCTTGAGTACGCCTTCGGTTGCCATGAGGATGAGCACTCCCGGATTTCGTATCGCCTCGACCGCGCGCTTTTATTCTAAGAAGAGTGTGGGTTCAAGATAAGGTGAGCCGGCAGGGTGGAACCTGACATGCCCTTCAGGCTCGCTTGGAAAGGATGGCCTGGTGAGTTTCGACAAAACGCGTGAGGAATTGAGTGTCCGGCTGGAGAAGGCGATTCTGGTCGCTGTGGCTTTGCCTGACCGGCCATTTCCGCCCGGTGATCCCCTGGAGGAACTTCGGGGACTTGCGGAAACCGCGGGCGCGAGGGTTGTGGATGAACTCACCCAGAAACGACACGAGATCCAGCTAGGAACCTACATCGGCACCGGCAAGGTGAAGGAACTGGTGGAGAGATGCGAGATTCATAAAGCCGATGTGATTGTTTTTGACAACGACCTTACTCCCAGCCAGATTCGCGCCCTTGAACAAGCCACCAAATGCAAGGTTCTTGACCGCAGCGAACTCATTCTGGACATTTTTGCCACCCGCGCGAGAACGGCGGAATCCCGCTTGCAAGTGGAGCTGGCGCAGCTGGAATATGCCCTTCCGCGGCTTCGGCGAATGTGGAGCCACCTCTCGAGGCTTGAAGGCGGCATCGGCATGAGGGGGCCGGGCGAAACCCAGTTGGAGGAAGACCGCCGATTGGTGGATCACCGGATACGCGAGCTCAAAGCCAAGCTGGCTCAGGTTCAGGCCCGCAAGGAACGCGAGGTGGAAAGCCGGTCGCGCGAAATGACCATCTCCTTGGTGGGTTACACCAACGCCGGCAAAAGCACCCTGATGAATCGCCTGACGGGAGCAGGCGTTTTGGCCGAGGACAGGTTGTTTTCGACCCTCGACACCCGTACCCGCCAATGGAAGCTGGGAGAACGGGGCAAAGTGCTTCTTAGCGACACTGTTGGTTTTATCAGGGATTTGCCCCACCATCTGGTGGCCTCCTTCAAGGCGACCTTGGAGGAGGCCCGCCGGGCCAGCCTGCTCCTTCATGTCGTGGACGCGTCTGATCCGCACGCCGAGGAGAGGATCGAATCCGTTCGCAAGGTGCTTGAGGAGTTGGGATGCGCCAGCAGGCCCACCTTGATGGTTTTCAACAAAATCGACGGCCTTCCGGACATCTCGTTTTTGCAGGCGCTTCAGAGCAGGCATCCGCGGTCGGTGGCGGTGAGCGCTCGCTCTGGCGCGGGGATTTCAGAACTGGAACAGGCCGTGAGCGCTGAGTTGGCGAGTGGTTTCATTGATTTTGAAATGGAAATCGACGCGGCCAACGGGAAAGCGTTGGCCTATGCCGACGCGCATGCGGAACTCACGGGCAAGGAGTGCGTGGGGGAGAACATCCGTCTGCGCGGTTTCACATCCGCGGAAGACCTTGGAAGGCTGGCGCGTATGGGCGCGCGAATTGCCGGCGAGGCCAAGCCGGCAGGACCGGCCGTGGACGGTCAGTAAGGGTCAGGGGATTTCAGATTCGACCCGGTCGAACCGCTTGCGAATATCCTCCGCCAACGGAACCGTGCCATCGGAATCAAGTTCTCGCCCCGTGGCATCACGCCGCAGGTCGCGCATGAGACGATCGGAGTATCGGAGTTGACGATCGCGGGCCAAATCCCCGTAGGATTGGTCCTTGTCGCCAAGCGTCTTTCTTTCCGTCGCCCCTTGGTAGGCCCGAGTGAAATCCTCCGCCGGAGGGGCCACCACGCTGGTGACCAGGCCGACGAAAACATCGGAACCGGAAATGTCATTAATCACGGTGGCTTGGCCGGGAAGCATGCCCGCCAAGGTTTCGATCGTGTCGGGGCGCGGGTACCTGATCACGGTTCGGGGGATCCGGTTGGCGGTGTATGAGACCGGCATGTTGGCCATGACCGCGGGTGTGCGGGTTTGGGCGCTGAGCGAATCGATGAATCGCACCTGGGAGGCGGATTCCTTCAATTCCGCGACCGCGGCAATTCGCTTTTTGGCCTCGTCGTTGGTCATTCCCTGGTTGCTTCCCCCCTTGAGGGTGGCGACGGCCTTGAGGGCCTTTTCACGCAGCCTGTCGGAGGTCCTGCGGCGGATGATCTCCTTGCGAACCAGATCCTTGGTCGCCTGTTGGTCGAAGGGGCGGACTTCTGGGTTTTCAATGGCGGAGGCCCAGAAGAGGTAAAGGTTTTTCGGCTTGGTCGAATCAGCGAAGGACGCGCTGACCGAACCGACTTCCTGAGGTTGGAACGCTGAACGTATATTGTTGCGAATGTAGGCGCCAAAATCGGCGTCGGGTTCGCGGCGGACAGGATCAAGCGGAGATCCCTTGGGAGTGTTTTCCTCGACATTTTCCTTGTAAGCGGCAATCAGGGGTTGAACGGCGGAATCAGATTGAAGCCCCTCCTCATCGGCGGGTTTCAGCATGGAATGGTAGGCGACCCCCAAGCCCAATGCCTTGGATCGGATTTGCTCCTCGGCCTGCACCGGCTCAACCTTGGCGGCACCCACGCTGGCCGTGTCTGTCGCCGCCTTGCGAACCTCCTCGGTGAGGGAGTTGACCACTCTGGAAAAAGCGGCCTTGCGTGATTCTTCAAGAATGATCGCGGCTGCTTCCTTGGCCACGGTTTCCATTGAAGGCAAGGTGGCGGGATGCGTAGCCAGCGAAATGGTCGAAAATAGACCGGTTCCCGGACCTGAGGCTGAAAGGGCGGCGAGTGTGGCGGCGCGTGTCAGCCGCGCTTGGCGGGGGAGCAATTCGGGTACCCCGGTGGTCAGCGCGAAAGCACTCCAAGGGCCTTGTGTGGGGCAGGCCAAAGATGCGAGAGCGAAGGTGGGCAGGTCCTTGGAAGCTGGTTTGAAGGCGGCATCAATGCGCTTGTGTTCGATTGGTTCCAGTTTGCCAGCCATTTGGCGGCGATCCACGGGGTTGATCATGGGATCGAGCCATGTCCAGAAGGCCACCCCGGGAAGGATCTCCTCGCCGATTTCGGTTCGGCCGGGGGTTGTGGAATCGGCCCATGCGAAGAGGGCCGATGCGGCGGATGGGCCCGACCCGGAAATGCCGATGACCGCAGCCGGTGCCAGAACTCGGGTCGCCTGCATGATGGCGGGCGCCGCAATCGCCTTGGAAATGTCCGGGCGGGCGGCAACCCACGAAATCTTGTAACGCCTTGGAGTCATGAATCCCGGGGATGGGGCGCCGGGAACAGGCTCGACATTCTTGAAACGGTCGTAAAGATCTTGGATTTCCTGATTGGAAACAGGCTGCTTGGCCACCTCGGCGGCAAGTTCCGCGGAGGCGGTCACGGGTACAATCGCCGCGGATACGCGTGTTTGACGGGAGGTGAAGTAATCGTCAAATTCTCCCGGCGTGGGGGCGGCGGGCGCCGGGCTGAATTTGGCGCCCTCTGATGCCATGGGCATCATGAAGGACATTTCAGGGGAATTGCCGACCACGGCCTCGCGAGCCATGGACAGGATGGCCAATGTTCGCAGGGCATCCTTGACTCGATTGGCTCCACCGGCGGACCTGGAACCACGGGACATGAGCTTGACAAAATCGATGTCGGAAAAAGCCGTGCCCGAAGGCCAGAAAGGCTTGGCCGGGTCGGTGCCGAGTTGGGCGTTGAGGAATTCGCGAAGGCGCTCATCATCGATCACGATCCCCAGACGGGAGGCGGTGCGCCTCCAGATTTCCACATCAATCAGTCCCTGGGCCGAGCGGGTGTTGAAGGCGCCAGCCGTGGAGAAAATTTTTCGGCTGAAGAGTTGCATCATGCGGGCCTGATTGGCCGCGCCGCCGAAACGGAGAAAATTATTCAGGAATTCCTGGGCGATTTCAAAGTCTTCGCGGTTATGGCTAAGGTCGCCCTCATGAACGGATTCGCCGAATATTTTGACCACTTCGCTTCCGTGGTCGCGTTTGGCGAACCAGCCGAGCGCCGATTCGAAAATATCACCCCGGCCGAATTGGAAGACGAACAGGAACATGGTCATGATGGCCACGACCGCCATGATCGGCTGGAGATAAGCGCGGATACTTGCGAGGGGATTGAATGCCATGATGCCGTCCTGACGCGATCGAACAATTGAACCGGGCCGTCCCCTTGACGAATCACGCCAACCCTTATCATGGTGGCGGTCCCCGGAGAAGCAGATTGTAGCCGGCGAACCGTCATCTACAACAGCAGCACCCGTGGAACAGCAGGGAGAGCATCGTGGCAGCCCGCAAGACCAAGAAGCAGGTGGTTATCGTCGAGTCGCCTGCCAAGGCCAAGACGATCCAGAAATACCTGGGCCCAGAATTCGAAGTGACGGCCAGCAAAGGCCATGTTCGGGACCTGCCGAAAAGCAAGCTGGGTATCGACATATCAGGCGGTTGGGTTCCGACTTACAGGCCGCTTGCGGACCGTAAGCAGGTGTTGGCGGGCCTGAAAAAATCGGTAAAGGGCGCTGGGATGGTGTTCCTGGCTCCTGACCCGGACCGCGAGGGTGAAGCCATCGCCTGGCACTTGCAGCAGGCGTTGGACCTGCCTGATTCGAAGGTCAGGAGGGTGCGATTTAATGAAATCACCCGGAACGCCGTTCAGGAAGCGTTTAACAACGCCGGGGCCATTAACGCCAGTCGGGTGGAAGCCCAGGAGGCCCGCCGGTTTCTCGACCGTGTCGTGGGTTACAAACTCAGCCCGCTCTTGAGCCGGCGCTTGGCCCGACAACTTTCGGCGGGCCGCGTCCAGTCGGTCGCCGTGAGGTTGGTGGTGGACCGCGAGAGGGAGATCGCGGCGTTTGTTGCCGAGGAATATTGGAAGGTCGAGGCTCTTTTGGCCGTGGCGGGCACAGTGGACCGGGCCCAGATCAAGGGGGATCCGGTCCAGATTGTTCTGTCAGATCCCAATCCCCGAAAGCGGGTGGGCAAAAAGGGCGCGGAGGGCGCCGACGAAGAAGGTGAACAAGGTGACGACAACGATCCGCTAGGAAGTTTCCGCGCCGAGTTGGTGAGTTGGGCCGGGGAAAAATTCGAGGCAGGCAAGCGGGAGCAAATTGATACCGTCATCGCCAATTTGGATGGCGCCTCCTGGACAATCACCCGTTTGGAGGAAAAGGAAAAGCAGGAGAGGCCTCCCGCTCCTTTCACCACCAGCACCCTCCAACAGGCCGCCGCCAACCGACTGGGCTATGCCGCATCGAGGACCATGAGGGTGGCCCAGCGTCTTTATGAGGGCGTTGACCTGGGATCCGACGGCCAGGTGGCGCTGATCACCTACATGCGTACCGACAGCACGCGGGTGTCGGACGACGCCCTTCGGGCGGTGCGGGAAAGAATCCAAGCCGATCACGGCAGTCGCTACCTGCCGGAAAAGCCGAATGTTTACGCCAGTGGCAAAAGCGCCCAGGAGGCGCACGAGGCTGTTCGTCCAACCGACCTCTCTTACACGCCGGCGCGTTTGGCCAGCCTTTTGCCCTCGGAGCAGCTCAGGCTTTACACTCTCATTTACAATCGTTTTGTCGCCAGCCAGATGCGCCCGGCGGTTTTCAGCGTGACGACGGTGGAGGTGACGGCCTCGAAGGGATTGTTCCGCGCCTCGGGTCGCGTGCTTCGATTCGACGGGTTCCGAAGGGTGATGCCCGCATCATCGAAGGGCGAGGAACCCCAGCTTCCACCCGTATCGGACGGTCAGGGCCTCGACCTCCTGAGGTTGAGCGGTCACCAGCACTTCACACAGCCGCCGGCCCGCTTTAACGAGGCGAGCTTGGTGAAAACTCTCGAAAAAGAGGGGATCGGGCGACCGAGCACCTACGCGGCGATCATATCGAAGATACAGGAGCGGGGATATGTCGAACAGCGGGAACGCCGGTTTTTCGCGACCGAGACGGGGATGAAGGTGACCGACCTTCTTGTGGAACATTTCAAGCAGGTGATGGACCTGAAATTCACGAGCCACATGGAGGAGCAGCTCGACCGTATCGAAACCGCCAACATCGGTCGGAATATCGTTCTGGACGAATTCTATGGCCCGTTCACCGACGCGCTCAAGGAGGCCGAGACCGTCCTGGGCTCAAGCCAGGAGGTCTGCCCGTTATGCGGCAAGCCGCTGACCGAGCGTTTCAGCCGCCGCGGGCGTTTTTATGGATGTAGCGGATATCCCGAATGCAACTACATCAAAAGGCCCGAGGGTGAGCCCGAGCGGGTGGCTCCGGAGCCGACCGAGCACAATTGTCCCACCTGCTCCAAGCAGATGCTCAAGCGGGTGGCGCGCGGAAAGCCGTTTTTGGGCTGCAGCGGCTATCCGGAATGCAAGACCACGATGAACTTGGACGCGGAAGGCAAGCCGGTCCTGGCGTCGAAGGCGACGGAGCACCCGTGCGAGAAATGCGGGGCCCCACTTGTGCTGCGCACCGGCCGACGCGGGCCGTTCCTGGCGTGCTCGGCCTATCCCAAGTGCCGCCACGCCGTGGATGTCGACGCCGACGGTAACCCGAAGAAACCGGCCTCAATCGGCATCAATTGCGAGAAGTGTGGAAAGCCGATGGCCATCAAGCGCGGTCCCCGCGGACCGTTTCTGGGCTGCTCGGGTTATCCCGAATGCCGGGGAACCAAGCAAATCAACCAGGAGTTGCGCGACCAGTTGAAGGATCACCTGCCGCCGCCCCGCCCCGCGCCTCCCCAGGTGGAAATCCCGGAGCCTTGCCCGAAGTGCTCCAAACCGATGAAGGTTCGGTCCGGAGCCAAGGGTTACTTCCTTGGATGCACGGGATATCCCAAGTGCCGGACCGCGGTGGAACCCTCTCCCGAAATCTTGGAAAAGATCAACGCCGCGGCTGCCGCCATGGCGTCCGAAGGGTCACCCGCCTGAGTCTGAAAAAGCGTTGATCCAGGCTCCGGCGATGATGGTCCCCTTGCGCCAGGCGGGAATCGAGGCGCGGCCCCGAAGGGTGGCTTCAGGGTCGGCGGCCATCTTCCGGAGTAGCGCCCGGTAGACTCCCAAAATTCCGCGAAACATCGCACCGCCGGCCGGTGGCAAACGCGATCCGAGTCGTTGGGCCTGGCGATAATATTCCTTATTCCACTCCACCATTTCCAGATAGAGGGCGTTGAAGGACGCCCCGGGCAGGGGGAATGAACCGATGTCGATGCCGTGTCGTTCGATTTCCGACGCCGGTATGTAAACGCGGTCACGCGACTTGTCCTCGGCAATGTCGCGGAGAATGTTGGTCAATTGCATCGCATAACCCGCGGGAATGGCGAGTTCACGGTTCAGGGGAGTGTCGGCACCCCAAATGGCCAGGCAGCACAAACCGACGGCGGAAGCCACCTTGTAGCAGTAAGCCTCCAAATCGGCCCGGTCGGCCAACCTGACGGGGCCGAGGTCTTGACGAACGCCGATGATCGTTTCCCGCAGCCAGGCGGGATCAATGCCAAAGCGATTGACCGCATCCGCGAGGGCCAGATGGCACGGATGTGTGGCGTTTCCCCTGAGCGCTTGCGAGAGCGCATCATCCCAGGCGGCAAGAACGGTATCCGCAGAGCCGGGTTCGTCGGCAAGATCATCCGTTGCGCGCATGAAGGCGTAGAGGGCGCACATCCCCTCGAATTGATCTCGTGGCAAAAGCCTGAAGGCCGGAAAAAAATTACCCGCCTGGGCGCGGGCGACCTTCCGGCACCACGCGCGCGATCGGGCCAAGGCGTCCCCCGGTTGGCAAATCCGCCGTGGCTGGATATGCGATGGCCTCCAAACCGCGGTGGTCATGAGCTTAAGTTTCCCGGCTTTGGAAACGGTCGGGCGCTTCCTCAGCGTGTCGCATCCCTGCTCTTCGATGGCGGTGAGGATGCTTTCACCACCCTGCCGGAACAGGCCGATTTGCCTGTTGATTGGAAAAGGGAGTTCATTCTCGAGGGAAGCTCCGCGCTTGAAGAATTGGCGCGTGAAGGCCACCAATTCACGGACCAGCCGCCTGAGGTTGTCAGGGGCGGTGGACGCGTCGAGATCCGATGGCGACACACCATGCAGGGCGCGCTTGTCCGCGGGCAGGTAGATCCTGCCAATTTTGCGGTCGCGGGCGATATCCTGCCAGAAATTGGCCAACTGGAGGCCGGTGCAAATATCGTCTGAAAGCAGGCCCCGTTCCTTGGTGAATTCCCCTGCCAGGTGCAACACGATGTGCCCCACCGGGTTGGCGCTGCGGGAGCAGTAATCGAGCAGTTGAGGAATTGAATCGTATTCCTTAATTCGTTGGTCCTGTTCGAAAGCGGAAATCAGATCCAAAAAAGGCTCGGGAGAAAGCGCGTGGCGGCTGATGGTGTCGGCCAAGGCCACCAGAACGGGATGCGTCGGGCTGTTGGATGAGTCAAGGCTGGCCAAAAACTCAGCACGCCACCAATTCAACAGATTGAGCGAGGCCGAGTCGTCTCCTACCTCGTCTCCCAAATCATCAGACCAGCGACAAAAGGCATACACCGCCCGAAAATCGGGAAGGAGTCGGCCTGGCACAAAACAGGAAAGGACCGAGAAATTCTCGTAGTGCGAGGCCGTGAGCTTCTGGCAGTAGGATCTGGCTTTGGCCAATGGCCAAGGTCGTTGGGGCGCACCCGGGCCAAGTCTTTGCAAATGATCGCGGAAGTTCCAAACCATGAAATACCGCAATGCCAGCCAGCGATAGACGCAGGCTAGCATTTTATTGATTCAATTGTGGCTCGGCAGGTTCAGGAAACCCCTTGCGCGGGTGGCGAACCGGCTGAATCCTCAGGCTTATCTGGCATTAGTTCATGGCGATAGATGGATACATCCCTGGGAGCCTCGATTCCCAAACGGATTTTTCCTCGATCGATATCCACGACGGTGATGCAGATTTGATCGCCGATGTAGATTTTTTCCCCCAGCTTTCTGCTAAGGACAAGCATACTCGCCACCCTCCTGAAGCGATGCCGTCTCAAGGTGCATGTCTGCGGAAACATACCCCGGTGCCGTGGGGGAAAAGGGTGTGAGGGGAAGAAAACCAACAAATTCGCGTCAAGCCAGCCGGAAGAATCCGAACTTGGCCAAGTGTGGCGCCGGTGGCGCGCGCATTTACCTTCCGTACGATGAGCATCGCGAGGAGGATCATTTTCATGCGAGTATTTTGGGGATTGGCTTGTTTTTCAACGATCGCGGCCGCCTTCCCAAGCGCGCAGGAGCCCAAAATCACCGAAGCCATTCAAGGTGAATGGAAGTTGGTTGAGTCGTGGTCGAACGGCACGCAGTTGCCTGCCCAGATCCTTGGGGAAGCAACACTTAAAATCACCGGTGAACTTTATGTCTTGAAGCGGGCGAAGGAAGAAACCAAGGGCAGGCTCAAGGTTGATTCGAGCCAGAAGCCCGTTCATGTGGACATCGTGACTGAGCGTCCCGGTGAGGAAGCAGCGACGGGCCCGGGGATATTGAAGCTGGAGGAAGGCAAATTGCACCTCTGCGGAGCACCACCTGGCCACGAAAGGCCTGTCGATTTTGACACTCTTCGCAAGCCAAAGGTCACGGTGCTGATTTTCAGCAGGGTGGCCAAGCCATGATTTCCTCCTGCCTGTGTTTTTGGGCGGTCGCTTTTTCTTGTTGTCAATCGGAAGGTGTTTCATTCCGCAGCCAGGCTGTGGTGAGTGTCTGTCCGATCGCGAGCAAGGAAGGGGCGGCGATCCTCCAAAAGGGAGGAAATGCTGTTGACGCCGCTGTCGCCACAGCTTTCGCGCTGGCAGTGACTCACCCTGCCGCCGGCAATATCGGTGGTGGTGGGTTCATGTTGGTTGACGGTCCGGGACTGCAACCCGAGGTGATCGATTACCGTGAAACGGCCCCGGGTTCGGCCACGCAGCGGATGTTCAAGGCTGGCGAGAGTGGGAGAACCGCAAAGGCCGCGGGTGTTCCGGGAACGGTGGCAGGCTTGTTTCTGGCCCATCGAAGACATGGAAAACTGCCATGGAACACGCTGGTGGAACCTGCCGTGCGTCTGGCGAGGAATGGCTTTGAAAGTTACCCGGCCTTGGTGAAATCGCTCAATTCCGTGCTGGCAGGGATGCCGGCCGAATCCGCATTCAAAAAGGCCTACGGGAAACCCGGGGGCGGGCCATGGTCTTCCGGTGACAAAATGGTTTTCCCCGATCTGGCAGCCACGCTTGAGGCAATCGCCAAGGAGGGGGGAAATGGGTTTTATGCTGGCAAGGTCGCCGATGCCATCGTTGCTGAAATGAGGCGTGGCGGCGGTTTGATTTCCTTGGAAGATCTGTCTCGATACCGGGCTGAGGTTCGGGCGCCGGTTCGGATCGCGTTCAAGGGGCATGAAATCCTGGCCCTGCCTCCACCCAGTTCGGGAGGGGTATGCCTGTCCCTGATCCTGGGTATGGCGGAGGAATTGAGGCTGGAAAACGAACCTCGCGACTCGTCATTGACGCTGCATTTGCTGGCGGAATCGATGCGGCGGGCCTTTCGTGAAAGGGCCCGTTATTTGGGCGACCCGGCTTTCACCCCGTTTCCGGAATTCCTGATCACCGCTGATCATGCCCGGCAACTTGCCAAGGGAATCAACCGTAACAAGGCCACGCCATCGTTGGCCTTGGCGGGCGATATTCCAGTAACCTCGGAACCAGAGCACACCACCCATTTCAGCGTTGCAGACTCCGCGGGAATGGTCGTGAGCAACACCTACACATTGGAGGACAGCTACGGATCCAGGGTTGTGGTGGCGGGTGCCGGTTTCATCCTCAACAACGAGATGCAGGACTTCAATTGGTTTCCCGGCAGGACCGACCAACAAGGCCGAATCGGGACCGATGCCAACCTGATCGCCCCGGGAAAGCGCATGCTGAGTTCCCAATGCCCCGTGATCGTGCGGAAGGATGGAAAACCTGTCGGGGTGAGCGGAAGTCCCGGTGGACGAACCATTCCTTCAACGGTCGCCCAGGTGCTGCTGAACAAACTGGCGTATGGCATGTCCGTGGAGGAAGCCGTGGGCTTTCCGCGGCTCCATCATGGCTGGTTTCCCGACGAACTCCGTTTCGAAAAAGCCTCTGATCCAAAATGGACGGAGGCCGTGAAAGGCCTCAGGAGTCTGGGGCATGTAGTGGTTGGACGCCAGCAGGGGGATGCCCACACGCTTTGGCGCGAGGCGGACGGATGGCGAGCGGGAATCGATCATAGAATCGCTGGCGGAGCGGCAGGTCGATAATTCCTTGTGAAGGAGCCGGGCGATGCTGGCGCGGTTCTGGGGAGTGACGGGAACGGTATCGGCCCCGGGCCTGGCCAGTGATTGGTCGGCGGCTGTCGGCAACACTACCTGCATTGAATTGAGCTGGGAAGACCGAACAGTCGTCTACGACGGCGGAACAGGTTTTATCAGCTTCGGGGAGCATGTCTTGGGCCAACTGGGTGATGACCCAAAGGCGACGAAGCAAATCGACTTGGTTCTGAGTCATCCCCATTTTGACCACATCAACGGGCTGTTGTTTTCCCCGCTGATTTATGATCCAAGGGCTTCTATCACCCTGCACGCATCCGCCTCGACCCTTTCAGCCCTTGGGCTTCTGCTGGGTCCGGATTCTGGCATGAGCCGGGTTTTCCTGCCTTCAACATTCAGCGACATGCAGGGCTTACGCAGGATGGTTGAGATTGAACCGGGGCGGCCTTTCATGCTGGGCGATGCCCGGGTTGAGACGATGGCGCTCAGGCATCCGGGGGGGTGCCTGGCATTCCGCGTGACCAGAAATGGGGCGAGCATGGTGCTGGCTTCGGATCATGAGCATCCCGTGTTCGGCGCGGATGCGGACCTTGCCCGCTTTTCCAAGGATGCGAACCTGGTTTACACAGAAGGGCAGTACACGCGAGCGGAATATGAAGGAAAAGAGGCGATCGGGGCAGGGTTGCCGATAATGCGCCGGGGTTGGGGACACTCGGCGATGGAAGATTGCGTTGCCACGGCCATTTCCGCCGGTTGCCAGCGGTTGATCCTTGGGCACCATGACCCCCTTCGTCCGCTGGATTCACTCAAAATGATCACCGAAAATCTGAGGGCGCTTGTTGGACCTGGCGGCCCATCGATTGGCATGGCGCGGGAGGGAGAGTCAATCGTTGTCGGCTAAAGCCATCCCTTGGCTTGTCCCGGAGGGCGATGCGAGGGTATGAGAGGTCTAGGCTTGAAATGTTTGAATGCCGGGTGTCCCGATGAATCCGCTTCCCATGCAAGATTTGACCAACGGTTTGCGGCGAAACGGGTTGGTGCGTTTTCTGGAACAATATGAAAAGGCCTATCCGGACCTTCACCTTAAGGACTTGGCCGTGCAGGCCATCGATGATGACCGGGGCATGTGGGTCGATGGTCGTCGAGTGGTGAATTTCGGGTCCGACAGTTTCCTTGGATTGGACAGGCATCCTCGAATTCTTGAAGCCCTCAGGCGTGGAGTGGAGAAGTGGGGATCACACAACGGCACTTCCCGCGCCTTCTCCAGCGTTGAGGCCAATTTGATAGCAGAAGCCAAACTGGCCCAGTGGCTTGGGGTGGAGGACACCCTGATTTATCCTTCCGTGACATTAACCAATCTTGGGGCTATCCCAGCCCTTGTGGGGCGGCAGGATTTGGTGCTTTGTGATCAACTGGGGCATCATTCCCTGCAGGAGGGAATGCGTTTGGCCCAGGCTTCCGGAGTGCGAACCGGGTTGTTTCCCCATGCCGACCCTGACCAGTTGAGGCGAGCGCTCAAAGAGGCACCTCCATACCGGCTGGCTTTGGTGTGCGTGGATGGGATCTACAGCATGAGTGGGACGGTTCCCCCTCTGGCGGAATTAGACGAGGTTTGCCGGGAACATCGGGCGATCCTTTATGTCGATGACGCCCACGCCACCGGGGTGCACGGGCGCCGTGGAAGGGGTACTGCCCTTGAGCATATCCCTGATATTTCGAACACACTGGTGGTTGGGTCGTTGTCCAAGGCTTTTTCATGCTTTGGGGGATTTATTTCTTGCAGCCGGGAATTGAAGAAATTCCTTAAAATGCGTTCTTCGAGCTTTGTGTTCGGGGGTCCCGTTCCCCCCGCCTATCTCGAGGCCGTGTGCGAGGCTTGTGAAATCCTTGAGTCGTCCGAATATGAGGCTCTAGCAGGTCGCTTGAACCGAAATATCAGGCGATTGGTCGATGGGTTGGCCGGGTTCGGGATACCCTGCATGGGTGGCGGTACCCCGATCGTCACAGTTTTGGTTGGAGACGAGGTGGATGCCTTGCGGGCGGGGCGAGCGCTGTTTGATGACGGATATTACGCCCAGTCCGTAACCTTCCCTGCGGTCGAGTACCACAAGGCCGTGTTGCGACTGCAAGTGAACGCCAATCATCAGGAATCGGACATCGCCGGACTTGCGGTTTCAGTGGCGAACGCCTTAGAAAAGGTTCAAGGAAAAAAGAGGGCGGCTTAAGCCGCCCTCTTTTCGCTCGATACGCATTGATCTTCTCAAGCTGCCTTGGCGACCGATTGTTCGGCGGATTTGGCAGAAATCATGTTGAGAATATCGCTGACGGTGACGAGTTGAGCCAATTCATCATGACTGAGGCGGATCCGGTAATTCTGCTCAACTCGGGAGATCACCGTGATCATGTCGACAGAATCCATTCCCAGGGCCTCGCGGAGGTTTGACTCCGGCGTGATTCCCTCGGGAACAACCCCGAGGTCGTCCTCAATGATCGCAAGAAGTTCCTTCAACAGAGAGTCGCGATTGACCATACGGGTATCCTCCTGCGGAATGCATCCTTCCTTGCCATAGTTCAACAGGTCAAGGCGAGGCAATATCAATCGCGCGTGATCTCGCGGAGTTGGATGACAACCTTGCGTCCTTGCTCCTGCCAAGATTGGCGCAAAAGGATTCCGGAGGCCGCGAACCAGTACTTGGCGTCCCCCGGCAAGTCGGTCTTCCAAACAGCAGCGACGCTGTCAACGCCGTCAACGCGAACATTGTCCGATCCTGCCTTGGTCAGCGCCGTGGTTCGCAATAGTCCGGTATCTGGATCCAGTGTGAGAATCTTTCCCTCAGCGGGCGGAGGAGTTGCCCCACTTGTCGGCCAAGGGGGGAAATCAAGGGTGGTCGTTCTGTTGTTGCGCGTGAGGGTTCCGCCGCCACCGGAGGATTTCCAGGAAACCCGATGTCGTGTCCCGTTGTCGTCGCAGTCGCCACTGGCGGAAATGAGGCTTCCATTTTCCCAGGTTTCGGTGCCGCGAAATTGGTATTTGAAGGACAGGAACAAAAATTTGTACACCATCGACGCCTTGGTTTCGTGGATGGTTTGCCCGTTCTCCAAACGGCTGACAGACCGGGTGAGGGTTCCGGACCTGACGCCGTCGATCGTGATCTCGTAGTGAAGGTCCTCGGCCAAGGCATTCCAAGCCATGCAATTGAGCAACACGATGGCCAGCGGGATCCTTCCCATAAGTGAAACCGTCAGGACAACCGGATCGGACCGGAAAGCAGTGAGAAGAAGGAATCAACCTGACGGAACGACCGTCCGTTAAACACCTTCACCAATGACGATGGGCCTGAGGCGGCGGAGGTGTAAATGTCGAGCTTGCCGTCGCCGTCATGGTCCGCCACGGCGACAGTGAGTCCCGCCCGGCTGCTTGATGGCAATGCGAAGACGCTTCCGATCGCCTGACCGGCCCTGGCCCCGCTGAAGATGGTGATGGTGGGCGGGGCGCTTGGCCCTCCGGCGACAATGATCTCCGCCTTGCCATCGCCATCCATATCGCCTGCGGTGACAAGAATGGGGGCTCTGAAGCGGAGATCGAGCGGGCGGAAATCCTGAACAAGGCTTCCCTGACTGAAAACCCTGACCCGGGCGATGGTGTTTCCGAGCGTTCCGGTGATAACATCCGCTTTGCCATCACCCGTGACATCCGCCATGGCCAGCGAGACTCCGCCGCTATATCCGGGGAGGGCGTTCCACGAGGCGATTGGAAGCGGGTTATTGAACGAAAACACTTTGACGATGGCGGGGCCCTTGCCGGCGACGGCGACGGCGATTTCGGCAGTGCCGTCGCCGTTGTAATCGCCGCTGGCGACGCTCAGGGGGCCGGAGAATCCTGGGAAAGCAAAAAAAGTGGATATGACTTGGTCGGTTACCCCGTCAAACACAACGACCCTGCCACCGGCACCTTGGCGGGCAACCGCGATCGTGTCGGAGACACCGTCTCCGTTGAAATCCCCGGAGGCAGCGACCACTCCGCCTCGGTAGTTGGAGGGGAATGGCGCAAGGGTGGTAGTTGCCAAGCCACGCCGAACCTCGATCAGGTTGGTGCCGGCGGGATTAGCCTGTGCCAAAAGGAGGGGCTTGTTTAGCAAGGTGGCGACGGGTGGATCGAGCACGAAGGAACCAAGTGCGGGCGGGACACTAGGAGGGACAAGATTGTTGCCGAAAGTATCGGTGATCGATGCGCCAACGGCCGTGTTGACGGTTATGGTTCCGCTTCCCCTGACACCGGTGACTGTGATGGTGACGGCGTCGCCGTTCGCGTTCACGGTGGCTGAAGTGATGGAACCGGTGACATTACCGGTGGTCACAAGGATGAAATCGGATGCGTTCACGGAAGTCGCGTCAAGCAGCTTTGAAAATGTCGCGGCGAAAGTGACGGAATTGGCCAACGGGTTGGCCGGAGTGACGGCTATCACCGAGAGAAGTTGTGGCGCGGGATTGATGGTGTAGGTTTGATTGGGTGCAGGGGCGATGGTTGTGTCGATCACATTTCCGTAGAGGTCGGTGACTGCCGCGAAGGGGTTCAAAGAGAGGGACAGCGTGCCTGAATTCGGTAACCCTGAAACGGTTACAAGCCAGGTGTCGGCGGAAGCCTGAGCCACTCCTTGAATGGAACCGAGGTTCGACCTGAACGTCGAAGTGGAATTCACGGTCGAGGGGTTCACCGCCTCACTGAATTTGGCAGCAAAAGTGGCAGTGCCCTGACCCAAATCCGAGGATGATGGGGACTGTCGGTTCACCTGCGCCAACAGCGGACGGACCAAGTCGATGGAGAATGGCGCCGAGGTCACGGTGGGTGCACTGGTGTCGTAGGGTTGGTTCTCGAAGGTCAATATTGTCGGATTGGACTTGAGCGACAAGGAAACGGTGCCTTGGCCGGAAACCATCGGGATGGTCACGATGAATGAGGTGGAACCGGTGCCTGTAGGAACCACTGAAGCCGATCCGGCGACCAGTGACCCAGTTGTCGCAACATCAAAATCCGAGGAGTTCACTGTTGTTGGGTCGACTGATGTGCTGAACATGGCCAAATATGAAACATTGGCGGAATTGGTTGTGCCCGCCACCGTCGGGCTATTGGGGGTAAGGGATGTTATGACCGGCCTTGGGGGATTGACCACATAGGTCTCGCCGGATTGGAAGCCACCAAAATTATCCAGATTTGATCCTGCATAACTGAATATGGCCGAGGAGGAAACCTTCAATCCCAAGACACCGCTGCCCGGGTTTGCGCCGGAAAGATCAACCTTGACGGTGTAATCCTGAAGACCTGCGTTGGCCTGGTTGACGGCGATGATGGTTCCAGCGGCCAAGCCGGCGGTCTTATCAAGAATAAAATCAGCGATATTGACCGATCCCGGATCCACGGGCTTGTTGAAGTGGACCATGAAGGTCGCGATGGGAGTGGTGCCGGTCGAGGTTATCACTTCGTTCGTGGGATCAAGGCGCTTGATTGAGCCGATCGGGTGAATGATCGGATCAGGAAGGTCGGCATAAAGCCTCGTGTTGAAGGAAGAGGGTTCTGCCGTCCAGAAGAAGGAGTTTCCAGAAACCGAAAGATCACCCGGGTTGGAAGAGATGCCGTAATTGGTGTTCACATCCAATAACTGGATGACGGTTTCGGAGTTGATGTCATACCGGTACATTTCTCGGCCGGAAACATCGTCGGCTGAGAAATAGATCACTCCGTTTCCAAGGGTGAATTGGGCCGGGTCGGAATCGATATTTGTTCCCGGATACGCAGGATTGGGGCTGATATCCCTTATTAATTTCAACCCACCATCCGGCGTGATGATCCATGGTTCCTTGCCTGTGGCGATTTTAGCCTGGGTGGTGGATTGGTACCCAGCCAAGGAGATGATGATACCGGCGTTGGTTTTGGCCCCATTGAAGGACAATGCCTCACCTGCGAATTGCAGACCATTTTCAGTGTTGGCGAGGCTTAGTTTTGTGGAACTGGCACCCGTGGTGGTGTCAGCGACGGTTGCGACGGTGAAACCAATGGATGCGCCGTTGCTATCTGTCGACGGGTTGACCAGCCTGATAACCTTTGGAACTATCGATGTCCCCACCTGGGAATTGAAGAGAATGGATCCATTGCTGAAAGCGAATGATCCAGGAATCATCTCGTCTGCCGAAGTTTGGTACAGCGTGATCGGAGTGCCGCTACCCCGGCTGAAAACAATTCTCGATGCACCCACGAGATCAGCGTTTCCAAGGAGGAAAACGATTCCTCCGTCGGTGGCAATGATGTTCTGAACATCGTCCGAAGTGGCGAAAACTGATGTTTTAGAAAAACTGATGGGGTCAACCGATTTCAAACCGGGATCAGTGGGATCATCGCTGGCGTAAACCAAGTTGCCATTCAGGGCAGCCAATGCCGGGCCTCGACCAGCCAACGCCGTGGCAAATGTGGATGTTACCAAACGCAGGCTGGAACCGTCATATTCGAGCAGGTTGGAGCCATCCGCTATCTGGAGACGGCCATTGAAGCGACCCACGACTCGGGGATCGCCAAGAGTGACTCCTTGGGGAACCGGAGCGCTTGGAAGCGCTGGAGTTCCAGCATCTGTTCCATCGGTTTTGTAGATTCCATCCGCGGTGAAGAAGATCAGGCTGTTGTTGTATGCGACAAGCATGTTGCCGATGGCAGCATAAGCAGGTTGGGTTGAACTTGTGGCCCGAGTTCCCGCGGTTGTTCCGTCCGATGTGTAAAAGTCCCCATCCACGATGAAGTAAGCTTCCTGGTTGAGCGCGGTCAAACTTCCAGGGGTTGGGGCCAAGTTCGGGGAAACAAGTCCCGATGTATAGGTGTAATTGGCAGAAAGCCTGTATGATCCGTTGTTTGGGAGCGTTCCGGCATTAAAATAAAGATCGTTTCCTACCTTGGTAAGAGTTGTTGGTGAGCCCAAAGTTGCCCCAGACACCGGGCTGCTGACCATAAATGTCCCACTGGCTGTACCGTCGGAAGTCCACAGGTCTGTACGCTTATCCGTGGTCCCTTGCGGAATGTCAGCGCTGAAATACAACCTTCCATCCACGACAATCAGGTTTGTAGGACTGGAGGATCTTGGTATTTGCCTCAGCGGATCCGCACCGATTGTTCCCGGTGCCAGATCGAAAACCGTTGTGTTGACCCTGTTGCCCGCCAAATCAAACTTGAGCGCCCCCAATTCTGTTCCCTGCAGGGCCCGCGGTACCACTTCCAATGTCCAGTTATTCAAAGTGCCGGAATCCCCGGTGACCTTATCGGTGACCGTGAGCG
>CAWUNZ010000030.1:0-20015 GCA_963923445.1 uncultured bacterium
TCACCGTTTCAGTCCAGGACATCGAATCGCGCAAGGCTTCCGACCAGTCGATGATGCCCGATAACCTGGTCGACAATCTCAAGCCCGCTGAACTCCGCGACCTCATCGCCTATATGAGGCACCCATCGCAAACCCCGGTGGACGCCAATGCCCAAACCTTGCCGCTATTCTTCAATGGCAAGGACTTGGCAGGTTGGACGGGCGAGCCTGGCTTGTGGCGGGTGGAAGCGGGCGAGATTGTCGGAATCTCCAAAGGCCTCAAGCGCAACAGTTTTCTGGCCTCGGAACTCAGGCTGAACGACTTCCGGTTGGAGTTTGAAGTCAAGCTCTCCCCCGATGCTGAAAACAGCGGCGTGCAAATCCGCAGCGTCTTGTTGCCCGATGGCGAAATGGCCGGCCCGCAGGCTGACATCGGCAAGGGCTGGTGGGGCAAGCTCTACGAGGAGCGGGGCAGGGGATTGTTGTGGCCCAAGTCGGGTGAAGCCCATGTCAAGCCCGGCGAGTGGAACAAATATGCGATCGAAGCCAAGGGTGCCCGGGTGCGGACCTGGATCAATGGCCAGCCATGCGTTGACCTCACCGACGAAAAGCTGAGCCGATCAGGCCAGATCGGCCTTCAATTGCACTCGGGCGGCGCCCTGGAAGTGCGCTACCGCGGCTTCAAGCTGGATCTGTTGTCACCGTGATGGCGGACGCCGAATCCCGTCGGGCCGGGCTGACAACTCCCCCGGCGGCCAGCTTGGGAGAAACCCGGTGCCATGTGTTGGTGTTGGGTGCTGGCCCCGCCGGCCTGGTGGCTGCCGTGGGCGCCGCTGGCCTGGGCGCCAAGGTCGTTCTGGCTGAGGAGCGCCTTCTGGGGGGCGATTGCCTCCACACGGGGTGTGTCCCTTCCAAGGCCCTGATCCATCAGGCTTGTCTCAATGATGGATCCGTCGGTGTGGTTGAAGCCCTGTCCCGGGTGCGTGAGCGCCGCGCTTCCATGGCCGAGGCCGACCGGGTGGACAAATTCCAAGCCTTGGGAATCGAGGTGCTGGGTGGGCGGGCGGTTTTCACCGGACCCCAGACGGCGCGCGTGGGCAACCGGGAAGTGAGGTTCCGCAAGGCGATCATCGCCACCGGTTCGCGGTCATGGGTGCCACCCATCCCCGGCCTTGACGGTATTCCCTACCTGACCACCGACACCCTTTGGCAAGTGACGAAAAACCCGGGGCGTTTGCTGGTACTGGGTGGCGGGCCGGTGGGGTGCGAATTGTCGCAGGCGCTGGCGCGGTTGGGATGCCCCGTCGTGTTGGTTCATCAAGGGAAAAGCTTGCTTCCGGGCGACGACGATGAGGCTCGCGCGGATATCACGAAGGCTCTGGAAGCATCGGGAGTCGAGGTGAAAACAGGTGTCTCGGTTCGGTCGTTGACCCGCGATGCCGCCGGTCAGATTGCCGCCACAACGGACCTTGGCCTGATTCACGCCGATACCCTCCTTCTGGCGACTGGACGCCGCGCCCAGCTTGAAGGCCTGGGACTCAGGGAGGCGGGAGTCGCCACCATGGAAGATGGGCCCGCGGTGCCGGGTTGTGATGGCATCAGGGTGGATGGTTATTTGCGAACCAGCAATGACCGAATATTCGCCGTGGGGGATGTTGTCGCCGGTGCGCCCAGGCATACTCATGCGGCCGACGCCATGGCGAGGCTTGCGGTTCGCAATGCGCTTGTGGCCAAGCCATGGCCTTTCGGGTTGCTGTTGGGGGCCTCGTGGCAACCTCACCTTGTTCCCTGGTGCACATGGACAGACCCGGAGGTGGCGGGAGTGGGTGAACCCGGCCCGGTGCTCCACCGGATCGATTTGGCCTCCAACGACCGCCATGCGCTGGATGAGGCTGGCCCGGGTTGGCTCAAGGCCTGGACAGACCGTCGCGGCGTTCTGACGGGTGTTTCCATTTGCGGCCGGGGCGCGGGCGAACTGATTGGCGTGGCGGCCCTCGCCGTTCGGGAACGGTGGCCCCTGCGCAAACTTTCGGGCTGGATTGTTCCCTACCCGTCGCGCAACCAGGCCATGTCCCGCGCGGGCGACGCCGCGGCGCGGACCGCGTTGACCCCAGCCGTGGCCAGTTGGCTCAAATGGTGGATCGGTAAACAAGATTAAGAACTCGGGAAATTATCCAAAATAGTGGCTCCACCCATATTTCAACCACCCTCGGGCGCAAGCACGAGGGCGGGTGGTGTCACTGACCTATTTCACCCCGGGGTTGCGCTCAGGGCTCTCCATTGGGTCATTTCAAATCAAAAAGAACGCGAAGATTTTGATGTTTGCTCGAGATTGGGCCGCAAAAAGAGGGGCCCCGGATGACTCCGGGGCCCGTCAGGCTGTTGGGGGCAAAACGGTCAGCCGGTTACTTGAACATCGGCGACTTCGCGTCTCCGCGCGAAAGCAGGTAGGCCAGAAGGTCCATGATCTCGTCCTCCTTGAGGGTGTCGATCAGGCCGGCGGGCATCATGGAGTTCTTGGCCGGGTTCACCGACTCCACCTTCCGGCGGTTGATCCCGGTCAGGTTGTTCGGTTCCATCATGTTGGTCATCACCATCATGTTGTCGCCGTTGAGGTTCACGATCCGTCCGGTCACCAGCTTGCCGTCGTCGGTTTCTATCACCACGGCCTGGTATTGGTCGGAGACGGTCTTGCTCGGATCGATGATCGACTCGAGCAGGTCGCGGGGGGAGAAGCGCCCCGCCACGCCCGTCAGGTCGGGGCCTTGGGCGCCGCCCTCGTTGCCGTAGCGGTGGCAGGAGAAGCAGGTGGTTTGGCCGAACAGGACGCGCCCCTTTTCGAAATTGCGACCGCCTGCCAAGCCTTGCGCCAGCTTTCCGTCGAGGTCGGCCATGCTGTACTTCTTCACCAATGGCCTCGGTGGCGCCGGTGGCGCCGCGGCGATTTCGCGTTTCTCAAGCTTGGTGGCGTACTTGGACTTCTCGGCGTCCGTGAAGGTGGTGACCGTGTCGCGCTGGATGTTGTCGAGGAACCCGCCGAAACTGTTGCCGCCACGGTACCCCCTGGCCTTCACAAGCCAGTCCACCTGGGCGTCGCGCAGTTCGGGGGTCCAGCCGGTCTTGAGCATGCGAAGCGACTTGGCCAGGTCCATCTGCTCCTCCTGGGTGGGCGCGGAGGCCAGAAGAGGGACGATGCGCCTGGCGGCATTGGGTGCCTGCAGGAAGACCAGTAACTGCGCGAGGTCGCCGTCCACAAGCTTGCGGCCGGTGGGGAAGCGGGGTTCAAACGCCGAGGCCAGCGTGGCGCGCCCGGCATCATCCGGTCCGCCCATGCGGACAAACACGATGGCGTAAATGCGCAGCAGATCGGCTTGCTGCTGCTCGGTCAGCGAGTCCCACTTGGCCTGCAGGCGATCGAGGGCCTTGATGATTTCTCCCTTGACCTTCGCATCGGGTTCCGGAGCGCCCGGCTTGCGGTGCGCCGGGTCGGTGGCGCTGGCGCGCGCCAGCGCCAGCAGGGCGCCCAGCGCCTTGTCGGTGTCGGTTTCCGCGAGCGCCTTGGCGGCCCATGATGCCGGGTCAAGATGCTCAAGCGCGATACGGGCGGCGCTGCGGATGGCCCGGTCCTTGTCACCCAGGTTTTGCCATGCCTCGGGGATGGCGGCGGCGTTCTTCACGCCGTGGAACTTCTCCAGGGCCAGGCGCTTGTTCCTGGCTTCGCTGGAAGATGGGGCTGGCGAGGGTGAGGTCGATTCATTGCCAACATAGCGGACGCGGTAAAGGCCCGACTGGGTGCGGCGACCGCCAACCGTGAAATAGAGGCAGCCTTCGCCGGGATGAACCACGACATCGGTGAGGGCCAGGGGCGACCCGCTGACAAATTCCTCGAGTTCGCCGGTGTACGAGGCGCCATCCGCCTTCATGTGGGTGGCGTAAAGCTTGCCATAGCTCCAGTCGCAGATGTAAAGCGCGTCCTGATATTTGGCCGGAAATTTCGTGCCGTAGCCGAAGCAGACCCCTGTTGGCGATCCCGGGCCGACATTGACCACCGCGCCCATGCTGTCGGGATAGTGCGCGGGCCATTTGCCGGCGCCGTTTCGCCAGCCGAAATCCACGCCGGAAAGCGCCTGGCAGACACGCGTGGGGCGGTACCACGGGGTGTTGACATCCCATTCCATGTCGGCGTCGTAGGTGAACAAGTCACCCAGCTTGTTGAAGGCGGCGTCGAACTGGTTGCGAAAGCCCGTGCAGATGACTTCCCAGTTCTTGCCGTCGGGGCTGACCTTGTAAATGGTGCCGCCCGGTCCCAGCACGCCAGCCATGAAGCCGCGGCCATCAGGCATGCGGGGCAGGAGGTGATCCTCGCCCCATCGGGGGGGAACCTTGGTCGTGTCGTATTCCATCAGCTTGGTCTGGTTGCCGCAGACCACCACCAGCGATTTGCCGTCGGGGGTGAGCAGAACGGCGTGCGGGCCGTGCTCACCGGCGCCACCGGTGATGGGCCTGAGAAGCTCAACCTTGTCGAGGACATCGTCGTTGTTTGAATCGGTGACCTTGTACAGGCCGCTGGCGAACTGCTTGCCGCGGTTCACCACCACATACAGCGAGTCGAACGCCCACAGGAGGCCCTGGGCCTCACCAATTTCCGCGGGAATCGGTTCGACCTTGGTGTCGGCGGCGCCCTTTCCGGGAGACACCCTGTAGAGCGATCCGTATTGATCGGAAACGATCAGGCGCCCCTTGCCGTCCACGCACAGGTTCACCCAGGAACCCTGCTTGTCCTTGGGAACCGAGTACAGAAGTTCGACCGCGAAACCCTGCTTCACCTTGAGCTTGGCGGCGGGCGTGGCCGTGATTTCCTTGCCACCCACGACCTGCTCGTTCTTTTTCTTCGCCTTGTTGGACTGCGCCGAAACGAGGGTGGCGGTGCTTGTCACGGCGAACGCGAGAATCATCGCGCGAATCAGTCGCATCATTGAACTCCAACACATTGCCAAAACACGGGATTTTTAATTGTTGCCATGGGACTGATCCCCGAGGGAATCAGTCCCATGGCCCGGAACAGGCGCCAGAAGGTTAACCGGCGGTTACTTGAGTTCCTTCAGCATGATGTCCTTGAATTGGACGGTCATCGGCGGGCCGACATGGATCTGAAGCGCCAGAATTCCCTTGGTGAGGGCCTTGGGTGATTCGTCGGTCACCTCGGCGGTGATGTTGCCGTTGATCGAGTGGGTGAGCTTATTCCCCTTGGCGACGATCACATACTCGTTCCAGCCATCCTTCTTGATGGCAGCCTGAATCTCGGCTGAAGTTTTATCGGTTTTGCCCAAGGCTTCCTTCTTGTTCTCGGCATTCCATTTCACCTTTTCGCCGCGGGCGCACATGATGCCCCGTCCGCCCGCTATGCCGCCTTCGTCGTAGAGAATGCCGCTGTAGGTGGTTCCGGCCTCGAAATCGGCCTGGTACCCGCCCACGCGGGGGCCGAAATCGCCTTGGCCCATCAGTTTGCTGCGGTACTGCACGCCCGAATTGCCGCCAACCATTTTGTACTGGAAGCGAAGTTCAAAGTCGGAAACTTCGCCGCCCTTCCACACAAGGAAGGTGTTGTGCTTGAGCTTGTTGTCCGGGTCGTTGCCGGTGACGCCGGTGATCGCCCCATCCTTCACGCTCCACAGCTTGGGGTTTCCTTCCCAGCCATCAAGGTTCTTGCCGTTGAACAGTGATTTGAAATCCTGAGCCTGGGCAGTGGTGAGGCAACCAACAGAAAGGGCCAAGACGGCCCAAATACCGACGCGCATGGAATCGACTCCGGCGGAGAGGAAGGAAAACCTTTCCTATTGGACACCCCTGCCCAAGAGCCGGCAAGGGGGCGAGTCGCGATTGCCTTGCGGCTTCTCCCCTTCACCACGGGCGGGGTGGATGGTATATTCAGGGTTTCGGTAAGCGATGGCGGCAAAATCGCCGCTATCCATGGCGTTTTGGTACAGGTGGGCCATGCCCAAGCACAAGAGTCACAAGGCCTCGCGCAAGCGGTTCCGTGTCACGGCAACCGGCAAGCTTAAGCGCCTCCAGGCCGGCAAGAAGCACCTCAACAGCCACAAGTCCGGCAAGCGGAAGATGGGGCTTCGCAGCCCGATCACCAGCGGCGGCGTGCTGGCCAAAAAGTATGTGCGCATGATGCTTGGCGCCAGCTGAACGCATCCACGCCTGAGACTTCCCCCAACTTTCGTATTTCGCATCGAGGTCAATCATGCGCGCTCGCAGTGGCAAGACAGTCCTTCGCAAACGGGCCCGGTTGCGTCGCCTCACCAAGGGTTTCCGCGCCGGTCGTCACCGTCTCTATCGTCAGTCGGCCGTGGCCCTGATGCGGGCCCGCGCCTATGCCTACCGCGACCGGCGGGTACGCAAGCGCCAGTTCCGCCGTTTGTGGATTGTCCGCATCAACGCGGCCTGCCGCATGCGCGGCCTTCGCTACAGCGAATTGATCGCCGGATTGGTTGCCGCCCGCATCAGCCTCGACCGCAAGTCGTTGTCCGAACTGGCGATCCACGATCCCGAGGCTTTCACCGCCGTGGTTGACCTGGTCAAGAAGACCATCGCCAAGAAGGCCTGACGCTCACCATGAGCGAACTGGAGCAACTCGAGGCGCAGGGGCGGTCGGAACTCGCCGAAGCGCGCGACGATGCCGCTCTTCATGCATGGAACCAGCGCTGGTTCGGCAAAACCGGCTTGGTTCCCCTCGCCTTGAAAAAGTTGCCCGAAATGCCTCCCCCTGAACGAAAGGGGTACGGTCAGGCTGTCAACAAACTCAAGGAAATACTTTCAGCTGCATTTACTGAGGCTCAGGCTGCCGCCAAGGAACGCGCCCTCGAGCACGCGATCGCCAACGAACGGATCGATCCGACCCTACCCGGCAGGCCTTGCGCCGCCGGCGGCCTTCATCCGGCAACCATCACGCTCAGGCGAATCCTCGGCGCATTCGGGGAACTCGGCTACGAGGTCTATCACAGCCGCGAGGTGGAAGACGACGAGACAAACTTCGGCATGCTCAACATGCCGCCGCATCATCCCGCCCGCGACATGTGGGACACTTTTCACACCACCACTCCGGGAATTGTTCTGCGCACCCACACCTCTCCCGGCCAAATCCACGCCATGCGCGAGCGGGCGCCGCATCCGATGCGTGTCGTGCTCCCCGGCTTGGTTTACCGCTACGAGCAAATCACAGCCCGCAGCGAGATCATGTTCCATCAGGTGGAAGGGCTTTGCCTGGGCGAGAACATCGGCCTGACCGACCTTCTGGGCACGCTCGAGGCGTTCATCCGTCGTTTGTTCGGGCCCGATCGCAAGGTTCGAGTCCGTTCAAGCTATTTCCCCTTCACCGAACCCAGCATCGAAGTGGACATGGACTGCATCCTGTGCGCCGCCAAGGGGTGTCCCGTCTGCAAGAAAAGCGGTTGGCTCGAAATCCTCGGCGCCGGCATGGTGCACCCCGTGGTGCTACGCAACGGTGGCTACGATCCCGAACGCCATTCCGGATTCGCCTTCGGCCTCGGGGTCGAGCGCATCAACATGCTGCTGTACGGCATCGAGGACATCCGGGCCTTCTGGTCCGGTGACCTCCGTTTTCTCCGATCCTTCTAGTCAAATAATCGGGCCCCGACCATGCATGTCTCGACCCGTTGGCTGGCCGACTATGTGGACCTTCCCCCCGTCGCCGAACTGGCGGCGATGCTCTCCCTCTCGGGCCTCGAGGTCGGCTCGGCGCGCACCGTCGGCGTGGAACCGATCTCCGGTGTCCGCATCGAGGATCCCGGCCCGGTTTGGGACCGCGAGAAGATCGTCATCGGCCGCGTCGTTTCGGTGGATCGGCATCCCGATGCCGACAAGCTGAAATTGCCCCGGGTCGCCTATGGCTCCGGCAGGGAAATGGCGCTGGTCACGGGGGCGCCCAACATCGCTCCGGGAGAATCCGGCCAATGGTGCGTTCTGGCCCTTTCCGGCGCCAAGGTGATCGACGGGCATTCAAAGGAAAAGGTGCTCAAGGAACTCAAGCCGACCACCATCCGCGGCGTGCCCAGCGAGGCCATGCTCTGCTCGGCCTACGAACTGGGCCTTTCCGATGACCACGAAGGCCTGCTGTTCCTCGATTCGGGCACAGCGCCCGAGGGGACCCCGGCTTCCGAGGCGCTGGGCGATGTGGTTCTGGAAATCGACATTCTCCCCAACATGGCGCGATGCCTGGCCCTGACCGGCCTGGCCCGCGAGGTTGCGGCCCTTACCGGCGGCCGCGTGCGTGAACCGGACACCTCCATTCCCTCGGGAACCGGCCCCTGTCCGGTCAAGGTTGCCATCGAGGCGCCCGACGCCTGTCGCCGCTATATGGGTCTGGTTATTGAAGGCTTCACGGGCGGCGTCTCCAACGAACGGGTTCGACGACTGCTGGCGCTATCGGGAATGAGGCCGATCAGCGCCGCGGTTGACATCACCAATTTTGTCATGCTCGAGCAGGGCCAACCCCTGCACGCCTTCGACTTGGACAAACTCGAGGCGCGCGCGGGTGGCAAGCCCGTGGAGATCACCGTTCGTTTCGCCCGGCCGGGCGAAACACTCAAGACGCTCGATGGTCAGGACCGCGCCTTGGCGTCCGACATGCTGGTCATTGCCGATGCCATCGGGCCTGTCGCGTTGGCGGGAGTCATGGGGGGTGCCGATACCGAGGTGGATGGATCCACCCGGAGGGTCTTCCTCGAGTCGGCCCAGTTCGACGCCGTGGCGATCCGTCGCGCCTCGCGGGCCTTCAACCTCTTCAGCGAGGCCAGCACCCGGTACACCCGTGGCGTGTCGCCCGTTCTGGCCGCCCATGGCTTGGGGCGCGCGGCCCGTTTGTTCCTCGAACGCGGTGCGGCCTCCGTGTCGCAAGTGGCCGACTGCCATCCGGTGCCGGAGTATCCTCGCGAGGTCCGATACGATTGGGCCGCCGCGCGGCGGTTGGCTGGTTGTGACATTCCCCCCGAGCGGGTTCGTCCGATCTTGTCGGCGCTTGAATTCGAGGTGACGGGTGAAGATCCGCGTGGACTCACCCTCCGCCTGCCGTGGCACCGCCTCGACATACAGGAAGGCCTGCCCGACATCGTGGAGGATGTGGTCAGGCTTTACGGCTACGGCAACCTGACCCCGCGGCTTCCCTCGGAGGCGCCGCCTCCGCCCCGCGCCAATCCCCGTCAGCGGTTTGAGGACGGCCTCAAGGACCTGCTTGCCGGCATGGGCCTTCGGGAGGTCATCAACTACGCGCTCACATCCCCCGAGGCTGAAAAAGTGGTGCTGGGCGCTGCCGCGACCGGGCCTGCCGTGACGCTGGCCAACCCGATCAGCCCCGAACGCTCCATCATGCGCCGCAGTGTTTTGGCCAGCCTTGTCGCCGCGGCCCACGGCAACGCCTCCCGGGGCGACACCGTCCGGGTGTTTGAATTGGGAACGGCGTTCCTTCCCGAGGCAGGTTCCCCATTTCCCAATGAGGCGAGGAGGCTGGCGATCGCCGTCTCCGGCGCCCGGAACGCCGAATCGGTGCATGGCGCCGACACCGGATCCATGGACTTTTACGATCTCAAGGGTATTGCCGAGGGCCTGCTTGCCGGGCTGCGGATTTCCGGGGTGACATTCGCCCCGGGCGCCCATGAGGCGCTTCACCCCGGGAAACAGGCCCGGTTGCTGGGTCACTCCGGTGAGGAAATCGGATTTCTAGGCGAGCTTCATCCGCGCCTGGCGGCGGCCCTGGGGGAAACCCCGAGGCGCATCCTGTTGGCCGAGTTCGATGCCCGTATCCTCGAGAACCTCGCCCGCCACACATTCAAGGCCCGGGCCATTCCCCGGTTCCCGGCCGCGCGAAGGGACTTGGCCGTGGTGGTGCCGGAGGCCTGCCCGGCCGGGGAGGTGGAGGCCGTGCTCAGGGAAGCGGGCGCGCCCCTGCTCGATGCCGTGAGCCTGTTCGACTTGTACCGGGGCGAGGCGCTCGGCGAGGGATTCAAGAGCCTGGCCTACGCCCTCGACTATTTGGCACCCGATCGCACGCTGACCGACAAGGAAGTCGAGCAGGCCCATTCGCGGATTGAAACCCGGCTCAAGGCCAAGCTTGGCGCCCGGATTCGAGGCAAGGACATCGCCTAGCAACCCGCGCCGGATTAGAATTTTCCCTTGGGCCCCATTTCATTTCGCGCCAGGGGCGCGACCGCCCGGAGTTTTCGCTTGAGCAGCGGTGGCGCGGGCAAAGTTCCTGAATCTCGTGACGCCCCGGCCTCGGGTTTGGTGCATCCTCAACGGTTTTTAGCCGGTATTGTCAAAAGCCGCTTGATGGGTCGGGAAGACCTCAAGACCGTTCTCCAAAAAGTTCCCCATCATTTGCGCGATGACACGCGCAAGCTATCCGATCATCTGGTGGAAAATGGGGCGCTGACCCGTTTTCAGGCGGGAAAACTCGCCATGGGAGTGACCCGCGGCCTCAGGCTCGGGCCTTACATGCTTCTTTCACCCATCGCCCGCGGCGGAATGGCCACTGTCTACCTGGCCCGGGATGGCAACGCCCCGCACGGATTGGTCGCGGTCAAGGTGCTTCCGCCCGCCATGGGGCAGGAATCGCGCCACATGGCCCGTTTCCAGAGGGAATGCCACCTGCTGCGAAACGCCGCGCGGCATCCGTACCTGTGCGGATATGTCGCCCACGGGGAGGAATCGGGTGTCCATTACCTGGCCATGGAGTATGTGCCCGGGCAAAGCCTTTACCGCCGGGTGCAGGAACGGGGTCCCATGCTGCCAACCGAGGCGGCGCGCCTGGGCGCCGAGGTGGCCTGGGCCTTGGGTGCCCTTCACGGCAGCGGAATTGTTCATCGTGACATCAAGCCGAGCAACATCCTCGTTTCGCCTTCCGGCCGGGCGGTGGTGATCGACCTCGGCCTGGCTTACAAGGAGGGTGAGACCGGGTTGCCGGTCGAGGTGGTTGGCGGCCCCGGTTATATCGTCGGAAGCATGGATTTCATCGCACCGGAGCAGACGATCGACTCATCCAAGGTGGACGGCAGGGCGGATCTTTACGCTCTGGGTTGCACCCTGTTTTTCGCGTTGACCGGCAAGCCTCCTTATCCCACGGGCGGAACCAGCAAGGAGCGGATGGCGGCGCATCGCAACCTCCCGGTGCCGGCGGTGAGGGATTTGGTGCCGGAAGTTTCGGAGCGTTTCAGCCAATTGATCCGCTCGCTGATGGAAAAGGATCCGGAAAAGCGCTTCGATTCCCCGGGTGTTCTGGCCGCGGACCTGGAACTTCTCGCGTGCGATCCCAACGGTATGTTTCCCGATCCTCCCGATTCCGATGGAATCAGCGCCGTGCTTGAGGAACTGCGGGTTCACAGGCCCGGGGAGAGCACCGCCGTTGAGGAACTGGTCCTGAGTGAGACCGAGAGGGAGGAGGAATCGGAACTGGTCCCGGCGCAATACCTTCCGCCCGGCTGGATCACGGTCGAAACATCCTCATGGTCGGGAAGCGGGTCCCAGCCCGTCATGACCCCGATGCCGATCGCGGCGCCCCGGGTGAAGGTGGGTTGGGAGACATGGTTGCTGGGGGGCCTGATGGCCGTTTGCCTTTTCCTGGTCGTTGCAATCGTTCTGCTGTTGAGCGGCGTCTTGTGAAAAAAGGTTTGGTTGCATTGCCTCGGCCATGACGCGCCGTTAATCTAGTAGTGACAATCTGGTGGGTATCTTATCCAGAGTGGCTGAGGGTCAGGCCCTGCGAAGCCACAGCAACCGGTCGGAACGGGTCGCACGACCCGGGATGATGCTGGTGCTAATTCCTGCCCGGGTGACCGGGGGAGATAAGATCGCGGCGTAAGCCCGTGTATCTGTTCTTCATGGCCGGAACGAGTGTTCCCGCCGGGTTTCTGGTTCCAAGACACCCCCTTTTTTGACGCGCCTCGGCGTGCCTGATGGGGAGTTTGCTCCATGGCGACAACGAATTCCTGCGGATCCGGAAGAGGCTTTGCCACCGGCATGCGGTGCCGGGTGTGCGGCAAGCTTTGGCCTGTCAGCACCACCAACTTCTGCGAGGACGATTTCGGACCCTTGGAGGTCGACTACGACTACAAGGGCATCGCGGCGGAAGTCAGCCGCGAGCGCCTCGAGGCGCGCGCCCACACCATGTGGCGTTGGCGGGAATACCTGCCGATCGACGGCGCCCCCACGGTGGGAGTGCACACCGGCGGCACGCCGCTCATTCGCGCGCACCGGCTTGGCAAGGCCCTGGGCCTGGACAACCTGTGGGTGAAGAACGACGCCGTGAACTTTCCCACCCTGTCGTTCAAGGACCGGGTGGTGGCCGTGGCCCTTTCCAAGGCCAAGGAATTCGGGCTGGAGACCGTCGGTTGCGCCAGCACGGGCAACCTGGCCAACAGTGTCGCCGCCAACGCCGCCGCGGCCGGCCTGACCAGCTTCATTCTGGTCCCGGCGGATCTGGAAAGGGCTAAGATTCTCGGCACGAGCGTCTACGGAGCCACCGTGATCGGCGTGAAGGGCACCTACGACGAGGTGAACCGCCTCTGCACCCAGATCGCCTTCCACCACGGCTGGGGCTTCGTGAACATCAACCTCCGGCCGTTCTACGCCGAGGGTTCGAAGACCATGGGCTTCGAGATCGCCCAGCAGCTTGGCTGGCGGACCCCGCGGCATGTGGTGGCCCCGATGGCCGGCGGCGCGCTGATCGGCAAGATCAACAAGGCGTTCAGGGAACTCCACGAAACCGGACTGATCGACCAGCCTGCCACCTCGTTCCATGGCGCGCAGGCCACAGGATGCAACCCGATCGCCGGCGCCGTGCAGCAGGGCCTGCAGCAGCACAAGCCGGTGAAGCAGCCGAAGACCATCTGCAAGTCGCTGGCCATCGGCGACCCCGCCGACGGATTCTTCGCGATCAAGCTGATCCGCGAGAGCAACGGCTGGGCAGCGGATGTCTCCGACGACGAGATCCGCGAATCGATGGTGCTGTTGGCCGAAACCGAGGGTGTGTTCGCGGAAACCGCCGGCGGCGTGACCGTGGCGGCGACCCGCAGGCTTGTCGAGCAGGGCCGAATCGGCCGTGATGAGGAAACGGTGCTGTGCATCACAGGCAACGGCCTCAAGACCCAGGATGCCGCGGCGGAGGTTCTTGAGGATCCCGCCGTCATCAACCCGACCATGGCCGACTTCCAGGCTCTCCTGACCCCCGGGGCCGGTCAGCCCGGGCGTCGCCGGGAAAAGGTCCTCGCCTGATTTCACCTACACCAGATCAAGGAAAAATCGCATGCCCGTGTTGATTCAGATTCCCCCGCCATTGAGGGCCCACGCCGGCGGACGCGATGTGGTGCCCGTGGAGGCCGCGACGGTGGAAGGGGCCCTGGCTGCCCTGGTTGCCGCCGAACCGGGGCTTCAACCCCGCCTGTACGCCAACGGGGCCCTGCGCACATTTGTGAATGTTTACCTGAACGACGACGATGTCCGTTATCTCGACAACGGCTTCGGCACCGCGATCAAGGACGGCGACCAGTTGGCCATCATTCCCGCCGTTGGCGGAGGTTGACGGAGGCGTCATGGGAGGCAGAAAGCCCGGCGGCAAGAAACCGGATGCGGCGGCCCGCAAGCCCATTCCCGGCCATCACCGGCACGACCATTCGCATCCCCGCGAGGAGGATTTCTTCGAGGAACCCGAAGGCATCGCCGCCCTTCCCGAGATTCCCCGCGAGTTCGGAATCGATCCCCTTTTGCTTGCCGTTCTTGAGTCGGTGGTTTTCCTGAGCGGTTCGGACGACACCATTGTCCATCCCGATGCCGCTGAATCGGTGTTGTCTCGAATTATCGGCACCCTGTCCCGCCTGGATGACAACAGGCGCGCCCGGGTGCTTGAGGACTTGGCCACATTGAAGGGGCATGTCACCGGCCCGCAGTGGCCCGAGGGAATGGCGGAGTTCCTGGAGCAGTTCGCCCGGGAGATCTCCCCTGGAGCGACCGAATAATGACGGAAGAAGTGGACAAGCTGGAACGCTACAGCCGGCAGATGAGGTTTTTCGGCATCGGCAGGGCCGGTCAGGAAAAGCTCCTGGCCTCGCGGGTGCTTCTCTGCGGCGTGGGGGCCTTGGGCACCGTGCTGGCCAACACGCTGGTTCGCGCCGGCGTCGGGTTTGTCCGATTGGTGGACCGGGATTTTGTCGAATCAAGCAACCTTCAGCGTCAGGTGCTTTTCGACGAGTCGGATGTCACCTCGCACCTTCCCAAGGCCGAGGCCGCCGCGGCCAAGCTTCGTTCCATCAACTCCGAGATCACCATTGAGCCGGTCGTCGCCCACATCGACCGGTCGAACATCGGTTCCCTTGCCGCCGATGTCGACCTTGTGCTCGACGGATCCGACAATTTCGAGATTCGCTACCTCATCAACGATGTTTGCGTGCGCGATGGCAAGCCATGGGTGCATGGCGGGTGCATTGGCAGCCATGGCCAGACCATGACGATCATTCCGGGCAAGACGCCGTGCCTTCGCTGCGTGTTCGAGGCGGCGCCCGGCCCGGGTGAGGCGGCGAATTGCGACACCGCCGGCGTGCTGGCTCCCATCATCTCGATCATCGCCAATTTCCAAGCCACCGAGGCGTTGAAAATCCTCGTCGGCAAACCCGAGGCGATCAACCGCGAACTGGTGTATGTCGATTGTTGGGAAAACGCCCTCAGGAAGGTCAAGATCGCCAAGCTTCTCGAAGTGCGCGAATGCCCCTGCTGCAAGAAGCGCAACTTCGAGTGGCTTGAGGGGGCCCAAGGCGTTCAAACCACCAGCTTGTGCGGCAGGAACGCCGTGCAGGTGGTCCCCGCCTCGGCGGCCAAACTCGACCTTCCCGTCCTGGCCGGGGCCCTTCAGGCCGTCTCGCAGGTTCACCTCACCAAGTTCCTGCTTCGGTTCAACGCGGACGACTGCGAATTCACCGTCTTCCCCGACGGTCGGGCCATCATCAAGGGAACCCATGAGGAAGATCGCGCCCTGACTCTTTACGCCCGCTACATCGGGCACTGATCCCCCCACGGTCCATCCATGACGACCTACCTCGACAACGCCGCCACCAGCCACCCCAAGCCGGAACCGGTTTATCAGGCGCTCGAGCGGTTCGCCCGCAACGAGATGGCAAACCCGGGCCGCGCCGGGCACCGGATGTCGCTGGCCGCGGAGCGCGTTCTGGATGACGCCAGGCACCGCCTCAATCAGTTTTTTGGCGGGGCTTCACCCGACAGGTGGATTCTCACCCTCAATTGCACCGACGCTCTCAATATCGCCATCAAGGGGATCGTCGCTGAGGGAGATCATGTCGTCACCTCCAACCTGGAGCACAATTCCATCAGCCGGCCCTTGAGGGCCATGGAGTTGGCCGGGCGGATCACGCTCACCAAGGTGGAAGCCGGCCCTGACGGCCTCCTTCGGTTGGACCAGCTTGAAGCCGCCTTGTCACGCCCGACGCGCCTCGTGGCCATCACCCACGCCAGCAATGTCCTGGGAACCGTTCAGCCCATCAGCGCGATCGGCGCCATGGCGCGGTCGCGCGGCGCCTCGTTCCTGGTGGATGCCGCCCAAACCGGTGGAGTTCTACCGATCGATGTGGCCAGGTCGAACATCGATTTCCTCGCCTTGGCCGGGCACAAGGGGTTGTTCGGCCCTGTGGGTACGGGCGCCCTGTATGTCGCTCCCGGAGCGAATCCCCGCCCTTGGCGGGAAGGCGGCACCGGGGGGGATTCCTCCAGCGAGACCCAGCCGACGCTTTATCCCTACTTTCTGGAAGGTGGAACTCCCAATGTGCTGGGGGTCGCTGGACTGGTGGCCGGGCTGAAGTGGTTGGTTGAGCGTGGCGTCGAGAAGGTTCACGACCATGAGGTCGCCCTGGCGCGCAGGCTTGTCGACGGGCTGAAAGCCATACCGGGAGTCGAGGTTTTCGGCACCGATGACTGGTCCTGCCGGGTCGCCACCGTCCCGTTCCGCCTGGAATCGGTTCCGGTGGCCGATGTCGGTGGGATTCTGGATTCCCATTTCGACATCGCCGTCAGGCCTGGCCTCCATTGTGCCCCGTATGTTCACAAGGCCATCGGCACCGCCCCGGAAGGTTTGGTGAGGGCCAGTCCCGGTCCGTTCAACACCGAGGCCGATATCGATCAGCTTGTCTCGGCGGTGCGTGAAATCGCCTCCTGAGATTCTCATGGGGGGAATCCATGTCGGATCGTCGCGATTTTCTGGAAGTTCTCGAACGGTTTCGCGCCGGGCAGATTGACGCTGAAGCGGTGCTGGCGCAACTTCCGTCCGGCGGTTCCACCGCCGATTTGGGATATGCGCGTCTCGATCTGGCCCGCAAGGCCCGTTGCGGTTTTCCCGAGGTGATTCTGGGGCAGGGCAAAACTCCGGAATGGATTGTCGGTACCGCCACGCGTCTGGCCGCCGCCGGGCAGGACTGCCTTGTGACCCGGTTGCCCGCCGAGGCCGAGGGACCCTTGCGCGCCGCGCTTCCCGCGGGCGAGATCGACCTCGTGGCCCGGACTTTCTGGCTGCCGGCGAACGCCAAGGCTCCGGTCGGCAATGTCCTCGTCCTCACCGCCGGCACCGGCGATATTCCTGTGGCGCGCGAGGCCTTGGTCACCGCCCGCGCCCTGGGTGCCAACGCCGAATTGATTGCCGATGTCGGCGTGGCGGGCCTTCACCGCGTGCTTTCGGTGCTTCCCAAGCTTGCCGAAGCCGACGCCATCGTGGTGGTGGCGGGAATGGACGGGGCGTTGCCCAGCGTTGTCGGGGGACTCGTGGCCTGCCCGGTTTTCGCCGTGCCCACAAGCATCGGCTACGGCGCGGCATTTCAGGGCCTCGCGGCCCTGATGACCATGCTCAACGCCTGCTCGGCGGGAGTCGCGGTGGTGAACATCGACGGCGGGTTCAAGGGCGGTTATCTCGCCGCCTTGGTGGCCACGCGCCGCAAGACCTGAAAAACCCGTTTCAGGTCACTTGCTGGTCAGGTCGAAATCCTTGGTGTTTTCCCCGGCCTTGACCTCGAACTTGAGCGTGGTTTTGGCGTTGAACTGATCCGGCACGGCCTCCTTGGTGATGTCCACCATCGGGCTGTCGGGCGTGTTGTAGGCCTTCCGTTGCCCCACCACGATGGTGGAGGTGATCTCCACCTTGGATTCTCCCGGAGGGGCCTTGAGCGAGTACTGGCCCGCCTTGATTTCCGCCCCTGCGGGCGATGCCGAACCGGTGGGGGAAAAGCGAATCAAGCCCTTCTCGATGGGTTTGCCATCCAAGGTCACTTTTCCCTTGACCGGGTAAGTGGGAGGTTCGCCGGTCCCGCACCCCGAAATCAACAACGCTGACAAAAAAGATGCAAGAATAAACAGTCGCATGGGTGCCTCCTGATGCTCTTCTGGATCAATAGTTGGGAATGACCTGACCGTCGGAGGAGGCGCCCAGGTACCGCCATGTTGTCGACTGGATGCTGTTGGTGAAGAACTTCACCGAACCGTCGGCCAGCAAACCGTTCACGCCGCCCGAGTGCCTGCTCCGGGAGGCCTGCTGTCCGTTCGTGCCCGCGGCGGCCACGCACGGCATCGCTGGATCGCCGTTGTTGACGCACCAGATGGCATCCGCCACGGTTGAATTGGGCGGATTGATCGTCATGAACATCGAACCGGGATTGGCCATGTCATCGTTGTAAATGTCGCCGCGGCCGTCCCAACTGGCGTTCTTGTCGCTTTTCGCCACGATGATCTCGCCCATCAGGAGGGTGTTGGTGAGGCCGTCAACGATATCGCTGAACCGCGACTGTTTCGGGCTGGCTCCGGCGTTGCCGAAAATTCCTTGGTCCGCGGCGGGGGTTGTTCCACCCACGGTGAGGCTTCCCCAGCAGACGGGGTAGTTGCTTCTGGCGCGCCAGTAGGTGTCATCGGTCCAGAGAGCGCCGACGCGGTCGCTGGGGCAGTAGAACATCTTGATCGGCGTGGCGAACAATCCCGTGTTGGAATTCTGAACAATGAACGGGGGTAAATAGAAGTTGCTCACATTCGTGTCAAAACCCTTCGAGACACCCGACTGTTCGAGGTAAGGCAGAAGCATGGGCACGAAGGTTTGGCGGTAATTCGTTTTCGCCGTGTAGGGCAGCTTGCCAACCGTGTCGTGGTGGCCGTGCATGGCGAGGCCCCATTGCTTGAGGTTGTTGGTGCAACTCATGCGGTTGGCCGCTTCCCGCACCTTCTGCACGGCGGGGACCAACAGGCCGATGAGAACGGCGATGATGGCGATCACGACGAGAAGTTCGATGAGGGTGAATCCGGACCTTTCGCGTCTGTTCATGTCATGGCCTCCAAAGAATGAAAGATATGAATGCGATAGGCTTTTAGCTGGGAAACAATCCTGACGGAGGAGCGCCAGAATTGTTTCGCGGGACGACAAATCGGGGTCGTTGCCCCCGTTGACCGCCATATCTCGACGCAAAAGCGACTACTTGGCAGTGGCGGACTTCTTGTCCAAGTCAATCTCGACTTTGACCCCGGTGGCGTCAGGGACGGCCAGCATCAGGGGCGTTTTGCTCTTGCTGAACGAGTTCTTGAACTCATCGGGCAGCCCTCGGGCGCCCTTTTCGACAATCACCTTGTATTTGCCAACCGGAAGGCCGTTCCGGTCGGGAGCCTTCACCGTGAAGGTGCCATCGGCGGGCTTGAAATCGGCGGCGAACAATTCACCTTCCTTGCCACCCTCTTCCTGCTTGAGAAACTCCAGTCGGAAACCGGAATCTCCGGGGGGCAGGTTTTGGGCCGAGTAGGTGAATGGCTTGCCGTCCTTCAAGAGGGTCCCCGACACCGGGACCGTTTTCACCGACGAGGCGGAACCGCAGCCGATGGCGAACACCAGAATGCCTGGCAGATACCTTCGCATGGGGAGCAGACCTTTCGGGTCGTTGAAAGATGGGTTCTCAGTAAGAGGTGTTGGATTCACCACCGTCGGCGGTGCCCAGCGATTGCCAGACATTGGTGTCGATCGAATAGGGGATGAAACGGACCGAACCATCCGCCATCGCCATGTTCAGACCGCCTGTATGCGATGACCCGAACCTTTGCTGTCCGTCCCCGGTGGTGGGATCCGGCGTGGGCGGGTAAGCCGGGCTGGCGTACCGGATCACATCGTGGTCCCAGCCCGAGGTGTACCCCTCGTTGTCATCGCCCTGATAGGCTCCGATGGCTGTCCTGTTCAGCCGCTTGTCACCGATCAGCATCGTGTTGGATGTCCCATCGAGGATGAGAGACATGCGCGCCCCGTCAAAACCGTTGCTGGCGTTTTGGCGAATCACGCCGTTGTTGCCCGTGCCGGCGTTGCTAGCGTAGTCGGTGCCGGCATGAGGATAAGTTCCTCCGGGCCCGATTCCCCCGTTGCTGCCGTTGTACCAGTCACCGGTGGAGGGGAGTTGTCCGGCACCTCTGCGGCTGGGACAGAAGAAGGTCTTGATCGGGGCGCCAATCGCCTGACGCTGGGCATCAGCAATGGTTGTTGTACCGTTGCCCTTCCAAACGCTGTCTTGTTCGATGTAGGGCAATACTTGAAAACCCCAGCCGGCATTTTGGGCTTTGCCTGTTGCGGGTGATCCGAGGCCCACATAAGTCGGGGGAAACCACCAAGCCCATCCCCCATGGGGCATGAAGCCCAGTTGATCGTGGTGATTGTGGCAGGCCATGCCCAACTGCTTGAGGTTGTTGGTGCAACTCATGCGGTTGGCGGCTTCCCTGACCTTCTGGACGGCGGGAACCAACAGGCCGATGAGAACGGCGATGATGGCGATGACTACTAATAGCTCTATGAGCGTGAACCCGGCGCGCGCGCCGGAGCTCCTTGGCGTGAAAGGCATGGGGAGGCTCCAAGATTGATGAAGATATGAAGTGGAAAAGAGACCCATCCAAATTAATCGGCAGATTTTTTCATGTCCACACAGACCAACCATTAAAAAACAAGAATTCCTTAACCC
>CAWUNZ010000031.1:0-19812 GCA_963923445.1 uncultured bacterium
GCGCTGAAGGAAGTCAGGGCCAATGTGGGCCTGACATGAGGCGAGGCCTTCATGAACCGAACTGATGATCGCTTAAGTACAAAATTAAAGCAAATGCGCGGATCAATCCGCAGGGATCGGAACCATCAAATTATTTGCCATCCCTATTTGAGAAATAATTTGTACAACCAATCATAGTCGATGCGCCGGCCCACCTTGGTGTGGTCACCCGCTAGTCCAGCCCTCGTTGTCTTGACATTTTCTTGATTGCCGTCCCTTTTGTCATCAGCATGCCCCGACTACACTGATCCGACCGACGACCGATTCCCCCATCGGCCCCTTTTCCCTCGGGGTTGTTGTCCATGCGACACCTCTGCTTGCTCATCGTATGCGTGCCGCTCGTGGTCGCTGCGGACTACCAGAGCGTGGATCCGAATGCCTTCCCCAAGGACGATCCGCGCGGCAAAGCCTTGGCCAGAATGATGGCCGAGGACTCCAAGAAACGCCTGCGGGACGCGAACCTGCGCGAGTCGAGGGTGTTCGCTGAACTGACGACGAAAGCGGAGTGGGAGCGGTACCGCGATGCGCGTATTGCCAAGCTGAAAGAATCGCTCGGCATGTGGACCGACGCGCCCAAAGACACGCGGGTCTTTGTGACGCGCACTTTCGATGGTGACGGGTATGTGATCCAGTGCGTTGTCTACGAATCGCGGCCGGGTTTCTGGGTGGCCGCGAACCTCTACCTGCCCGCGAAACCGCCGGAAAAGATGCCGGGAATCATCATCGCGCACGCGCACCACGGAGGCAAAACCGGCGGCGAACTCCAGGACATGGGCATGACATGGGCGCGCAGCGGCGTCGCCGTGCTGGTGCCCGACCAAATCGGCTACGGTGAGCGCCGCGAGCACGAATTCAACACCGAAAAGGACTACGACAAGCCATTCCGCGTGTCACGCCAGGACTACTACTTCCGCTACAACTCGAACCTGCAACTTTCGGCCGTGGGCGAGTCGCTCATGGGATGGATGGCGTGGGACCTGATGCGCGGGGTCGATGTGCTGCTGAAGCAGAAAACCATCGACAAGGACCGCGTCATCCTGTTGGGTTCGGTGGCCGGAGGAGGCGACCCGGCGGGTGTGACCGCGGCGCTGGATAACCGAATCGCGTGCGTGGTGCCGTTCAACTTCGGCGGGTGGCAGCCGGAGTCGAGCGTGCTCGAAAACCCGGATCGCGACTTCGCATGGTTCGGCGACGGCTACTGGGAGAGCACCCGCGGGCTGAAGAATGGCGCCCGCGACGGGTTCGCGCATTTCGTCATTGTGGGTTCGGTCGCGCCGAGGAAGTTGATCCACGCGCATGAGTTCGCGTGGGACGCGATGAAAGACCCGGCGTGGCCGAGGTTGCGGAAAATCTTCGGATTCCACGGAGCGGAGGACTCTCTAAGGGTGGCGCATGGCACTGGCTCGCTTCAGGGCCGGCCTCCCGAAAGCTCGCATTGCAACCACATCGGCGCGGTTCACCGCAAGATGATCCACCTTGCGCTCAGGGACTGGTTCGCAATGCCGGTGCCCGAAGAGTACAGCAAGAACCGCCCCTCGGCCGAATTACGCTGCTGGACCGAAGCGGCCCGCTCGGAACTGAAACCGAGGAAGTTGCGCGAAGTGGTCGCCGAGATCGCCCGCGCGCGCTCGGCCGCGCGGGTGAAGGCGAGCGCCGGACAAAACACCGAAGCGGCGCTCGAACTTGAGCGGAAGGCATGGGCGGCCCGGCTTGGAAAGATCGAACCGAACCCGACACCGAAGGGAATCGATGGGAAGTCCGAGGCTGTTGATGGCGGAACACTCACCCGGCACGGGCTTGAAGTGGAACCGGGAATCGTTGTTCCACTTCTGCTTATAACGCCGAAGGACGCCAAGGGCCGCGTTCCCGCGGTCGTGCTGGTCGCCCAAGGCGGGAAGGCCGGCTTCCTGAGGGAGCGGGGCGACGCGGTCGCCGAGTTCCTGAAGGCCGGCATGGCTGTGTGCCTGGTCGATGTTCGCGGCACAGGGGAGACGCGCGCGGGCGCCTCCGCCGACCGCGGCAGTGCCCGCACATCGGTGTCGCAGGTGAACCTGATTCTGGGTCAGCCTGTCCTCGGGTCGCAACTCCGCGACCTGCGGACAGTGGTCCGTTGGCTTCAAGCCCGCGATGGCATCGACGGGAAGAAACTGGCCCTGTGGGGCGATTCGTTCGCGAAACCCAATCCGGCCGACATTCGGGTCGCGGTGCCGCTCGATCTTGAAACCCCGTCTGTGAGCGAGCCGGGCGGGGCGAATCTCGCTGTCCTTGCTGCCTTGTTCGAGGACGGCATCGCCGCGGTGTACGCAAGGGGCGGCATCGACTCAGCCGACACACTCACCGGCTCGCCTTACCTCTACCTGCCGCATGAAGCGGTCGTTCCCGGCCCGGTGCAAGCCTGGGCCATCGCCCCGGCGTTGGGGAAATACCGCCCGGTCACTTACGAGGCAGCCGTTGACGCACAGAATCGGGCCAGGGGCGGCACGCCGATGGCAGCCTCGGACGCGGCAAAGTGGCTTGTCAATAGTCTCCGGCAAATGGAATCACCCTAAGGAAGGTAGACATATTGAGGAAAAGCAAGCGACTCCTCGTGGTGGCGAGGTGGCTTGGGATATTGGTCGACTGGCCTTGGGCAATGAGATCGTGCTGGCCAACTCCTGAACGGCGAGTTTCTATTCCAAAGGCATCTTCGGAGAGCTCAGGGTGAATCCTTGACTGCCACTCCCTTCACCCGATTATTTCGCAGAAGGTTGTCGCGTGATTCGACCCGGACATTGTCCTTTGGTGCCCCTTCAAACGCGATCAGGCCGTCCACATCGCAGTCGGTGATGCGGTTTCCCACGAAGCGGCAATCTTCCGTATCCTCGAACGCGACGACGGGCGCTGGGCCGGTGATGTGATGAAAGTGATTCCCGCGCGCCGTGAGACGCAGGCCCTCGCGGGTGGAGACCCCCGCCGTGTCATCCCCGAGCGCCAGCGCGCAGATCGTAATCCGCAAGTGGTGGAATTCGCAGTCCTCGACCAGAATGTCGGAGCAACCGCCTTTGAGCATGACGGCATTGTAGCCCTTCACTTTCGGCGCCAGGCCCCGCACCGCGGCGTTGTGATGGAACTGGCAGCGGCGGATGCACATGGGCGCGGTCCCTGGCGGTAGCGGGCTATCACCGGGGCCTGTCACATCAATCGCGGATTCCCCGAAGGCGCTGAAATCGCAGTCCACCGCTGACAATCGGCCCGATTGCGTGTTGACGAGGTCGCTGAAGCTTTTGCGCAAAACGCAGCGGCGCAGTTCCACAGAACCGGTGCGGATGGTGAGGCCGAAGTTACCCCCTTCCAGAATCAGGTTCTCAAAAACAACGCGCAGGTTCCGGCACCGGTTCGCCGGATCGCGCTGCAAGTCGATCAGGTTGGCCCCGCCATTTCCGCCGCGCACATCGCACACTTCAATCCGGTTGCCGGGCGGCTTTCCATCCGTGGTGCAAACCATCACCCGGTGATCCCGAAGGCTCGCGGCCCATTCACCCGGCCGGCTGATCACCTCCGGAAGGCTGTCGCCGTGCGGAAGCTTTGGATCGCTGGTGAAGGGACGCGCCAGCGGAACGCCATCCTCCGTAAGATTCACCACGCGGCCATCCTCGCCCGATGGAGCAGCGTAAATAGGTTGACCCGCCCGCGTGGAACCAATCCGCTTCCAATCACCGGCCTTGACCGGCTTCATGACCGTAATGATCACTTCCTCGCCCGGCAGCGCCTTGAAAACGAACGGCCGTCCTTCGGCAGGATCAAGCCGCAGGTCCGCCGTCAGCAAGGTGCGCGGCATGCGATAAAGTCCCTTGCGAAAAATCACCGTGTCGCCAGGACTTGCGCTGGTGAATGCCTTCATGGCCGATTTCCATGGTTTCTCCGCGGTGCCCGGGTTCGAGTCCAAGGGGTTTCCACCAAGGCCCAGGGCGTCCACATGGTAAGTCGCGGCAGGAAGCGAACATGCGATCAATAGAACGCCACCGATTGGGGGCATCATCATGGTCTCACTCCAGAAGGTGATTCCTTAACCACCATTCCACCTGGTCCTTGCCAAATCACTTGTTCGCCATCGCATCCACCTCGCTCATGGTGAAACGCACACTGACGATCGAGCAGCCAATGTCTTCCCGCCGATAGTTGGCATAGGTTGTCGCGACAATGGTGCCGTCGGGAAGCAGGTGGATCCCCGGATAAAAGCCGTCCTTGAATGTCTTCAACAGGCTGACTCGATATTGGCCCGGCTTACCATTCCGGATGTCGTCATAGGTGCCGACCCAGGCGATGAAACCACCCTTGTCCCTCGATAGCGGGGAAGCGTTTCGGAAGACGATCACGAGGCGACCATCGGGCAGCCTGATGCCATGGTGGCGATCGCCGGTGAGGCCCCAAGGGGCGTCGACGGCTTGCGACCATGTCTTGCCTTCATCCTGGCTGAACATGACAAGGCTGGTACCACTGCGGCGGTTCTCGCGCATGAGGCAGCAGAGTTCGCCACCATCGGGTGAACGAAACACATAGGGCTCGCAAGGGTGCTTGCCGTCAAGCTTCATGCCGTCGCAGACCACGGTAGGCGGCGACCAGTTGAGGCCACCGTCGCGCGTGATGGACTGCAGCACTTGCAGCGTGCCTTCCTCTCCGATCCCGCTGCCGCGGTGGAAAAGGCCCAGCGAGGAACCATCCTTCAGCCGCACGATGCTGGAAAATGTCATGATGCAGCGGAATGGATCCTCCTTCGCTATCCGTCCGCCGATGGGTGGCATCTCTCGCCAAGTCCTGCCATCGTCCTCGCTGACGATTCTCGGCATGAAACCTTGGTGGCGTCCTTCAATGGCCTTGGGATTCTCCTTGTCGGTCAATGTCCGGGCCGCGAACACCCATAGCCGCTCCTTGCCCAGTGGATCGGTGACGCGATAAATGCTGGGGCAATTCTTGAAGTTGGCGAAATTCGGCGGTAGCGCGGCGTCCATGCGCGTCCAGGTCAATCCGGCGTCATCGCTCCGGGCCATCGGCCCGGCATGACCGCCATGGCCGATGTTCCAGACGCAGAATATCGTCTTATTGTCCGCCAGCATCGCCGTGGTCGGATGCGCGTGATAGGCACCCGGGTCCGGTGAGCCTCGGGCGATGATAATCTGGCGGCGTGTGTCTTCGGAGAGATCAATCTGTTTCAATGCCTCCCTGTGCCGCTGCCACAGCGCCTTCTTTTCAGCGGGAGCAGATTCCCAGACCCGCCTGGGTCCCTTGGGAGGTTCCTTCTGTTCCAGCATTGGCTGGGCAAAGGCCGCCATCTGGGCAAATAGCAGGGCGACCAGCGGCATGCCGGGATACATCTTCATTCCGGACTTCCTCCCTTGCTGATATGGCAACGGTTTGATCTCACGCGAGCGGTGGCTTCACCAGAAAGCGGCACTGTATGGCTTTGCCACCATAAACGCTGGTTCTGACAATGCTCGTGCAAGTGTGGTTGGTGCGAGAGTTGTCTGCGGTTGCACTGGGATTCATCATCAAATTCGGTGGGATCGCCGTGTTTTGAGCAGAAGGGCGCCAAGGATGCCGGAGCGCGGTTCATGGCTTGGGCGCCAGCGGCAGGGCTTTGAGCCATGCAAGGTTGAATACATAGTGGTCCTTGCTCGTGATGAGTTGGACGCGGTTGTCTCGAGCCTGGGTGACTGCGAGGTACCCGTTGATGTCGGTGGTGGTTTTTCCTTCCGGCGCGATGAGGCGCCGATAAGGCCAGCTTTTGCCTTCGTCGAAGCTGACGGCGGCAAACAGGCCGTAACCTGTGTAATCGCCACCTGCCGACTTGAAGGTGAGCCCGGCGCGTTGATTCCTCGGAGTGCGAGCCTCGTCCGTGAAGGAGCAGAGGAGGATTGGTCCTTCCTTGAGCCTCAGCATGGCAGGCCTCTGGGTGTTGCTCACCACGGGAAACTCACTTTGTTCCCACTTCCATGTGGCACCGAGGTCGCTTGAGTAGCTCACGGGCATCTTGAGGTTGAATTGTTTTTGCACGGGATCCTGGGCTGAGAGCCGGGCATAGGCCATGAGGCGGCCATCGGCAAGTTCAACGATGGGCGAATGGATACCGGCGATGAACGGACCTTGGCGTCCTGGTTGAATGACATCCTGCCCGCGCCGGTCCCGTCCCTTCTCGCTCCATGTCTTGCCGTTATCGTGACTGACGGAAAGACCGGAAAAGTCGAAGGGCATGGCGATCGTGCCATCCTTGAGGCGGATGGGATTGCCAGCCGACTCGCCCCGTGCCCGGTGGACCTCGGGCTTGCTCCAAGTGACACCGTTGTCGGTGGAACGGCGCACGAGGTTGTCACCGTGCTGCCGCGCCTCCACGAAGTGATAGATCGTGTTGTCGCCGTCCCACCAGACTTTCGGCGCGTGGTCGTTCACATCCTGCGCGTCCCAGAATGCCGAGGCTGGTTCCCATTCCTTCGCGCCGAGGCGCAGTCGGGAGGCGGCGTTCGCCGTGGTGAGGTCGGTTTCACCAATGGTGGAGAACCACACCGCCAGCAAATCGCCGTTGGGGCATTCGGTGATGGATGGGCTGTGATTCTGGCTGACGAACACTGGTCCGACCGCGCCTTCGGGTATGCGCACGAACGGTTTCGGGCCTTCAAAGAACGGCACTTCCATCGAACCCGGCGCAACGGGCGGCACTTTCTGGCTCACCCCCCGGGCATTCAACGGAGGTTCAGCCAAGGGCAGCAACTGTCCTTTCGGAAGTTCACCCTGCACCACGCGGAAGCCGATGCGATTGCTCGCCGAGTTTGTCACCCAAGAACCACGATTGGCCGAACGCAAAAAGCGGACCAGCGATGAATGGAATCCACCGCGAAACACCCGATAGTCGCCATCGATACGACCAAGCGGGTCCACCTGCGCGCCACCAGCATACGGGCCGTACCAGTCGCCGCACCACTCCGCGACATTGCCATGCATGTCGTGCAAGCCCCAGGCGTTCGGCGTTTTTCGCCCCACGCGCATCGAACCCGCGCCACCGGCCCGAAGTTCCTCGACAGGGTGAGATAGGCCGATGATTTCACCTTGCTTCAGGTTCATGGCAGGCTTCCCGGCGATTCTCCACTCATACTCGCGCGGCATCGGTCCGGGGGGAAAGTAGGCTCCTCGATAGTTCTCCTCGCCAAACCACTTCTGGTGCCGATCAGGCAAGGAATTGCCCGTGTGGAACAAGGTCGTTGTTCCCGCGCGGCACGCATACTCCCATTCCGCCTCCGTCGGCAGACGATATTTCCTGCCTTCCTTCCCGGATAGCCACTCGCAGAATGCAACGGCTTTATCCCAAGTCACGCCGCTGGCCGCATCATCATCCGCGGGCTTGTCCTTTGGGTCCTTCTTTTTGAAATCGGGATCAAACTGCCGGTACTGCGCCACCGTGACCTCGGTGACACCGATGTGAAATCCCCTTGTGATCGTGACCTGATGAGCGGGTTTCTCATCGAAATCGATCCTATCGATCACCTTGTGAAGGTCTTGGAAGCGTTTCTGACGCAGATAATCCTCAAGCGGTGGCCCGTCCTGGCCCATGGTGAAAGTGCCGGGCTGGATGGGCATCAACTTCATGCCAATGGAGTTGATGACAGGTTCGGCGGCGCGCAGCGCGATGGGCGACGCAAGGAACAGGGTTGCAACGAGGAACATTGTCGGGATTTTCATCTTGATGCTCATTCCTGATGATTGCCTGAAAGACCACTTCATTTCTTCAATGCGGGCCAATCGTCTGTGCGGAAAGGAGATGCGGGCAAACCGGCACCATTGGCGAGGCTGAGTTCGGGAAAATCCTTCCAAGCGTAGCGAACCGCCACAGGCTGGGAGATTGCCGGATTGCTGATGACGACCGTTTCGCCCACAATTTTCGCCTCGGCGGGTTTCCATTGGTGATCCGCACCGGCAACTTGAAAGCCCGTGAGCGAACCGCCCGTGATGGATCGCAGTCCTCCCTCGGCATGCTTGAAGCTCACCGTGATTGCGCCGCCATTGATCATCGACCCGGTAGGTAGTGGGCCGCTGATGGCGGGAACCTTCCTCCCGTACACGGTTCCGAGCGCCCAGAGGGACAATCGCTTGCCGACATCCCGCTTATTCTTCGGATGAATGTCTTGGGCATCGCCGAGGTCAATGGTGATGGCCATGCCTGTCCTCGGCAGCGACAAGGTTTGCAACATCGCCTCGCGCAACCTCGGCCAACCTTCGCCGGGTGCGGTGAAGCCCGGAAGCTGCACCCATGCGAATGGCAGCTCATCGCCCCAGAGCGCGCGCCAACTGTTTACAAGCTGGGAGAGCTGCTTCTGGTAAAGATCGGGTCGGCCCGCGTTGCTTTCCCCCTGATACCAGAGGATGCCACGCAGGGTGAAAGGGGCGAGGTTGAAGACCTTTCCGTTATAGAGGCCGGCAGGTGGCCCCTTCCGCCGGATATGACTGATAGTGGTTTCGGGGAGCCAGGGCTTGTCCTTCATTCCGGCTTTTCCCCTCTGAAAGGCCAACTCCCAAGCGGCGAGCTTATTCGGGTAGTCCGCCCTCAGCTTCGCCTCGTCAAGGTTTCTCCAACCTTTCAACTGGGCATCATATTCCGCCTTCGTGTCAGGATCGCTGGATTGGGCTTCGGCCGAAAGCCAAGACTCAATGTGCGTGGCCCCGGCAGCGGAACAAATCAACCCGACGGGCACACCAAGTTCCTGGTGAATTTCCCGCCCGAAGAAATAGAGCGTCGCGGAGAACCGACCGACACTCGCCGGAGTGCAAGTCGTCCAGGCACCTTTGCCTTGTGCCTGCGGTTTCTCGGCAGGCCCGGAGGCTTCGCCGTAATACCGGATATGGGGAAAATTCGCGGCCGCCTTTTCCGCGTCGAAGTTGGCCGCGCCACCAACGCCCATCGCCATGTTCGACTGACCGGAACCAAACCAGACTTCACCGACGACGACATCCTTCACCTCGACTTTTCGACCTTCATTTCCTGTGACCGTGAGCACGCGGGAATCGGCGGAGGCCTTGAGCGCGTCGAGCTTGAGCGACCAACCGCCACCGGTTCCCGCCGTGGTTGTCTTGGATTGGCCGGCAAAGCGGACGGTCACGGATTCACCAGGATCCGCCCAGCCCCACACGGCAACCGGCTTGTCGCGCTGCAGGACCATGTGGTCGGCAAAGATGGAGGCCAGCTTCAAATCGGCGCCTGCCGACAAGGCCATGGGCGCGTGCAGCAGGGCGCCAAGGCAAATCAGGATGGATTTCATTATTATAGTCTCTTTGAGAGCTTATTTGCCGGCCCGCGCCATGGCCGGGTCGAGGATTGCCCGGGACTCACTTCGGCATCCCTTTCTTTCCACCATCACCCAGGTGGTTGCGGTTGTTTTTTTGAACCGGCGGCTCGGGCGCCCGCCAACCCCGGGGGGCATTCACAACAACCACCGGCAAGCCGGTGTTGTCGTGAATCCGGAGGTTGTCCTCGATGACGCCATTCCTCGAATGCCTCCAGCAATGGATGGCTTGGCCTTCGCTCTTGACGACATTTCCAATCACTTCATAACCGTCGAGATTGAAGTTGGGTTCGATGGCTGTCTTGCCGGTTTCCATGTAGTTGTGATTGCATTTCACATTGGACAATCGGCCGCGGTGCGACGGGTGGCCAAGAAGATACGCCGCGCCGCCGGGGTTGATCGTGCGCGTCCGTTGAATGGTGATGTTCTCGGCGTCGAACGACTCGCCCGGACCCACGGCGCCACCAGGAAGGAATTCGCCCGAATGTTCGCCGTAGCACATCACTGAGCGGTTGGTGTCCCTCATCGTGATCCCCTCCACCACCACTCCGTTCACCCGGCCATGAACCAGCACGCAGGCGTTGATGTCCTTCACAAGGCCGCTCGGTTGCGCGTTATTTGAACCGTTCATGTCGATCGTTCCCTTGCCAAAAATGCGGACATTCCTGATGGCCTCGGCCTGTCGCCCATGCCCGATGCGGATGCCGTAAGCGACCGGGCCATCGTAAGAGACAAACCAGAGGCTACCCTTGCTGTGCCCCGTGGTTTTGCCAAACCGGACCTTGACCCCGTGGCTAAGCGGTTGCCAATCACCCGTGATGGGGACCCGCCTGTGTGGCGTGTCGAAGATCTTGCCGTCGCCCCAGGCGAAGGTATCCGGCTTCCCATCTGGGCCAGCGCCGTCGATCACGATCGTGTAAATCGTCGCCCCGTATGACTCGGGCCCATCCACCGCCGGTCGTGAGGTGTCGAACAAGCCGCCGACCTGCAGGTCGTCGAGTTTTTTGCCCGCATCCTGGTCGGTCGTGATTTCCCCCTCGGCTTCCACCTTGCAAACCCCCGGTGCCAGCTTGAGAACCGCTCCCTCCCGCAATTCGATCTCGATGGACTTGTCCACATAGAGCATCGCCCGATGCTTGCCCAATCCATGCTGATGCAAACCCGGCAGAAACACCAACCGGTCACCAGTCGCTGCACGGTCAAGAACAACCTGGGGTGGATCTCCCGGACGAATGAGATGCTCAGCGGCAAAACTCACTGATGGAGTCGCTGCCGACACAGCAAGCAGCAGGGCGATGAGGACTTGGCCGGGGTTCATGGTGTCATTCCTTCCATTCTTGATAAGGGCGTCAGCGCCCCGGAGCATTCGCCGCCAGCGCCGCCACCTCGGGTTCACCGATCGCGCGCCGGTAAATGCGGACATCGGCAAGGGGAGAATGAATCGGCCCGTTGGCACCGGTGCCGATCAGCAGCGGCTGGTTCGAGTCCACGAGGCACCTTGCCGTTTCAAACGGCGGACTCACGGCGACACGCTCGCCGTCCACAAAGAGCGTCAACCGACGCGCCGACTTCACCGCGGCCACATGGCGCCAACCCGCCGGCAGTGAGTGACCCCATGCGGCCTGCATACCCGCTGAATACGCGAATATTTTCCCCGAAGGGAGCGTGCTTGCGAAAAGCCGGCCATCATGTTCCGCCATGGTCCAGACACGGCGATATTTCACCTCCGGGGTCAGGTCGAGTCGAGCCAGCCTTTTCCAGGTTGTTCCACCCTCGTAACTGTACGCTTCGCCCAAAGGCAGCGTGCCGGCGATGAGTCTCCCGTTGTGGACGGCCATCCCCATCACCTCCAGTTCCTCGCCAAGGCGCCCGGTGTCAATCCACTTGTCGATGCCCTCAAAGCGGAAGACCCGCCCGCTTGGCCAGGTGCCGACATGCAATTTTCCCCCGTATTGCGCGAAAGAATAGGTCTGTGTGTTGTCGCCCAGTTGCCCGCAATTGGTCCAGGCCTTGCCATCAAACCGGTACACATGTCCGCCGTCATAGCTTCCCGCGAAAATAGCTCCTTCATGGATGGTCAGGGGGACCACTCGCCTGGGTCCTGTTTCCCCGGTTTTGGGATCAATCACTTCCGGGACAGGAAGCGTGGTCCAGGTCCCATCCCCCTCGAGGCGGAAAAAACCGGCGGGCTTGTAAAGCGACGAGGCATGAAGCTTTCCGCGGTAAACCACCAATCCCCCGACGGCCTCAGTCCGTGGCAACTGCCCGCAATCGATCCACCGGGTTCCACCCTCGTAGCGGAACACCTTGCCGCCGAGCACCTGGTTCTCCGACTCCTTCAGGCTTGAACCCGCCACCCGGTACTTTCCGGTTCCGGCAAATAGTTTCCCGTTGTGCACCGCCAGCGCGGTGACGGCGTTCGACTTGTCGGGCGCGCCGCAGTCGATCCATTTCGTGTCGCCCGCGTGGCGGTAAACCCGCCCTGATTCCTCCCTGCCCGGCTCGCAAGTGCCCGCATAGAGCGCCCCCTCGTGAACTGCCATTGAAAACGCGAAGAGCGAGTTGCCCGGCCGGCCGCAATCCTCCCAATCGCTACTTATATTGTCGTCGATTCCAAATTGCGGATGCCGGTCATTCGGCTGGTTGGAGGTCACGCCGGCGCTCGACTTCAGCGTCAGGTGGTAACCCCTGCGTCCATGCGGGTCGTAACGGCTGAGCAGGTCACCGGTAGGCCGGTCGGGGTTATCGCCAACCTTGACCCATGCCGAAAAGGAAAAATCACCCCTGCCAAGTTCAGGAGCGATTTTGGCGGGAACCTCGAGGGGTGCGTTCACAACCTCCCAACGCCCCCCGAGGCCTGCGGTCAGGTCGACCATGCCACTCTGCGGAACAAGGTGTTTGTCGAGGAAGGCGTACGCCGCCTGTCTCTCGGCGGCGGGGAACGCGTGCCCGGCGTCCGGATGGCGCGCGATAAGCCCATCACCGCGCTTGAAGACGGTCTGGTAAACAGGCATCGCCGCCCTGAAGCAGTCCCTCACCCCCGATACCTCGAAGTCGGGCGCGTCGTGAAGCGGAGCGTTGGCGAAAACAGGCCGTGGAGCGACCGCGGCAAGCACCTCGGTGAAGTCGAAGGGAATCTTAGCCGGATCATCCCCGTAAACGGTCTTGATGCGAGGCATGTAGAACGAACTGCTCCAGGCGCGCACATCACCCTTGTTGTGCTTGGCGAACACATTGAAACCACAACTGGAAACCACCGCCTTCACACGGGGGTCGAAGACGGCCAGGAACAGGGCGTTGTGGCCGCCAAGGGAATGCCCGATCGCGCCGATCGCCTCGGCATCGACATAAGGGAGCGATCGCAGCAGGTCGACACCCCGGCGGTGGTTGACAATCCCCTTCATGGTGGCACTGTCGTATTTCAAAGCGTAGGGATCGGTCTTGTACTCGGATGTGTGCAGCAGCGGATAATCCAGAGCCAGGCAGACATACCCGCGCTCGGCGAGTTCGTGGGCGTAGGCGCCGTGGGCGCTCGCGGTGAGTCCCGCCGGAGTGTCCTTGCCGGGCGCTGAACTTCCGGGCAGGCAGACCATGGCGGGGCAGCGTTCATTCACGCTCGCCCCGTGCGGAACCAAAAGCCATGCCGGAATTCGGTCGCCATCGTCAACAACGAACGAGACCCGCCGCCTCATGTAATGGCGAAGCCTGGTTTCCCCTTCCAGTCTCATATCCAAGGGCAGGATGGACGGCGGTGGCAACCTGCCCATCACCTGCTCCATGCTGGCGCGGACATGGGCCGCGCGCTTCGCCCAGTCGGCCTCGGTCCGCACAGGCTGGAGTTTTCCCGCTTGATCCTTGTACCAGAGCAGATCGGCGCGGTCCTCATACCACGGTGGCGGAACAACGGGGTCCGCCTCGCAAGCAAGGATGCAAGCCACCGCCAATAAAGCCGTATTCATGCGTGGGTTTTCCGTGTCTGCCGTTTCCATCCCGTGGCGGAAATAGTAACACGATCATCCTGCTGGAAGGTAAACGAACCACCCCTGGCCATGAGCTGGATGGTCATAAAACAATTCGCCGTGGCTGACAGTTCCCGGGCCTGGGCGGGAGCGACGGCACTGACTCGGCGCCGACCAAGTCAGGACGCGTTGCAGAATGCTAGGCCCGGCATACGCTATTGCCACTCGATCGCATCAACCCGGCCTTGGCAATGCGCCTTCCCGATACCCGGGCGCTTTCCGAGAAGCTCGTCCCGCAATTTCACTTATATTGGGTAAACAATAGGATTAAGAATCGCCTGCGGCTGTCGCGGCGGGGCGACAGGAACAACCAACTGATGGCCCTGGCCGGTCATTTGGCCATTTTCGCAAAACGGCCGTATTCGGCCGCCGGATCATAGTCCACCCCATCATGGATCACCGCTGCAAACACGAGACGGAGCGACTCTCCCTTGGCCACCTTCACTGAGCTTTTTGTGCCTTGCTTCATCGCCTGGCGGCCGAAAGGGTTGGCAACAAAAACACCGTAATCTCGGTTGTGCCACCAGCTTTCACGGAAGTTCCCTGGCGAAGCCATGAGGGTGACGCCGGCTGCTTGACCATCGGCTTTTCCGGAATAGTCGCACCACGCCGCGGGTTTACCCCATGTGGCCCCGGCGGATTTCATGCCTTGGCTGTTCCGAATAATACCGCCCTTTTTCTCGGCCAATTCCGAGGCGACGCGTGCCCCGAAGCCCATCTCCTCCTGGTCGCCAAAGACAAGTTCTCGATCCCTCGCCGTGATCGCGGCATCCCAAACGATCATCCATCCCGACGGTTGGCTTGTCAGTGACAGGCGGTTGACCAGGACGCCCATCGGCTTGCCTTGGGCATCCTGCAACTCCGATTCCGTCGCGAATGTCGCCGAGGATTTGCCCGCGACCGGTTTTTCAATGAACCGGACATGCCTGACAAGGCCGCGATTCCTCCAGAAGTCGACTCCGGAAACATCGCCGAAACCAAGCCAGATTCCGGGGTGCATCGTGGCGTGGTCGGTGGCATCCTTTTCGGGAATCGGGGGATGGTTGCGGGTGACCTTCACGCCTGAAAGTCCGCGGAGATTCGAGAAGTACGGGCGCCGAACAGCGGTATCGGAGAACACAAACTCACCCAAGGGCTTGCCTTCGTGAAAAATGTCAATCCTGTCTGGTTTGGCGGAAAAGCCGAATCCCTTCGCCGGTAGCCCCCCGGTGGCACTTGGAATCTCTCGGTCTGCCTGGATCGGTTCCTTCCTCGCACCAACCTCGGCTGGCTTCGACCGTTGCGCCAGAAGGAACCTGGTGATGTCGGCCACCTGCAACGGATCAAGCAAGGAGCTGAATGATGGCATCGCCGATTTCCTGGTCGTGGTCCTCGACTCCATCTGATCCTTGGCGATCACAACCCTTTCCGCGTTGGAAAGGCCCAGGGTGAGCGAAAGGCCGCTCTCCTCGAGCAGAACCCCGGAATGGACCTTTCCATCGCGCGTCTCGATCACCTGTTGGGAAAAGCCCTCGGTGATGTGGGCATCCGGATCAAGCATCGATTCGATGACCTGTCGGGCATCGGCGCGGAGACCGACATCCCCTAGGTGTGGTCCAAACGAGTTCTTCCTTTGGTCCAGCGAGTGGCACTTGGAGCAACCGGCAATCCTGCCGAAAAGCAGTTCCCCGCGGCCGGAATCCCCCCGGGCCAGTTGTGCCATCCCATCGGGGATGGTGGTCGGCTTGTCCGATTTCCTGAGTGGAAGCGGCTCAAGGAAAACTATGTAGTTCGCCTTGCCTCCGGAAACCCCGTTGTCGGTGTTGCCGCCTAGTTCCACTCGCCCTGCGGGCACATCCCTGGCGAACAACGCGGCTGTCCAGTCATCGCTCCTAGCCGTCAATCCGGTCGACCGGTAATGGTCAGACACCCATTTCGGCGGCTTTCCCTGCCGCTTGTCAATCGCCACATGGACGCGCAAGGGAACCAACGCCTCCAAGGTGACAAACGCCTCGCCCTTGGATCCGTCATCCTCGTTGGCTGTCTGCAGAAGGTCAGTTCCCACAAGTCCTGGCGGGACTTCCCTCAAAACATACCGTCGATCACTGTAAATCGTCGAACCGACCGCGGTTCCGCCGGAGACAACCCTGTATCCGCGCCCGCTCAATGCCTTGACGGCACCGACCAAGGGCTTGCCCTGAAACTCCGGAACCGGCCCCCGCGCGGCGCGATTGTCTGTCTTCGCCTGGTTTCTTGATCGCAACAGCGCGATCTCGCGCACTTCGGGGGAACTGTCAGCGGCATGAGAATCCACCTCGGCGGCATTGAGCGCCGCCGATTCAAGCAGCGCCAGCAAGGCGGCGCGGCGCACGCGAGGGCGCCCGTCCGCGAGGAGCGTCCTCAAATCGCCCTGTGTTCCGAGCGACCTCAAGGCTTGCCAACCGGCGTAGTACACCACCCGGTCCGACTCGGTGGCCAGCATTCCGGCAAGTGCCTCAAGGCTGTCCTTTTGCCCGGAAAGGCTAATCGCCTCGACTGCCGCCAGCCGGACCCTGGGCTCAACGCCCTGAAGCGCTGACGCGACAACGGGTGGGAGTTTCCTGTCCTGCCCGCGCAGCCTGGCCCGGTGAGCCAGGATCCTCACGGATTGGATGCGCAAGTTCAGGCTCGCGCGAGGTCCTTCCCCGGCAAGCCGAGCGAAGTAATCGTCGATACTCCTGTCGCCAGGCAGTATCCGGCCCAGCGTCCAGGCCGTCCATGTCTGCCGCATCGTTGGCTGATCCGGGCCGTCCAGCAAGGCCATGAGTTCCGCCTTGACCAGGGCGCCACGGCGGACCAGTTCATCGGCGGCGTCAATGCGCCAGACCGGAAGCGGACCATCGAAATCCCTCACCAGTTCTTCCACGGACCATCCGGCAAGGGGCGCGCCGCGTCGCCGAACCGCCACCTTCCTGGAATCCGCCCCGTTCCACGAGACACGGTACACCCGGCCCTCGTTGATCATTTCGCCATTCTTGTATTCGGCGCCGTAATACCGGCTCCATCCAAGGATCCAAAGCGCCCCGTCAGGGCCGACTTCAATGTCGGTGGGCCGGAACAGCGACTTGCCACCCTCGACAAACGGTTTCCATGAGCCATCCTTGGGCCTGAGAAGGGCGCCATCCCATGAGGGAACCCAGCAAAATGTCGTCTTGCGCAACCAGTCGTTGACCATGAACACCTTCCGGTATTCCGGAGGGAACGCCGGAGAATCAAGGAAGGTGATTCCCGTGCCGGATCCATGGAACATGGGGCCGCTGACGGGGGCGCATGTCGGATGCTGCCGGTCCGTCCAGTGTGAACTCCACGGATGGTTCCATCCGAAATGCGCGTTCCAGAACGGCATGATCACCCTGTCGCCCTCGTTCTGGTCGTTGTCCGTTCCCAGCCAGTTGAAGCCGTCATCGGTGGTGATGTCCCAGGGGTTTCGCATGCCTCGGGAGACAATTTCGAGGTTGGCACCGCCGTCATCGCAGCGCAGCACGCCGCCTTCCCGGCCCCAGTCGTCAGCCGGATCATGGTAGGCATGCCTGTACGCTCCCTTGGCAAACGACTCGGGAGGTGGAAAGTCGGGTGAACCGGCGGGCGCCTTCACACCCCAGAGGTCGCGGAACGGCTTGGGCGCCACCCGGCCGACCCGGGAAAGCCCCTTGGAATTTCCCTTGCTCATGTAGAGTTTGCCGTCGGGGGCCCATTGCAGGCCGTGCAGGCCGTGCTCGAGGTTGCCCAGGTCGGTGTAAACGCGGACATACTCATCCGCCTCGTCGTCGCCGTCGAGGTCGCGGACGATTGTCAGGTCGGGCGAATTGGCGACCCAAAGGTCGCGCCCGTGCCAGGCGAGACCTTGGACGCAGTTGAATCCGGTGGCAAAAACCCTGGCCTTGTCAGCGACTCCATCACCGTTCAAATCCTCAAGAAGCATGACGGAGTCGCCGGGCGTTTCGGGCTTGGGGTTCCTGTACTGCGGTCCCATGCCCACGAACAGCCGACCCCTTGAGTCGAATGCCATCGAGCAAGGCTGCCTGACCAGCGGTTCCATGGCAAAGGCCCGGATCGAAAACCCAGCGGGAACCCCGGGAAGGGAATCCGCTTCGGCCTTGGGATCGGACTGCGCCATGGCCAGGGTGGCAAACAGCAAGGCCGAAATTAATGATTTAACGTTTAGATTGAGTGTCATTTTATGGCCTGTCATCAACATCGAAAGCGCTTTCCCGGTTGACTATCCACCCGGGCCCAAGGCCCGGCAAGGCCCTTCAAACGGGTTTTCTGGTGGAATCGGACAGATCACGGTGCAATGATGCTTGTATCCCATGGCGCCAAAACCGGAATGCGACATGCCAAAAAGCGAAGCCAAAACGGTTCCACGCGCCGGAGACCCCGAAGATTTCATCGCGGCGTTGTCCGAACCCGCCCAGCAGGCCGACTGCCGCGCCATCCTCGGGATCATGGCTCGCGCTTCCGGCGAGAAACCCGTGTTGTGGGGGTCCTCGATCATAGGATTCGGCGTGTTTCATTACCGTTACGCCAGCGGGCATGAGGGCGATACCTTCCGGGTTGGATTTTCTCCACGCAAGGGCAAGATCAGCGTCTACCTCTGGCCCGGTCTCTGCCTCGTGGAATCGATGCTCCCCAGGCTGGGCAAGCACTCCCGCGGCAAAGGCTGCCTGTATGTGCGCAGGCTGGCGGACATCGACACGGCCGTTCTCGATGAGATGATCAGGGCGTGCCTGGGCGCCGATCCCCAAGCCCTGGTCGATGGATGGGGCGCGACAAACCCCTGATGACGATCAGCCGTCGCCGTCATCGGCGATTCCTGAGGTCTTGTAAGTGAGAATCGGCTTCAGAACCGCCACGACCTTGATGATCCCGAGCCCAACCATGTCCCCGATCACCTGCCTGATGTCCTTGTAGGCCTTGGGATGTTCCTCGAACACCAGGTCCCGGTCACCGCAGACAACCTGGCTCCTGATGTCGAGTTTCTTGTCGTTCACCGAAAGCAACTCCTCGCGGGAGTAGCTGTCCATGAACTTTTCCCGGCATTGGCCCCGGGGGATCTTGCGACCCGCGCCGTGAGCCAGGGAATAGCCGTTGCGCGCCCCGTCTCCCAAGGGTTCCACCACGAACGACCAGGTGCCACGCGAACCGGGAATGACAACGGGTCCGCGGTCGGAAGGCGCCGCTCCCTTGCGGTGAATCCATGTCTCCGCTCCGCCTACCAACTGCCGTTCGAGATAATTATGTCCGATGTCGAGGAGCGGAATCGTCTTGGCGCCCAATCCTTCCGCGAATCGGAGGGCGATCAACTCCCGGTTGGCGCGGGCAAAACAGGTGGCCTGATCGTGACCCGCGATGTAGGCCAGCCCGGCATCCGAGTCCGCCGGAACCGGTTGCCCCATCCGATGGCCTCCCGACAAGTGCCCGGTCAGCACCGATTGCCCCAAGCCCCGCGACCCGCTGTGAACCAGAACCAGGGCGAAATCAGGTTCGATTCCAATCCTGGACGCGGCCTCGCTGTCGACTATTTCATGCACCACCTGCAACTCGGCGAAATGGTTTCCACCTCCGATGGTGCCCAAGCTTCTGGCATGGGAGGTTTCCTTCAACCCGTGCCGCGACGCCAACTCAGCGGTGTCGCCCTCCCAGGGGTTGTCGATGGCCCCCATGCGCCTCATCCGATTTTGAATGGCATGGCCCCGGGCGGGAATATCCGTCCGGCACAGGTGCATGCCACAACCGATGTCACCTCCCACCAAGTCGGGATAGATGACATCGACGCTGTGAAAAGCCGCGCCCACGGGCCCAACCTTGCCCACATGCAGGTCGGGCATGCCGAACACATGGGTCATCCCGGGTAATTCCGCAGTCTTGGCAAGTTGAACTTTCGCCTGGTGGTCAATCCAAGTGGCGGAGGTGAAAAGGTGGCTGGTTTTGGGACTGGTCATGGCAGGTAGGATAAACAATTCAAACACTGATGGGAACAAACCGGCAAGGCAGGGCGCTGCCGGGCATTACCCGATGCTTTTTCCCTCGGGCCGCATTGAAGCGCCTGTTACTTCCCCGGCGCTGTCAGCCAGACAGTTTCAAGGGCCACACCCATGCGGGCAGGCACCAGCGCCGCTGTATCGGGTAGATCCTTGGCCTTGCCAAGCACGCGAATCGGGCCCGACCAGGCCTTGCCGTCGCCGGTGAACTTCAGCGTGACCGCCGCCGCCGTGGGACCCGTGGCCTCGGACACCACATCCGAAACCTTGACGCCGGCAGGCAACCCTTCCACCCGGATGGTGATGGGACCGACTGGTCCCTGCCCCTTCCTGGTCACCTTCACCGCCAGTTCTCCCGCCTTGCCCGCGGGCAGCACCAGGTTGTCCACGGCCACGGACAAGTCGAATTCGGGAACCACTGGCCTCACTGTCAACAGGTAGCGATGCCTT
>CAWUNZ010000032.1:0-19673 GCA_963923445.1 uncultured bacterium
CATCGGCGCAGGAGACTTCCGAACCGGTGCCCGCCGTGGTCGGGATGCAGATGAGGGGCAGGATGGGGCCGGGAAGGCGGTCATCACCGGTGTAATCGCCCGGTTCGCCGCCATGAGTGAGGCACTTGGCGGTGAGCTTGGCGAGGTCCATGTTGCTGCCGCCGCCCAGCCCGATGATGGCATCGGGTTTCCGCTCGCGCGCCTTGCCGAGGCAAGCCATGGCCGCCGCCCAGGTGGGTTCCGGCTCGCCTCCCAGGTCAACCAGCACCTCGATTCCGGCTTGTCGCAACGGCAACCGGGCTTTTTCCACAATTCCGGCCTTGTCGAGGATCTTGTCGCTGATGAGGTGGGCGCTTCGTATGCCCAGCCGGGTGGCAACCTCCCCCAGTTGGCCGATCGCCCCGGGGCCGAAGACGATCTGTCCGGCGCAATGGAATGTCCAGGTGGCGCCCATGGCATGCGACTCCGTGCGGGTTGGGGCGGTGGATCGGAGTATCATACCGCCTGGGACAGAAATCGGGAGTCGGCGGCATGAAAGCGCGGATCGGCATCGTGGTGGTATCGGACAGGGCCAGCGCCGGGGTCTATGAGGACAAGGGCGGGCCGGCGATACGGGACTGCCTCGCGGAAATCATTTCCTCTCCTTATGAGATTGTTTTCAAGATGATTCCCGACGAAAGGCCGGTCATCGAGGAGACGCTGCGGGAACTGGCCGACCGCCAGGGCTGCTCGCTGACGGTCACCACGGGCGGCACCGGCCCGGCGCCCCGCGATGTCACCCCCGAGGCGACCGAGGCGGTGTGCGAAAAAATGATGCCCGGTTTCGGCGAGCAGATGCGCGCCGTTTCGCTCAAGGTGGTGCCCACGGCGATCCTGTCGAGGCAGACCGCCGGCATTCGGGGCAAATGCCTCATCATCAACCTGCCCGGCAAACCATCCGCCATTCGCGACTGCCTGATGGCGGTCTTTCCCGCTGTTCCCTACTGCGTCGACCTCATCGGCGGCGCCCGCCTGGAGACCCGCGAGGAAGTGGTGAAAACATTCCGCCCCAAGGGGGCTTGAGTATGAGACGGATCGACCTGAATGCCGATCTGGGCGAGGGCGCCGGGCTAGATGAAGCGCTCTTGGCCATCGTGAGTTCCGCCAATATCGCGTGCGGGTTGCACGCCGGCGGGCCGGGTGAAAGCTTCCACGCGTTGCGTGAGGCGGCGGCGCGGGGCGTGGTGGTCGGTGCCCACCCAGGTCATGCCGATAGGGCGCGCTTCGGCCGGGTGGCGATCGACATGGCGCCAGCCGAACTGCGGGCGCTTCTGGAGTACCAGGTGGGTGCCCTGACCGCCGTGGCGGAACTGGCCGGAGCGCGCTTGGCGCACCTGAAACCCCACGGGGCGCTCTACCATCAGGCCTCGGAATCCATCGAGGTCGCCACCGCGGTCGCTGAAACCGCCTCGCGGTGGCGGTTGGCGGTGGTGGGTCTGCCCGCATCGTGTCTTGCCGAGGCCTGTCTGGGTCGGACCTCGTTCGTGCCCGAGGGTTTTCTCGACCGCCGCTACGGCGCGGATGGCAAGTTGTTGCCGAGAACCGACCCCAGGGCGCAGATCAGCGACCCCGCGGAGTCGCTGGAACAGGCCCTGAGGTTGATGGATTCGGGGGTCGCCACCCTGTGCGTGCATGGCGACAACCCCGGCGCGGTGGATTTGGCCGGGAAAGTTCGCCAAGGACTCGAGGCCCGGGGAGTCGCCATCAGGCCCGCGGTTGGGAATTCGCCCAAAAGGAGTGGGGGCGAATCGGAATGATCGAGGTCCGTCGCGTGAATGGGCCGTGCCATCTGGTGCGTGACCCGGTGCCCGGCCTGCGCCACCTGGGAATACCGCGAGGTGGCCCTGCCGACCGCTTGGCCTGCGCGGTTGCGAATGCCTTGGCGGGTAATCCCGGAAGCGATTGGTGCCTGGAATTCGCCTTGGTGGCACCCGTGTTGGTGGCGCGCGCCACGGTGGGTTGCGCCTACTCGGGCCCGCCCGTGGATTTGTGGTTGGAGACGGGGGAAGGAACCCGCCCGGTCCGCGTGCCGGGCAGTTTCACCTGGCCCGCAGGGGCAATATTGCGGGGTGGGGCGTTCCAACGGGGAATCCGAGGGTATCTTGCGATTTCGGGGGGATGGATCCCCCCGGCGCCCTGCCTGGGGGCGATGTTCAAGGTGGCTGGCGGAATGGTCCCGGGGGCTTTGGAAGGAGCCTTGCGGCCCCGGCACCTGGGAGCGTTGCCGGGTTGGACCGCGCCGGCGGAAAACATTCGAATTTTGCCGGGAAGCGATTGCACGGAACCGGTGGCCCGATCGCTCGGGGAAACCTGGGCGGTGGCCGGGGAGAGCGACCGCATGGGAATCCGCCTGGTGGGAAGGCCGATTCCGGGGCCAACGGTGGCGGACAGGCTGTCGGAACCCGTGGTGCCGGGCACGGTTCAGTTGCCCGGGGCGGGTCTTCCGATTGTTCTGGGGGTGGATGGCCAAACCATCGGCGGTTATCCGCGCGTGGCCCATGTGATCGACGCCGACATGGACATGCTGGGACAGGTGCGTCCCGGCGACCGGATGGCGATGCGACTGGTCAGCCTCGATGAAGCATGTAATCTGGGGCAAGAGCGCTCACGGACGACGCGGGACCTCGTGTTGGGGATCACCGCGGCGGGCGGTTGGTGAGCGCGCCCTCATGAGGCGGAATCCATGGCCAAGGTTTTGATCGCGCCAGCACCATTGCAGGGCGTGGAAGGTGAATATCGTGACATCCTCATCGCGGCCGGGCATGAGCCGGTTCAGCAAAACCTCGGCCGGCAACTGGTCGAGTCGGAACTGGTTGATTGGCTGAAGGGGTTCGATGCCGCGTTGGCCGGTTCGGAACCCTACACCCGCAAGGTGATCGAGGCGCGGCCCGAGTTGAAGGTGATCGCCCGCGTGGGGGTGGGCTACGACGCGGTGGATGTGCAGGCCGCCACCGAGCATGGTCGCGCCGTGACGATCACGCCGGGAACCAACCACGGGTCGGTGGCGGAGCATACTTTTTCATTGATGCTGGCGCTTGCCAAGCGCGTCGTCATCCAGCACAACGCGGTGGCGCGGGGTGAATGGCCCAGGGGTATCAATCGGCCGCTGCGTGGTTCGGTTCTCGGGCTGGCGGGGTTGGGGCGGACGGGCAAGGCGGTCGCCTTGCGGGCGCAGGCATTCGAAATGACGGTCATCGCCTACGAACCGTTCCCCGACCGGGAGTTTTGCGCGCGTCACGGCATCGAATTGGTGGAGTTCGATGAACTGCTCAAACGATCGGACTGGATCAGCCTGCATCTGCCCGCCACGCCGCAGTCGAGGCACATCATCAATGCCGAAACTTTGGCCAAGATGAAACCCGGCGCCATGCTGATCAACACCGCCCGGGGCGCGGTGGTGGATGAGGGCGCGTTGGCCGCGGCGTTGGAATCGGGCCACCTGGGTGGCGCCGGCCTGGATGTCTTCGAGCAGGAACCTCCGGGCAAGTTGTCGTTTTTCGGCCGGCCGAATGTGGTGTTCACGCCGCATGTGGCCGGGGTGGATAGCCGGTCGCTCGCCGATATGGCCGCCTCCGCGGCGCGTTCGGTGGTGGAAATTCTGAAGGGTCATTGGCCGGAAGATGGCCGGGTGGTGAACCCGACCGCGCGCACGCACAAGCGCGGCTAAACACCAATCGCCCCACGGCGCCCGGTTGCGGAACCTTTACTTCGCCGCGCGGAATCCCACATGGCAATGGGCGGCGATCGGTTCGCCCTTGCCTCGGCTTCCCGGTCGATAGCGAACGCAGTACAGGTCGCTGCAGAGGTACGATCCGCCCCGCTGCACCCGCTTGGCCACACCCGGTTCGCTCGGGTCGTTGCTGGCGAATTCCATGGGCCCCTTGGGGTTCACCGTGTCCATCGCCCGGTAGGCGCTGTCCGAGTACCAGTCGGCGCACCATTCCCACACATTTCCGGACATGTCGTGAAGGCCCCAGGCGTTGGGAGGATATTGGGCCACCGGGGCGATGCGGTCGAAGCCGTCTTCCTTGGTGTTTTCCAACGGGAATCGCCCTTGCCAGATGTTCGCCATCCACTTGCCACCGGGGTTGAGGTCATCGCCCCAGGCGAACTTCCGCAGGGGTTGCCCGGCGCGCATGGCGTATTCCCATTCCGCCTCGGTGGGGAGGCGTTTGCCGGCCCATTGGCAGTAGGCGAAGGCATCGTTCCAGCTCACCTGCACCACCGGACAATCGTCCTTGCCCGCGATGTCGCTGCCGGGGCCGAACGGATGCCGCCACTGCGTTCCCTCGACGAAGCGCCACCAACGCCAATGGTTCTCAAGGCCCGCGTCATCGCCGCTGGGCGGAGTGAACACAAAGGAACCCGGCGGCAGTCCCGGTTGGCCCGGTTCGGGGGAAGGTTGCGCCTTCTCGGCGTCGGTCACATAGCCCGTGGCATCCACGAAGCGGCGGAACTCGGCGTTGGTCACCTCGGTGCGGTCGAGCCAAAAACCGTCGAGCCTGACCTTGCGAACGGGGCGGGCATCGGCGAATTCCTCGAAGGTGGAACCCATGTCGAAGCTGCCGGCGGGGACCCAGACCATGCCGTCGCGCTCGGTTCCCGGACTTGGGGATGGCCAGAGGGCCAACGCCAATGCGATGGCAAGGCACACCATGACCGCGCCGAACACCCAAGGCGCCAAGCGCGCCAGCAAACGGTCCATCAGTTTCTCCCAGAGGCCCTTTCCCTTCCTATGTTATCGCAGCGGACCTCTTCATCGCGCCTTGGGGGATCAAGTCATGGGCCTTGGCCTGAATCAACGGTCGTTTTCCGTCCTTGACGGCATGGCCAGGCAGGCCACCGATCTCCGGGTGAACGCGCAAACCGTGGAAGGCGCCCGGGTGATCGACGCGGGGGTGCATGCCGTCGGCGGTTTGAACGCGGGCATTTTGCTGGCGCGCGCCTGCATGGCCGACCTCGCCTCGATTCAGTTGGTGCCCGGCGCGGTGGGCGATTACGGCTGCACCTTGGTGCAAGTGGCTTCCGATCACCCCGTCGCCGCTTGTCTGGGCAGCCAGTACGCGGGTTGGCAGGTGTCGGTGGGCAAGTATTTCGCGATGGCTTCGGGCCCCATGCGCGCCTTGGCCGGCCGGGAACCGCTGTTCGCCGAACTGGGCCTGGGCGAAACGGCGGACATTGCCGTGGGGGTGCTTGAGGCCGGCAAACTGCCCACCCCCGAGGTGGTGGCCTACCTGGCCGACAGGCTCAAGCTGCCACCGGGGGCCATCAGCCTGGCGGTGGCGCCCACGGGAAGCATCGCCGGGTCGCTGCAGGTGGTGGCGCGTTCGCTGGAAACGGCGCTCCACCAGATGCATGAAATCCATTTTCCGTTGGCAAGCATCGTTTCCGGCATCGGCACCGCCCCGCTCGCGCCCCCGTGCCCGGACATGGTGGGGGCCATCGGGCGGACCAACGACGCCATCCTGTATGGAGGCCGGGTGGAGGTGTTCGTTCGCGCCGAGGACGATGTGCTGGCTGAACTGGGACCCCGCCTTCCCTCAACCGCCTCGCCGGCGCACGGCAAGCCTTTCGCCGAGATCTTCAAGGAGGCCGGCGGCGATTTCTACAAGATCGATCCCCGGCTGTTCGCCCCCGGGGAGATCGTGCTGCGCAACCTGGCCACCGGCCGGACCCACCGATTCGGCCGCCTCGAGCCGGAACTGGTCCGTCGTTCGTTCGGAGGTTGAATTTTCGTGAACTGGGTCGTGGTTTCCGGCGGCAACGGTTGGCATGTGCGGTCGCTGCAATCCGCCGCGGCGCGCCGGGGCATCGACCTGTCGTGGTGCGACTTCGCCGCCGCCTGGGCGGGCGACGGTCCGCTGTCTCCGCCCCTCGACACCGCCCGGGTGGTGCTGCCGCGGACAATTCCGGGCGGCTCGCTCGAGCAGGTGATTTTCCGGATGGACATTCTCCACCGCGCCATGGAGCGGGGAGCGCGGGTGGTGAATCCGCCCAGGGCGCTCGAGGCCTGTGTGGACAAGTACCTCGCCACCGCGCGCATGGCCGCCGCTGGCTTGCCGGTCCCGCCGACCCGGGTCTGCCAAGGCACCGACCGCGCCATGGAGGCATTCGGGGAACTGGGTGGCGATGTCGTCGTCAAGCCGCTGTTCGGTTCCGAGGGGCGTGGCATGCTCCGGGTGGACCAGCCCGATTTGGCCTGGAGGGTTTTCAGCGCGCTAGAACGCCAGCAGGCGGTGATCTACCAGCAGGCGTTCGTGAGGCATCCTGGCTGGGACCTGCGCGTGTTCACGCTGGGGAGCAGGGTGCTGGCGGGCATGCGTCGGCTGGGAAACGGGTCATGGCGCACCAATGTGGCCCAGGGGGGCACCGCCGAGGCGGTCGAGGTTCCCGGTTCCGCCGCGCTGCTGGCGGTGCGCGCCGCCCAGGTCTTGGGCGCCGAGATCGCCGGAGTGGACCTGCTGCTCGATGGTGACGACCGGTGGCACCTCATTGAAGTCAACGCCTGTCCCGGCTGGCGGGCTTTGGAAGCAGTAACCGGCTTGGATGTCGCCGGTGCCATCCTGGAACATGTTTGGGAAACCATGCCATGATCGGCGACCTCAAGGCGCTTCGAATCACCGCGGCTTGCCAGTGGGAGTGCGTCGCCCGCAAGCCGGGGAATGTGAACCGCCTCCATGACTTCTCCGATTCCACCCTGACAGATTTTCTTGTTTCCGCTTCTTTGGTGGGCCCCATCCTGTCCACCGCGGGAACCCGCGGCGTGGGCGCCGCCATTTATTCGGCCTGCGCCGAAACACGGGCGCGCGTGGGCACCAACACAAATCTCGGACTGGTCCTGGCACTGGCGCCCTTGGCGGCCGTGCCGGATGGCAAACCACTCAGGGACGGTGTTGGCCGGGTCTTGGCCAACCTCGACCGGGACGATTCAAAATGGGCCTTTCAGGGGATCGCCACGGCCAACCCCGGAGGCCTGGGGGCCAGTGCCGAGCAGGATGTCCGCAACCCCCCCAGTTCCACCCTGCTGGAAGCCATGCGTCTGGCCGCGGACCGCGATTCCATCGCCCGGCAGTACGCCAACGGCTATGCCGACCTGTTCGACCTCGCCGTGCCGACTCTGGGTGGAGGCCTTCAGGAAACCGGGACCTTGGAAGGCGCCATCGTTCTGTTGCACCTCCACCTGATGAGCCTGATGCCCGACACCCACATCGCCCGAAGGGCGGGTATCGCGGAGGCGGAGGAGGCGGCGTCACGGGCCGCGATGGTGGCCCGGGCCGGGTGGCCCAAAAGGGCCGAGGGGTGGAAGGCGCTCAAGGATTTCGACACCTGGCTGCGAGTTCCGGGAACCAAGCGCAACCCGGGCACCACCGCCGATTTGGTGGGGGCGACACTTTACATCGCCCTTGTCGAGGGCCTGCTCGAACTACCGTGCCGTTTCCCATGGTGGAACCATGAGAGCCCTTGGCCTTAGGCTGTCATCGTTTCTTGAGGGTGCTTTTCCACTCCTCGGCGTTCTGCTTTTTGAGCGCCTCGATCTGCTTGGTCTTTTCCTCGTCGGAAATCTTAGTGGGTTCGGAACCACCACCCCCGCAACCGGCCAAGGCGAGGGGCGCGACCGCGACCACCGTGAACCACCATTTTCCCATGGCGCATCCCCTTTGTGGATCAATCGAGCGATCCGACCTCTCCGCCGGAACGGGAACCTGCGGCGGTCCAGGCATCCGGGTTCACCGAGTCGGTGAAAAAGCGCACACTGCCATCGGCCATGCAGCCGTTCACCCCGCCGGAGTGGTAACTGCTGGCGGGAGTGACAAGCTGCCACCATTCGCCATTGGGCCTGTAACAGGGTTTGTTGGGCCCAAGCAGGGTGGTGAACCCGGTTCTCCACACGGAACCTTCCCGCCAGGGATAGCCCCTCCAGTTCCAGCCACCAAGCGTGGCGGCGGTTTGGTAGTTGAGAGCGTTCAGGGTGGCCCGCGCCGTCGTCGCCGTGGTGCCTGTGGCCAAAGTGCCGGCATCAAAACAGTCGCGCTTCGGATCGCGCGTGGTGAGTTGCTGGCCATTGCCGTTGGCGACCTCGGCGAAGGCCAGCGTGTTGCTGGTGCCGTCCGTGACGCTGGCCATGGTGGCCGCGGGCATCACTGAAACCGAGCCATACGGTGTGAAATTGGTGCCGAAAAGACCGTCCCAAGAAGACTTGAGGCCGACCCAGGTGCCGTAGTTGGAGTGATAGTTGGTGTAGCCGTAGAAGTAGCCTTGCCATGTGTTCGGGTCGGTGGGGCATTGGAACACCTTGGGGCGGACGGCGGAGGCGTTCTCCTGGTTGGCCACTCCCGAGGACGACGCCCCGTGGGCCAAAGTGACGCTCATCATGCTGCTCACATTCCCCTGCTCGATCACCGGCAGGAGGTAGGTGACGGGTGATGGTCCCCAAATGGCGGGGTTCTCCGATCCGCAGGGAAATTTCCCCATGGATGACTCGTAGTTGTGAAGCGCCAAGCCGATCTGCTTCAGGTTGTTGGTGCAACTCATGCGGTTCGCGGCTTCACGGACTTTCTGCACGGCCGGAACGAGAAGACCGATTAGGACCGCGATGATGGCAATGACTACGAGCAGTTCAATCAGGGTGAACGCCCGGCGATACCTCACGGCAGGATGATGAATCAACAAGAGACTCTCCCATGAGATGTGATGGGCGAGAGAGGTAATTAAAGGTTAACATTTTTACCGACCGCGATGCAAGGAAAAACCGCTCCAACGGATTGGAATGGTCTGGGAGGGACTTTGGAAAACGGGCAACTTGGTAAACGGACCCGTGGGCGCTAAACTGAGGTTTCAATCGCAATCAGTGGAAAACCGAGTCAGTCATGCCCACAGAGCAGTTTCATGTCCGTGTTTCGAAGGATTACCTTGTTTTCTGCTCAGGGCACTTCATCACCTACGAATCCGACAAGTGCGAGTGCCTGCACGGGCACAACTACCGCGCCTCAGTGGAACTGCGCGCGCCGCTGGATCACAACCACTATGTTTTTGACTTCATCGCCCTCAAGAAAATCGCCCGGGCGCTCACCGATGAACTTGACCACAAAATGCTGCTGCCTTCAGGCAACCCGCTCATCCGCGTGGTGACGGAGGGGCGCAAGGTGACCGTGAACTACAAGGACAGGGAGTGGCAGTTTCCGGTGGAAGACTGCCTGATCATGCCGATCGCCAACACCACGGCGGAACTGCTGGCCCGCTACCTGGCCCAGCGCACGCTTCAGGAATTGGAAACAAAACACCATTTCCGCCCCGAGACCCTCGCGGTGGAGGTGGAAGAATCGTTCGGCCAGGCGGCAACCTACACCTGGACACGATAATCCTGAACTTTCGGTTTTCTTGTGACCATGAACCCAACCGCTGCCGGTTGAACGGCGTCACGGTTCCATCACCAGGGCGAGGCCGTTGATGACGGCCCCTTGCTGGGTTTTGAGGCCCATCACCCGCTTGCCGGTCTGGCCCAGCTTGGTTTCCTTGTCACCCTTGTTTTCCGTGCCCAGCCAGTCGCTGGTGTACGATTCCTTCGAGTCGAGAGATCCGTCCGGCTTGGTCTTCATGTAGACAAGCTGGATGGAGTTCACGAACTTCCCGGTGCGCACATTCACGCCGCCGACGGCGTAGCCGGCCCGGGCCGAGGCGCGCGACAAGCCGGGCGAGGGAACCTGATCCTGATCGTAAACGGCCACGATCTGCCTGAGGCACTTTTCCTTTTCCCATTCGCCGGCGGCGTATTCGAGTCCTAAAAGGGGCTTGTCCTTGTCCACGAATCGTTGGGGGGCACCACCCTTGGCGTCTCCGGCGATTTCGGTGTCCTTGCCGAGGTGCATGTTGGCGTTGGGATTCAGGTGGGCCTTGAATGGCTGGCTGAAGGCCGCCGCCTCCGCCGCTGTCCAGTTGCGAGCCAGGGTGACCGACGGATTCGGCATGGTCCCCATGACAACGGAATTGGAGACCTTGAAATTGGGCATGGGATTCACACCATAGCGGCTTTCACCCCGGACCATGTACAACTCGGCATTCTGGGGCAACGGCTTGCCGAAAGGTCCGCCGAAGCGGTTTTCCACCTCGATGGTGTCAGCGTCTCCGAAAAGCCCAAGGAGCATCACGCGCGAGGTGTTGCCATCGCCGCCGCGGATGAGCAGGGTGCCGCCGCCGAATTCGCCGGTTTTACGAAGGGTTTTGTAGTCAACGCTGATGGTCGGCCTGCCGAAGCGGGAATTACCGGTGCGCGGGTTGCTGAGGGTGTAAAACTTGTCGCCCTTGCGCGCCCGCAGAGGCGCATCCACGGTGGTCGCGGGCACCGTTTGCTCGCCACCCGTCTCGCCATACTGGTCGGCGCCAGCCTCCATGGCCCCCGGCCTGGCATTGTTGGGCTGGAGGCTTGGGTTCATCGGGTTGGCGTTGGGAGGCGCGCTTGCCGGGGCGCCTCCCTGTGGCGCGGAACCGGGTTGCTGGCCCGACATCGCGGTCATCAGGCCACCGATGAAACCGCCGCCTTGTGCCTGCGCCGCCTGCTGTCCGGGGTTGGCCTGCTGGGTGGCGGGGGGAGCAGTGTTGGGCTGGGGTTGGTTGGCCACCGGGGGTTTGGGCGCTTCCGCGCAGCCCAAGGCGAGGAGAGCCAAAGACAATGACCAGCATGAAACGCAACGCGGCATCAGAACGCTCCGGAGTTCGGACAGAAGTGAATTGAGATGATAATGAACGGCTGCGCGATTGGGCCCATGGACCCGAAGTATGAGCCAAAATTAACGAATAAAAGATTGGTGATTTACAAAAGCCGCCCGGAAGGGTGGGCATGCATGTTGTGATCGGCCACTTGTTCCGGGGTGAGGTGCCAGCCACAGTCGTCGCAGGTGAGTGTTTTTTCGTAGCAAGCGGGGCACAGGAGCGGGCCGCCAAGGAAAAACTGCTCGAGCCTTTCCTGGTCATCCGCCGGCAGGGTGGCCGGGTCGGACGGCAACGGCGTGGCCTGCTTGCAGGCGGTGCAGTTGGCGGTGCGGGAAGCGTTGAGAACGGGCGAGTAATGATCGTTGAGGCCTCGGGGAATGACCCCCTTGCCCAGGCAGAGCGGGCAACTCACGCCCAGTTGGGCCGCGATCGCCTTGCGGATGAAGTCGCTTTTGTTGGGCAGTTTGTCGAGAAGGTCGGCGAGTTCCTTCTCGACCTTGAAGGCCACGATAACCGCCTTGGGGGACCGGGCCGCCATGCCACGCACCTCGCGCCTTGAAAACGATGAGTCTATGTTATCATCCGCCCAACCCAAGTCACGCAACCGGGGTCTTGGTTCATGCCCGCCCATTGGATCCTGACATTCGCCGGCTTGGCCACGGGATATGCCGACCATCCAGCGCCTGACGCCCCCGTGGCCTGGTGGTACACCCTGCCGTTTGTGGCCCTCCTGTTGGCCGTGGTGCTGTTGCCGTCTGTGATCCCGCATCTTTGGCATGACAACCGCTTCAAACTGGGTGTTTCCGTCGTGCTGGCGGCCTGTGCCCTGCCCGGAATCGGTGCCGTTGGTCTGGAACATGCCATCCTCGACTACATCGCCTTCATGGCCATGGTGGGATCGTTGTTCGTGGTGGCCGGGCATGTGCATATCGAGGGGCACTGGGTTGGCCGGCCGATTCCCAACGCCGCCGTGTTGGCTGCCGGGGCGTTGTTGGCCAACCTGCTGGGCACCACGGGCGCGAGCATGCTTCTTGTGCGGTTGATTCTCACCACGAACGAGTGGCGGCGGCACCGCTGGCATGTTCCCGTGTTTTTCATTTTCATGGTCAGCAACACGGGTGGTTTGCTGACTCCCCTGGGTGATCCCCCGCTGTTCATCGGGTTTCTGGAGGGAGTTCCCTTTTTTTGGACCTTGCGGCTATGGCCGGCATGGTTGCTGGTAAACGGCGCGGTGTTGGCCATTTTTCTGGCGGTCGACACATGGCAGTACCGCCGGGAGGAAAAGCCAGAATCATTTGGCAGGCATGCCGTGACAGTTCAGGGAGGCAGAAACCTGTTGTTCCTGACGGGAATCATTGGCGCGGTCCTGCTCAAGGGATGGTTGGGTGAAGGGATTGGGGCGCTCGTGGTTTCCAGCGGATTGATGGCCCTGATGGGTGTTCTGGCTTACGCCACTTCCCCGGTGGCGCTCAGGTTCGAGACGGGATTCAGTTGGGAACCCGTGCTGGAGGTCGGAGCGCTTTTTCTCGGGCTTTTCATCACCATGATGCCGGCCATGGCGCTGCTGGAACACCACGCTGCGGAGTTGCCGGTTTCCCGTCCATGGCACTACTTCTGGGTCACCGGGGCACTTTCCAGCCTGCTTGACAACGCGCCGACCTATGCGGTTTTAGCCGTGGTGGCGCGGACTCAGGCCACTCCCGAGGCGACAAACCTCGCTGGTTTGGCTGCGGATCCCGCGGGAAGCACCCTTTTGGCGGCCATTTGTTGCGGGGCGGTGTTCATGGGAGCCAACACCTATATCGGCAACGGGCCCAACTTCATGGTCCGCACCATTGCCGAGGGTCGCGGGTACCACATGCCGGGGTTTTTGGCTTACTTGGGGATTGCCTTGGCGGTGCTTGGTCCGGTTTTCCTGCTGGTCACTTTTGTGCTCTTCGCGGGCTAGGGTTTCTTCTATCTTGCGAGCCGGCGCTGATGAGTTAGAATCCTCTTGGTTGGTGGCTGTAGCTCAGTTGGTAGAGCATCGGATTGTGGCTCCGAGAGTCGCGGGTTCAAATCCCGTCAGTCACCCTTTCGCATGGGTTGGATCCCCGGCGTCGCATCCGCTGCGAGGAACGACACGCCGGTGAGCCAGCCCCGCTTCCGTCAGCCGTTTCCGGCACCGTTTCCACCCATTTTTTGCCTGGCACCCCTGGATGTCTGGCTCCGGTTCTTGACGGCGCCCACCCCACGCATCGGGGTCAGGTACTGGCCCCGGGTTCTAGTGGGGTTGGTGCTTTCCACCTGCGCCACGCTCATCACCCTGCCTGAGCGCCTGCTGGTGGGAGCGCTTCTGCGGGTATGGCGCCCCAGGCGACCCGCTCCGGTTGTGATTCTCGGCTACTACCGTTCCGGCACCACATACCTGCAATTCCTTCTCGATCGCGACCCGGCGCTGGTTTCCCCCAAGTGGAACCAGGCCCTGGCCCCGCAGGGGTATCTGGTTTCGTGGACCTTCCTTCGTTTTTTGCTGCTGCCGTTTTTGGGTGGCAACCGGCCACAGGACAATGTCTCCTTCGGATCCGACTTCCCCGCGGAGGATGACTTCGCCCTGTGCAACTGGGCCATGGCGTCCAGCCTGCCGTCGAGGCATGTGGTGCCGTCCCTTGCCAGTCATTACCAGCGTTTCGACCATCTTGACGATCTCACGCCCGCTGAACATGCCCGATGGGCCTGGCACCAGCGCGCCTTGGCGGACAAGTTGTTGCTGACGCGCCCGGGCCGGCGGGTTCTGCTCAAGAGTCCGTGCCATACGGCCCGCATTCGCCACCTGTTGGCGCTGTTCGGCCCCGAGACAAGGTTCATTTACATCGCCAGGCACCCCCATGCCGTTTTCAGGTCGAACATGGCGCTTTTCGACGCGCTGGATCCCATTTACCACTTGGAGGATCCGGTTTCAGGTGAGGAACTCGAGCGGCGCATCCTTGCCGATTACCTCGCCACCGAGGCCCGCTACGACGCCGACCGCGCGCTGATTCCCCCCGGCCGGTTGGCCGAGGTGCGCCTGCCCGACCTGCAGGCCGACCCGATCGGCGAGGTCCGGCGAATCTACCGCGAATTGGACCTGGCGCTTTCGGATGAGGCGCTTGAGCGGATGCGGCTGTACCTGGATGGCGAGAAGGATTACCGCGGCAACAAGCATGCCGGCTGGACGGAAGCGGAAAAGGCCCGGCTGGAACCCTTGTTGGCTGAACTCACCAGCCGGTTCGAGGCTGGCCCGTCTCCCCGCGCCAAGGTGGCGCCGGAATCTCCCTCGATTCTTGCCCCGGAGCAACGACCGCGGCGGCTTGCCGCCGGAGTGGCCCTGGCCTTGGCGACAGGGTTGCTCGGTTCGGTTCTTTGGGGCGCCGCCATGGCGGTCTTCGACCGGCCATGCCATCCGCTTTGGTGCTGGCCGATTGGTGTGATCGCGGGCCTTCTGGCGCGATGGCCTGCGGGGCGTGGGTCTTGGGTGTTGGGCGCCACCGCGGTGGTTGCCGCTTGCGGATCGTTTCTCACAGCGGCGATGATGGCCTCGGCCCTGACGGGCATTGGTCCATGGACCGAATGGCTGGCCAACCCGGTCGGCTTGCCACCGTGGCTTTTCACCGCGAATGTGGGCTTTTGGTGGTACACGGGCGGAATGTCCGGCTGGAAGCTGGCAACCCGTCGGTGGTGAACAACGCCGGTTAAACCCGAACGATGCCGTCCTTGGCGATGCGGTAGCGTATGCCTCGCCAAACAAAGCCCCGGGCGATTGCCGCCCGCACCACCACAAAAAACGAGACGATGTCCGCCACGGGCAGGAAGACCGCGAAGTGCCAGCGAATGTGACGCAGGCGCGCCTGATGGTCCGGAAACAGGTGAAACATGGCCTGCCGGCGCATGGCGACCCTGCCGATGATGAGCAGGGCGTGAATCGCGAGGGCGCAGGCCGGCAGAAGGATGGTGGTGACGGCGCCCGGCCAGGTGAAGGCCGCCAATGTCGCCGCGTAGTAGAGGGCGAACATGCAGGAAAACGCCCCCGCCCGCGCGAACACCTTGAAGGTGGTGGCCCGCACCAGCAGCGTTTGCCTGACGGACCATGACCACAGCGGAACCAGCGCCTCAATCGGTTCGCTGATGACCATGGCGCCCGGGGCGAATGCCACCCGACCTCCCACCGCGTCGCACCTTTTTTTCACCATCAGGTCGTCGGTTGCCGCGGTGCGCCATGCCGCCAGCAAATCCATTTTTTGCATGAACGACTTCCGGAACGCCATCGCTCCACCCCAAACGGTTCCCGTGTTGGCGTGAAGCATGCACAGGGCCGAATCCCAGGCGGCATGAAAACGGGCGGACAGGCCGCGGCTTTCAGGGAAATACCAGCGGAAGCCGGAGCTGACATCGTGGGTTTCAAGCGGCCTGACCAGCGAGGTGAGCCATTGCTCGTCGCGCACCATGCCGTCTGAATCGGCGAAGGCGAAAATCTCGGTGGCCGGGTTGGCCGCTTCGATGGCCGCGAACTGGTTGGAGATTTTCGCCACACAATCGGGCAACTGCGGCGCCACCACAAGCTTGGCCGGGCGTGATGGGTGCCGCTGCATCAGATTCCGGATGACGGGAACGGCGGAGTCGTCAGGTGAGTCCACCGCGAAAACGATCTCGTAGCGGGGGTAGTCGTGGTTAAAGTGCGCCGCCAAGGCCAGTTCAAGGCCCGGTTCGTCACCCTTGCAGGGAATGATCAGCGAGACGAGGGGCATGGTACCGGAGGCTGGCACGCACCGGTTGGGCATGAGGCAGACGCGGTAGCTGAGCAAAATCCCGTAAAGGGAAAAGATCGCCATGAATACGGCGATGGCGATGTATGCCGTTTCGAACATTCCGGCCCGTCCCAGCCCGCGGAATCGCGACGCCGCGCGCCGCTAACCCCCTTGTTGTATGAGGTAGGCGAGCAGGTCCGCCATCGCCTCGGGCGGGATTTCCTTTTCGAGTCCCTCCGGCATGAGCGATTGTCCGGTCGCCTCGACAGTGTCGATCTGGCCCCTGAGCAAGACTTCCTCGACCCCCTCGGCGCGCTTGAGGGTGAGGCTGCCCGCGGTTTCAACGGCGGTGAGTCCGCTGGTGATGCGGCCGTTTTTCAGCGTGACCAGTTGGTTCACATAGCGGGAATCGATCTCCCGGTTGGGATCGAGGATGGCGACCAGCAAGGTTGCCTTGTCCTTCCCCTTGAGTGCCGCAAGGAGGTCGGGGCCCACCACATGGCCGGTGTTTTCGAGGCGGTGGCAGGTGGCGCAATTCTTGCGGAACACGGCGCGTCCCTTGTCCGGGTCGCACGGCGCGCCGGGCGCCGCGGCGGCCTTGTAGCCTTCCAGCACCTTGGCGCGCGTCGCCGAACCGCTGGTCAGCTTGGCGGCCAATTCGGGTTTCTTGCGGTCCGTGGCATGCCTGGCCATGCGGGAACGCGTGGCACCTTCAAGCAGGCCCGGAACCACATTTCCTGATTCGACCGCCGCCAGCAGGGTATCCCGCCCGGCGGGGGAACCGACAATGAACAATTCCGCCTCCCGGCGCCCTGCCGCGGACATCGCCTTGAGTGATTCCACTACCTTGGCGATCGTGGCCGGTTTCGCGCCCCGCGAGGCCAATCCCTGAATCGCGGCCACCTGAACCTCGACCGGGGAGCGGCCCGAGAGCCATGACTCAAGGGCATCGGCTCCGGGTTCCTCGGGTGAAAGCAGGGCCAGTCCCAGGCTGTCCACCCGATCGGTCACGGGCACCTTGTCATCCAGCGACTTCCGGCCGGCTGCTTCCAAGCGCGCCTTCACCATCGCCAGCGCGGTTTTAGCCTGGGGGTTGGGATTTTTGTCCAGGTCGGCAAGCGATGTTCCGGCACGGCGCATCCCCTTGGCCAGCCCGACCAGCGCGGGGGCCTGCCACGATTCCGGCAGCCTGGACCACGATTTCAAAAAGGAAGCCCTGTCGGTCATCGTGCCGTCTCCGGCGAGGACTGAAAGGCGGCCGATGGCGTCGCGAGAGGTCGGAGATGGCGCCTTGCCTCCGGTCAGCTTGACCCACGCCTCGAGAATGCCGCCATGGTCTCCGGTAGCCAGGCTCAGGGCCGCGAGGCTGATCCATGGATCGGCGCCGTCGCGTTCCAGGGCGGCGGCGATGGTGTCCGCGGAGGCGTGTCCCTTGGCGCCCATCGACGCGATGGCCTGCAGGCGCACGCGCGGGGCCGGATCCGTGGCCAGCAAGGCCAACTCCGGCGCCATGGCCCGCGCCCGTTCCTCCGAGTGCCCCGCGAGCACCGCGGCCTGCTCGCGCACTTCCGCCCGGGCATGCTCCAGGCCCGCGCGCACCAGGGCGTTGTCGAGCGCGCCAAGGCGTTCGAGCGTCCACAGGCCATGAATCCATCCGACCCACGGAAGGTCTTTATTGAGGTTTTTTTTGATGGCGGCGGGCGCCGCGCCGTCGGCCTTTTCAATCAAGATCCGTTGGGCGGTGTTTCGTCGCCAGGGGTTCGGGTCGGCCAACCAGGCCACAAGGCCGTTTACCGTGGTTGGCGCGGCATCGGCCTTGGGCTTGAAGTTGCCGTCGCGGATGCGCCAGATCCGGCCCCGGCCCTGGGTTTCCAGCCTCAGGCGCTTGAGGATGTCCTCCGGCAACGACAGGGGCGTCTCGATCGCCTCGCGGTAAAAATCGCAGGCCACCAGCCCGCCGTCGGGCCCGATGCCCAGGTGCACCGGCCGGAAGAAATTGTCCTTGGAGGCGAGGATCTCGCAGTCGGCGTCGGCGCGACGGGCGACAAACCCGGCGCCCGCGGGTTCGATGATGTCGCGGTGGATCAGGTTGTTGGCCGGGTCGCAGGACACGACCGATCCCTGAAGTTCCTTGGAGAAGGCGGGCCCCTCCAGAAACGCCGGGCTGCACCCCGAGGTGGTGTATCCGCCGGGAACCAGCTCGGTGCCGGGAAAACGCTTCGCGTCGACGCTTCCCGCGCGGCGGGTGGTGCGTTCCACGCGCCATGGTTCGAAGGCGCTGAGGCGGAACAGCTTGGTGGCCGCGCCGTGGTCGGGGATATCCACCGTGAGCGGGGGGGGCACCAACGCGGGGTTGCGGCGAACAACGCGGTCCTCCAGCGCCAGGAACCGGAGGTGCTGGCTGTTGGTGTTGGTGAACCAGTGGCCGCCGGCATCACGCGCCAGGCCGTATTGGCCGCCGCCGGTGACGGCCTCGATCAGCCAGGGCTTGTCCGGGTCGAAGGCGCAGGCGCGACCTCGCAACTCGAGCTTGATATCGGGCTTTTCGGGGCAGTGGATGGTTCCGCCAGCGCCCCCCACCATGATGCGCGCCCGGCCGTCGAGATCGAGGTTGAGGGTGTTCACCAGTTGCTGGATGTTGGGAAGGATGAACCCGGTGAGGAGCACCTTTTTCTCGTCGGCGACACCGTCGCCGTTGGTGTCGCGCAGGTAAATGATGTCGGGCGCCATGGCGACGATGATGCCACCGCGCCAAGGGAGGATCCCCATGGGAAAACGGAGGCCCTTGGCGAAAAGCGTGGCCTTTTCGTAGCGGCCGTCCCCGTCGGTATCCTCCAGCAGGCGAATGGTGCCCGAACTGATCTCCCCGGTGCCGACGCCCTTGTTGGGGTAGCCTCGCATCTCGGCGACATACATCCGCCCCGATTCGTCGAAAGCGGCACAAACCGGATCAATCACATCCGGTTCACAGGCCATGAGTTCGGCCACAAGGCCGTGCTTCAACTGGAACGAGGCTCTGGCCTCGCCCGGGGCCAGCGGACCGACCGGCGGGGTGAGGAAATCCTGGGCCGGTGCCAAGGATGCTGCCAGAAATAAGACGCATAACGGCGCAAGGCGCATGGGAGGACTCCGCGCGGAGAGGCATGAACCAATAAATTAATCTCTTGGCGCTGTGCCATCAACCGGGGGAAGTGATGTCGAGGCAACTGTTGATCGTGGGTGCCAGCGCCCGGGCCTGCGCCGAATCCGCCGTGCGGGCCGGGTTTGCTCCGCGGTCGTTCGACCTGTTCGCCGACATGGATTTGCGCGCCACCGGACCGGTGACACGGTTGACGGGCGGATACCGGGAATTGGACAGGCTTTTTCTCCCGGGAAACGAACCGTGGATGTACACGGGCGGCCTGGAAAACTATCCACGATTGGTGGACCGATTGGCCCGGCGGCGACCCCTATGGGGCATCGGGGGGCAGGCGCTCAGGCACTCCCGCAGGCCGTGGCACTGGTGCGCCTTGCTTCGCGATGCCGGCTTGCCCGTTCCCGGTTGGGGCGTGGTTGAAGGGCCTTCGTTATTGAAGCCTCTTTCAGGCGCCGCGGGCAAGGGTGTTCGGCCGTGGGCCTTGGGGGATCATCCTGCCCCTTGGCGGGCTTTCAGGCAGGAAACGATTACCGGCGAACCTGTCGCGGCGCTTTACTGCGGTTTTGACGGGAAGGTGGAACTGCTGGGGGTGACCCGCCAACGGATTGGCGGACCCGCCGGAGCTTTTTCCTACCGGGGCAGCGTGGGGCCGGTCGATCCGGGGGAAGCCGGAGCGGTCATCCGGTCGATTGGCGAAATCCTTGGAAAGTCTTTGGGATTGCGCGGCCTTTTCGGGGTGGACGGAATCCTGGCTGGGAAGTCATTCACTCCCGTGGAGATCAATCCCCGCTACACGGCGTCGGCGGAAGTGATCGAGCGGGCAACGGGCGTGCCTTCGGTTTCGTGGCAGGCCGCGGCGTTCGGGGTCGGGCCCATTCCTGAAGTCGGACGCCCGCGGCGAGTCGTGGCCAAGGAGATTGTGTACGCGTCGCGGGAGACAGCGGTATCGGCCGACCTGCGCCAGATGGAGGGCCTGGCCGATATCCCAGAGCCGGGGAGTGTCATTCCCGCGGGTTGGCCCATCCTCA
>CAWUNZ010000033.1:0-19487 GCA_963923445.1 uncultured bacterium
AGACCATGGCCTTCTTGTAGGCCGGGTCGTCCTTGGGAATGCCGGCCTCCTTGAGCGCCTCAAGGAAGAAGGCGGTGTTGGAAAGGTCGGGACGCGACTTGCTGTCGTACCCGGCGCCACCGAAGAAGTCGCTGTCGGGCCCTTTGCCCTCGGCTTCGTCCCACTGCAATTTCTTGAGGAACTTGGCCGCGTCGGCCACCACGGTCTTGTAGCTGTCGCGCTTGGCCGCCGAAAGGGCCATGACATTGACGGATGTCACATAGTTCTGAAGCTGCACCCGCGGGTTGTTCCCGGCGATGTGGCCCGCCTCGGTGTTGATCAGCCCCTCGATGTACTTGAGTCCCTTGGCAACCATCGGGTCGTCGGGGGAAACATTCCCGCCGCGAATAAGGCCCGTCACCACGATACCGGTCACCCCCGGGCTGAGCTTGGTGGACCAACCACCATTTTCCTCCTGGGTTTTGCGAAGGTACGCGACGGCCTTGGCGGCGACGGCGTCGATATCCGACGCCTGCGCGGTTTGCCTGAGAGCGGTTAGTTTTTCCTGAACCGCGGCCTGAATCTGGGGCGTTTGGCCCGATGCCCAGGGAGACAGCAACGCGAGGCCGAATAGGGCTGAAGAGGCGGCAAGGTGGCGTGACATGGAGGATGCTCCGTGAGGGTAGACCAATCGGTCATTCATATTATCAAGCAAATTCCAGGCCATGACCTTTCGGGCCATCTGCAGGCTTTTCGGATGAGCAAGCGACTTGAGGGGTGGCGCTGGAAGCGCCAAGAGTGGTGTGCGATGCGCCAAGCAAATAAAAACCCCCGGGCATCGACCCGGGGGGATGTGAGCGTTTCGGATCGAATGAACCGCAATCAGTTCACGATGGCGAGGATGTCATCCTCGGACATGATCAGGTACTCATCGTCGCCAAGCTTGACCTCGCTGCCGGCATAGGAAGAGAACAGGACCTTGTCGCCTTCCTTGACCTGAAAATTCGAGCGCTTGCCGTTCTCGAGGTACCTGCCTTGGCCCAAGGCGATCACCTTGCCCTTGCGGGGCTTTTCCTGGGCGGCGCTCGGGAGGTAGAGGCCCTTGGCGGTCTTTTCCTCGGCTTCCTCACGCTTGACCACGATCTTGTCGTTGAGAGGTTGAAGCTTCATCGATCTGTGACTCCCTGTTGGAAAAACCGTCGTTCGATTTCAGCCGCCGGCGGTTCCCGCACCATAGTGGCGCTGGATAGCCCGCGCCACGGAGTGCAGAACCAGGTCCTTGCGCACCGGTTTCGGCAGGATGCAATAAACAGAAGCCTTTTGGGCCTCGAGCATCAGGCTGCGCGACGGGTCGGCGGTCACCAGGATCGCCGGCATGATCGCGTGCGTCTGCCTCACCAGTTGCAGGGTCTCCAAGCCGGTGAGTCCGGGCATGTGCATATCGAACAGCGCGAGGTGAACCGCGAACTGCCCGACCACATCGAGAGCCTCCTCTCCACTCGAGGCCAGAAGCGTGGAAAAACCGGCTCCGGCAACCACCTCGCGAAGGGTCTCGCGCATGGCAGCGTCGTCGTCAGCGATCAAGACCGCGTATTCACAGCGGCCCGGCGTGACGGCAGTCATGTCCGGTTCCTCCCGCCCGAGCACAGGTGGGTAGGGGATCTCCCTCAAACGCAACCGACCGGATCCAGCGTCCGGTTCAGAAAAATTTGCAGCAAATCGGGTGCCGGTGTTTTCTGGAGTGCTCATTCCTTGAATTTAACGGCAAAAAACCAGTTAAAACCAGATCGAATGGCCATGGCGGCGCATGAGTCCCGCAGGCGATTGCCTGCCAAAGTGGCATTCTTGAACGCTTATTTTGGGTTGGCTTTGCCTGTGGCGGGGAGCCAAAGGCGATCGGGATCGAAATCGACCTCGTCCAGCGGGACCGGGAAGGCTCTGTCGAATTTGTAGTATTCGAGTTCCAGCCCGTTCTCGTCCCAGGTGGTCAGAATGGTGGGCAAGCCGGTTTCGAGCGAAAAGCAAAGAAGCCTTTTGGCTCCCCGGGGGAAGTGCGTGTCATAGCCCGGTGGAAAAGTCATTTCCACCGCCGCCTGCCTGACGGGAAACTCGGGCCTGACAACCAGCCCGAGGCTTTTGATGTTTTGCTGGGGCAGGGTGCCACGCTGCCAGTCCTCCACCACCTTGCGGTAACGCAACACGGCGCCGCCGTATCCTGTGTCGGTGATGGTGTAGCGGGAACTTCCCTTGGCCAGGGAACTGTTGATGTCGACCTTCATGCGGCGGTTGCCGCCGATGAGGGGAATGTCTCCGGATGCGGTGATGACCTGCATCGAATGTTCGTCAGCGGCGCGGTTGTAAATGATCTGGCGGCCTTGGGCATCGGTGTCGAGCCACTTCATGTGCACGGCGAACGGTTCGCGGCGCATCTTGAGGAGCACGGTTTCATCAGGCTTAAGGCCTTTGCCCAGGTTTTCCCGCCGGGTGAAGCGCATGATGCAACCGTTGAGCGATTCGTAGGCCGCGACGGCTTTGGAGGCCAGAAGAACGGGATCTGTGGCCGGGTCGGGCGTGCCGGGCGTGGTCTGTTCGGTTTGGGTGGCGGCGGCCTGAATGATTGGCGAGTTGCTTTTTCCGCTGTTTTTTCCATCCGTTTGATTGAGGGCGACGGACTTGTCCTGCTTGCCGAACGGCCAAAACGGCAAGGGAACCACTGGAAACGGCTTGGGTGGCTCGGCCGCGCCTGAAAACGAGGCGCATAACAGGCCCACCAATGGGGCCGCCCATGCCTTGATCAGTCGGTTTCCGTGGCCCATAAGCCCGCTTCCGCAAGCGGGGCAACCCCGGCCTTCCCTGGCATGGGGTTTCCCGCGGCGCGGAACGATACCCACATGGGATATTCGGGGAAAGGCCTATTCTTCCGGTGCCTGGACAAGTCCCGCTCCGGGCGGAAATCGCGGGCAAAACCAAAGGGCCAGCGGGAAACCGGCGACAAATCCGCCAATATGCGCGCCGTAAGCCACCCCGCCCCCGCCACCGGAATCAAAAACGGCACTAAAAACCTGCATCAGGAACCACATGCCCACGGCCACAATCGCGGGAACCTCGGTGATGACGCGGAAAAGCAAAACACGCACCCGGTTGTCGGGAAACAGCAGCATATAGGCGGCAAGCACGGCCGAGATGGCTCCCGAGGCCCCCAGGCATGGCACCCGGGGGTCGCCTCCCAGGGCATACACGGCCCCGACATGGGAAAGCCCGGCGGCGATGCCACCCAAGATATAAAAGGCCAGGTAGCGGCCGGACCCCAGCCGGCTTTCGATGTTGTCGCCGAAGATCCAGAGAAAAAGCATGTTCCCGAACAGGTGCATGATCGAGCCGTGCATGAACATGCTGGTGAACATGGTGAGGTAGACCATGGGCGTGGGGCCCAGACCCGGCGCCTCCACCTCGACGGGGTGCCCCTGGTGAACAATCACACGGGTGCCCCCGGGGGTGATCACATCTCGACCGGTGACAATCTCCTGCGGAACCAGCGACCATGACATGGTGAAGGAGTTGCCTTCATCGACGCCGGCGCCCTGCAACCCGAAGAAAACCAGGACGCAAGTCGCGATGATGGCGTAGTTCACCACCGGAACGCCCCGGTTGGCGGTGTTGTCGTCTCCGAGGGGCATCATGGGCGGTGCTCCCCTGGATTCAGGCCAGAATGGGTTGGATCACCTTGCCGGCGACATCGGTGAGGCGCTCGTCTCGGCCGGAATGGGGGTAGGTGAGCCGCTCATGGTCCATGCCGAGCAGGTGCAGGATGGTGGCGTGGAAATCGTTCACCGAAACCCGGCCGTCGATGGCGTTGAGGCCGACCTCGTCGGTGGCGCCGTGGACATGGCCGCCCTTCACGCCGCCGCCCGCCATCCACATGGTGAATCCGTAATGGTTGTGATCCCGGCCCAGTGAGCCCTGCGAGGTGGGCAGCCGGCCGAATTCCGTGGCCCAGACCACGAGAGTCTCGTCGAGCAGGCCCCGGGAGCGAAGGTCGGCCAAAAGGCCGGCGATGGGCCGGTCGACATGGCCGCACATCTTTTCGTGGTTGCCGTTGATGTCGTCATGGGCGTCCCACTGCATCGAAAGCGGCCCGCCGCCGGAGTAGACCTGCACGAAGCGCACGCCGCGCTCCACCAGTCGCCGGGCCAAAAGCAGGCGCGAGCCGAAATCGGCGCTCGCGGCATTGTCGAGCCCGTAGAGGTTTTTTGTCGCGGCGGTCTCGCGGGAAAGGTCCACCGCCTCGGGCGCGCTCATCTGCATGCGGAAGGCGAGTTCGTAAGTGGCGGTGCGGGCCGCGAGCCGGCTGTCGGCGGGGTCGGCATGGAGATTGTTGAGGGACTTGATGAGTTCAAGGTTGCGCTGCTGCCGTTCGCGCGTGACCCCTTCAGGCGGATTGAGGTGAAGAAGCGGGCTGGCGCCGCGGCGAAGCAGCGTGCCCTGGTAAGTGGCAGGGAGGTAGGCCGAGCCCCAGCAGGGGGCGCCGCCCTCGGGAGTTCCCTCGGGTTGCAGGAGAACGCAGAAGGCCGGCAGGTTGTCGGCCGGGCTGCCCAGGCCGTACGCGACCCACGAACCCAGCGTGGGATGCCCGGGGATCATCCGGCCGGAATGCATCTCGTACATGGCGGGGGCGTGAACACTGCTGTTGGCATGGCAGGCGTGCAGGTAGCAAATGTCGTCCGCCTGTCGGGCCAGGTGGGGCATCAGGTCGCTCATCCACAGGCCCGATTGGCCGTGCCTCTTGAAGGCCCGGGTGCTGGCCAGGCATTTGGTGTCGCCCTTGGTGAACTGGCTCACCGGCTTGCCGAAGGAAGCGGGCAGGGCCTGCCCCCCCAGGCGGGTGAGTTCGGGCTTGGGGTCGAACAGGTCCATGGGGCTCGGGCCGCCGACCATGAACATGAAGATGACCGACTTGGCGCGGGGGGCGAAGTGCGGTTCCCTGGCGGCAAGGGGGTTCGATGCCTTGGCGTCGCGGGCCATCAGGTGCGACAGGGCCATGCCCATGCAGGCGCCGCTTGAAGTTCCGAGAAATTCCCGCCGGAGCATGGTGTCTTACCTCCGCCGCGCGCTCAAGGTCGCGCCAATTTTCCGGCCTCTTCCGGCGAAAGGGCCCGGTTGAAGACCGCCACCTCGTCGAGTCGGCCTTCCCAGTTCGAGGCGTTGTCGGTCCTGCCGCCGACGAACAGCCGGGACGAGGAACCAACCGGTGGAGGCGGCGCGTTGACCACCATTTCCGGTTCCGGATTTCCATCCAGGTATACCCGGACCTCATCCCCCTTGCGGACCAAGGTGACCTGGTGCCACTCCCAACGCCCGATGGCCGATTTCCCCGCCACGGGTTCCGACTCGCCCGCCTGGAAGACCAAACGGCCTGGGTGGGTGGATCCGCCCAACCCGAGGTGGTCGCCCCGGGCGCCCCGGTCGTGGCCTCGCGACAGGCACCACCCGGCCATGGGGCGTGAACCCGCCGGCATGCCATTGTAGATCCACATGGCGACGGAGTAATCGGCACCGTTGAGCGACTCGACCCGCGATTCCATCCGTCCTCCGGCGAAATGGGCGGCGCGGTTGGCCCCGGCGCGCTTTTCGGAAATCGGCGCCCCCTCCAGGTGGAAGACCACCCCGGGTTCGAAATACCCGTCGTTGCCATGGCCCGATCTGTCCACCGCGCGGGGGCCGGACATTTCGTCGAGGCTCCAGTAGGCCGCGGGCTTGGCGCGAAGGGTCGCCTCGGAGAGCAAGGTGGAGGGGGGCGCCGGTTCCCTGCGCGGTTTGGCGGAGACCTTTTCCATGAGCCCGAGGGCCGCTTCCACGATTCGGGGCTCGGCGTTGGTTTCCAGGCCGGCCGAGCGGGCGTTCCAGGTGTTGTAGCCGCCAAGCACATGCTGTTCAGGAGGGGGAATGTAGCCGTCTCCCCCGTTGGCAAGCTCAATGACCATGGCCTTGGGCAAGGGTGAACCGGCCTTCAGCTTGAGGCCGGTCAGGGCGTATGTCTCGCAGGGCGTGGTGGCGATCACCATGTCGCCGATTCGGAGCGCCTGCACCACGACATCGGTTGACTGCCGCTCATGCAGCATGACCTGCTCGCGGGCATAAATTTCCGGCTGGGTTTTCGGCAGGCGGTCCCCCATGGCGGCCACGATCCGCTGGGCCCATTCCAACCTTTGCATGTCCGGAACCCGGTAACGCATGGGGATGCGGGTCTCGGCCATGGCGATGGTGGCGTCGGCCGAGTGGGCGATGTTCCCGCAGGCGGCCGAGGCGATGTCCGCCAACTGGTTGGCATAGCCCTCGATATTAGGTTCCTCACCGGGCTTGGGCGCCGGCTTGCGGTAATCGCGGCGCCAGATATCGCCGCTGCAGCCATGCGACATGATCCCCACGAAGGGTGGCTTGTTTCCGGGTTGGCCCGGCGCGAGTCGCGACTTCATCGCCTCGCAGAAAAGGCCGAAGTAATCGGCGCTAATGGGGGAGTCGCTGAAATAATGCATCGAATAGTTGGCCAAAAGGGCGATGGGCCTGCCATCGCGGGCCTTGACCGAGATCATGGGCAGCGACGGGTCGGGAGGGCCGGATTCCCCCGTGACATCGTCGATGATTCTTCCCGCGTGCATGTTGGCGCGCACCGTCCTGTTGCCGAAGGGATCGGTGATCATGCGGTCGGGCCTGAGAATCCAGCGTCGCAAGGCGGTGTGGTCGGGCGCTGAGGCCTGGGCCCAGCCGACCTGGGCGGGTTCCAGGTTGGCGTGCGCCGCGGCGATGGCCGAGACCAGCCGGGTTTTAAGGAAAGGCGTGTAGACCGGATCGGCATCGGTTCCAAGGCACCCCATTGAAGCGGCGGCCGAGTGGGTGTGAGTGGCGCCGATCAGGATGTTCTGGGGTGCGATGGGCGTCTTTTTGGCCGACTCCGCCTTCACCTCGTCGAGGAAGGGGCGGCCCATCATGCAACTATCCACAATGACAATCGCGCACTTGGTTTTACCGTCGTCCAGGACGAGCGCCCGGGCGTGAAGCGGTGTCTTCACCCGGGTGGCGGTGGCGCTGGTCATGCCGCCATTGACCAGCACGGGAAAAGTGCCGGGGGTGACATCCAGGGCGACGGCGCCCGCCCGCAGGGTTCCGGTGTCGGCGCCAAGGGCCAACAAGCACAGCATCGCCAGCATCAGCGGTCATCCTCCGCATGCCCGGTCATGGCCCGGCGGCATCGCCCTCGCCGCCCCGGTTGGCCTCGAGCAACTCTGTCCATGCTTTCATGCCGCGCTTCGCCGCGCCACGCTTTTCCGCGATTTCCCGGTCGCGTTCCATGGGCCATTCCCGGCCCGCGGCGAGGCATTCGGCGACGATCCCGGAGTAGGCTGTGGTGCCGGCCAACATGTCGAGGGCCAGGGAGCGCGCCTTGCCGGCCACGGTTCCCTTCACCACCAAGGCGGTCCATTCGGCCATCAAGCCATCACCCGCGGCCTTGACGGCTTCAGCCTTGCGCGCGCCGTCGGCGGCGGCCGATTCATTGCGCCGGTATTTGTCGCGTTGCAACAGCGGGTGCCAATGAAGTTCCTCGTTTTCCTGATAATTCTGGAGAAATTTCGCCATCTCCGGAACAAGCCGACTGTTGAGTTTTGGGATCTCCGCCTTGTCGGCGAGGGCACCCTCGTAGTCCCGGATCCTGCCGGCGCTTTCGGAATGGGCGGCGTTCTCGAGGCCCGCCCGGCCCAGCCAGCCCATCGCGCCCAGGGATGCCAGCAGCACCGCCGCGCCGCTGGCCCATCGCATCCCGCCGCGGGCCATCAGGGCCAACCCGAGGCCGGTGGCGGCACCGCCCATGGCACCCCCCAAATGTCCTAATCCGCTGATCCCGGGGATCAGGCTCATGGAACCGATCAGGATCGCGTTGATCACCAGCGCGCGCGTCCAGCTTCTGCGGTGTTCCGGAGGCATGTGTCCCCGGTTGACGGCGACCCACGCGCCCATGGCCCCCAGCAGGCCGCAGATTCCGCCCGAGGCGCCCCCCGAGGGACCGGGTGAGACCGCGCCCGCCAACGCGAATCCCGACCAGACCGAGGCGATGAATATGAGCAGGAAACCGGGAACCCCCCACAGGCCCTCGGCAAGTTTCCCGAGGCTGTTCAGGCTGAAACCGTTCACCAAGAGATGAATCAGGCCAAGGTGGACGAACCCGGCGGAGAGCAGCCTCCACCATTCACTGGGTAGATCAGGTTCGGGCACAAAAAGGCCGATCGATCGGTAGATTGGCAGCATTCCCGGAGCATTGGCGTCGAAAAAGTACTCAGAGCCCAGTCCGGCTCGCCAAGCCAACACCGCGCCGATGGCGAAGTTCAACCCCATCAGCACCAGAACGAACCGTGTGGCCCAGGCATGGGTCAACGCGAAGGCGACACGGCCAAGGTCTTCCAGAACCTCAAGCGATTCCCTGCGCCCGCTGGCGAAGCGGTTGAAAGCCTCGGAATCGGTGACTGTTTGAAGGCCCAGGGGGGTCAGTCCCACCATCAGGTCCGAGGCGGCGGCATCCTCGCTCCTGACCCGTTCGATCAATCCCTGCTCGTAAAGGCGGTCGAGAATGCCCAGAACAATCTCGGGATCCAAGCCGGCAAGGTGGGCGAACGCCTTGGGCAGGAACGGGGAAGGGTGGGCATCGGCAATACGGCGGAGCAGGGCCACCTCGGGGTGGAACGACTCCGCCGTTGAGTCATGGGGATCCGCCATGGTTCGGGGCCCCGCCGCGGTGCGTCAGACCTTCAGCAACCCTTGGCTTCGGGCGTAGGGGAACACGCCGCCCGCCTCGAGGATCGGGGCGACCTCCCCCAAGGGGCGCAGTTCGTAGGTTTCCTTCGAGGTCAGGTTTTCAAGCTTGCCTGCCATGACATCCAGCCGGAGTTCATCTCCGGTGCAGACGGTTTCACAAAGGCGCTTGACCGACTCGAAGGGGATAAGATATCCGCCATTGACGGAATTGCGGAAGAAGATGCGGGCGTAGAACTCGGCGACCACGGCCTTGATGCCGGCGGCATCGAGCGCCACGGGGGCGTGCTCGCGCGAGGAACCGCAGCCGAAGTTCCTGCCCGCCACGATGATGGAATAAGGCGAAACAAACTCGTCGGAGGGGGCGTGGAACGGGACATGCCCCTTGGGCAAGCCACCCTGCGCGGGGGGCACGCCCGCGAGGGCGTACTTGCCGAACTGCTTGTACTCCTCGGGAATGGCCGGGTTGAAGGTCAGGTACTGGGCCGGAATGATCTGGTCGGTGTCGATGTTGTCGCCCAGAACATAGGCCTTGCCCTGGATCACGGATTGGAGTTTCACGCCAGATACTCCCGGGGGTCGGTGATGGTGCCGGTCAGGGCGCTGGCCGCGACGGTCAGCGGGCTGGCGAGGAAGACCTCGGCCTGCTTGTGGCCCATGCGGCCGGGGAAGTTGCGGTTGGTGGTGCTGATGCACTTGAGGGGGGTGTTGAGCCGGCCGAAGGTGTCCGCCGGTCCGCCCAGGCAGGCGGCGCATGAAGGCTGGCCGAGCTTGGCCCCGGCGCTGAGGAAAATCTCCTCGAGCGTGGAGCCGCCATCCAGTCGTTCGGTCTTGAGCTGCTTGGCCACCTCGCTGGTGGCGGGCACGACGAAGGTGTCGATTTTCACCGATCGGCCCTTGAGGAGTCGGGCCGCGGCGCGGAAGTCGGTCATTTTTCCGCCCGTGCAGGACCCGATATAGGCGCGGTCGATTGCGGAGCCCCTCAGCTCGTCCACATAAGCCCGGTTGTCCGGGCTGTGGGGCTTGGCCACAACCGGCTTGAGCTTGGTGACATCGTAAACCCACTCGCGGGCGAAGCGGGCGTCGGCGTCGCTTTGCTCCACGGTGAAGGGCTTGCCCGACTTGTCGCGCGACTTGACGAAGTCGATGGTCTTCTGGTCAGCGCGGATGATGCCGTTCTTGCCGCCGGCCTCGATGGCCATGTTGCAGAGGGTCATGCGCTCCTCGATGCCGAGGCAGAAGACGCCGTCGCCGTCGAACTCCATCGCCTGGTAGGTGGCGCCGTCGCAGCCGATGTCGCCGATCACGGCCAGGATGAGGTCCTTGGCCATCAGGTAGGGAGGCAACTGGCCCTTGAAGACGAAGCGGAGGGTTTGCGGAACCTTGAGCCAGGTCTTGCCCGTTCCGAGAACGAATCCCGCGTCGGTGTTGCCGATGCCGGTGGCGAACTCGCCGAAGGCCCCGGCCGTGCAGGTGTGGCTGTCGGTGCCAAGAAGGATCTCCCCCGGGCGGGTATGCCCTTCCTCGGGAAGGGCGATGTGGCAGACACCCTTGTAGCGGTCGGTGCCGACATCATAAAAATGTGGTAATTTCTGCTCCGCCACAAACTCCCGCAGCACATCGACATTGCGATTGGCCATGGCGTCGGCGGTGAAGATGTAGTGGTCGGGGATGATGACCACCTTGTCGCGGTCCCAGACCTTGGCGTTTCTGCCGAAATTCTGGTGAAACACGCCGATGGTGCCCGGTCCGCACACATCGTGGGTCATCAGGATATCCACATCCACCCAGATATTGTCGCCCGGTTGGACGGAGGACTTTCCGGCGTGCCGCGCCAGGATTTTTTCCGTCAGGGTCATGCCAGCCATGGGCCGCTCGTCTCCGATTCGTGATTTCGACAGACGGGCATGATACCATAAATTGTCTTTTCCGGCGACCTTGCGCGCCGATTCCCCGTGACCGTTTCCGGCTGATCCCGATGCCATTCATACCGACAGAAAAGTCGAACCTTCCGGGGCGGGTCAGGCTGGTGACCCTGGGTTGCCGCGCCAACCAGTATGAATCACAACGGGCCTTGGAGATGCTCGAGGGGGCGGGTTGGACCGCCGCCGCGGAAGGCGAACCGGCGGACTTGTGCCTGGTGAACACCTGCACGGTCACCCACGACGCCGATGCCAAGGCCAGACTGACGGTTCGCCGGTTGGGCCGTGAAAACCCGGGCGCCGACATCGGCGTGATGGGGTGCGCCACGGCTTCAGATGCCGGACAAATGGCGGCCCTGCCGGGTGTGACGGCGGTTATCGATTCCCGGGCCGACCTGGCCACCCAATTGGCGCGTTACGGGGTGGTCGCGCCCGATTCGGGCATCAGCCGGTTCGACCATCATCAGCGGGCGTTCCTGAAGGTTCAGGACGGTTGCCTCTTGGATTGCGCCTACTGCATCATCCCCAAGGTGCGGCCCGACTTCGGCAGCAAGCCGATGGTGGCCATTCTGGAGGAGGCGCGCCGCCTCATCGATGCCGGGCACCGCGAGATCGTGCTCACGGGGATCCACCTGGGGCATTATGGCCTGGATCTCAGCAAGGGCAGGCCTCGGGAGGAATGGACGCGATTGTGGCACCTGCTGGATGCCCTGTTGGAACTTCCCGGGGAGTGCCGGTTCCGCCTTTCCAGCCTGGATGCCGCCGAGGCCCATCCGCAATTGATCAGCCGGCTGGCTGGCCATCCGCGGATCGCGCCGCACCTGCACCTGTGCCTGCAAAGCGGTTCAAACGCGGTCCTGAGGCGGATGCGCCGGCGGTACACGGCCGAATCTTACCTCGACCGATGCGGGCGACTCCGTGAAGCCCTCGACCATCCGGCCATCAGCACCGATATCATTGTCGGCTTTCCCGGTGAGACCGACGCCGATTTCGAAGCCACGCTGGAGGTGGCCCGACAGGCCCGCTTCGCGGATATCCATGTGTTCAGTTACAGCCGGCGCCGGGGCACCGATGCCTGGGACCATCCCGACCCGGTCGATGCCCGGGTTACGCGTGAAAGGCGATTGCGGTTGGAAGCGTTGGCCGGTGCCATGGCGCTGGATTACCGAAAAAGCCTTGTGGGGCGTGAACTCGGGGTGGTGGTGGAAACCGCCGCCGGCCTTGGTTGGGTGGTCGGAACCGCCTGCCGGGGCGTGAAAGTGCGATTTCCGGGTGATATCGAGGCCCTCAGGCGGCAATTGGTCACCGTCAGGGCAACGGCGGTTGAGGAAGGTGAACTGACGGGCGAATGGGCCGAGGCACCGGGCAGGGTGGCGTTGGCCATGGCCTGAGAACAGAACCAACACTTTTCCACTTGCCTTGCCGATGCATTAGACTGGATTGGCCTACCTATCCCCTTGGACCAGCCGGGGCTTTTGGTGATGATTTTCCTTGCTTGGGCAATGGCGCTGCTTCCCGCCGCGCCACCGGTTGACTTCAACCGGGATATTCGCCCCATTTTGTCCGAGAATTGTTTCTATTGCCACGGGCAGGACGCCAACAAGCGCAAGGGCGACCTGCGCCTCGATGTCCGCCAGGATGCCGTCAAGGCTGGAGCATTGGTTCCCCACGACAAGGCCAAAAGCTTGGTTTCCCAGCGGACACGCTCCAAAAATCCGGACGAGTTGATGCCGCCGCCGGGTTCCAACCGCCGTTTGACCGATGCGCAGAAGGACCTGCTGGACCGGTGGATCTCCGAGGGCGCCACCTATGCCACGCACTGGGCCTTCGTGGCGCCCAAGCGTCCGCCCGTTCCGGCCGTAAGGGATCGCGGTTGGGTGCGCAACCCCATCGACGCCTTCGTGTTGGCGCGATTGGAGGGGGCGGGCCTGAAACCATCTCCCGAGGCGGACAGGGCCACGCTGATCAAGCGGTTGTGCGTCGACCTCACGGGCCTGCCTCCCACCCCCGCGGAGGTGCGCGCCTTCGTCGCCGACCCGTCGCCTGAGGCCTACTCAAAGTTGGTGGACCGATTGCTGGCCAGCCCGCATTACGGCGAGCGGATGGCGCTTTCCTGGCTTGATGCCGCGCGCTACGCCGACAGCAACGGGTTTCAGCAGGACGGCGACACCTGGCAGTGGATCTGGCGCGACTGGGTCGCGCGCGCCTACAACGCCGACCTGCCATTTGATCAATTCAGTATCTGGCAACTGGCAGGTGACCTGCTGCCCGAGGCCACGACCGACCAGAAGATCGCCAGCGGCTTCAACCGCAACCACATGCTCAACGGCGAGGGGGGCGCGATCGCCGAGGAGCAGCGCTTCGTCAACCTGTTCGACCGCATGGACACCACCGCGACCAACTGGCTTGGGCTCACCATGGCGTGCGCCCAGTGCCACGACCACAAGTACGATCCGATCACCACGCGCGACTACTACCGGTTGATGGACGCGTTCAACCGCGTGCCGGAGCGGGGCACGCCGCAGTTTTTTTCCAGCCGCATCCGTGTGGCGCCTCCGGTGATCGAGTTGCCAACCGAGGAGAACAACCGGCGAATCGCCGAGATTGAAGGCCAGATCAAGGCTGCCGAGGGCGCGCTGCAACCGGTGGTGGAGAAGGCGTACTCCGAATGGTCGGCGGGCATGCGGGCCGATGAGAAAAAGCGCTCGGCCCTGCCCGAGGCGCTGAAAAAGGAACTGGCCAAACCGGCGGCGGAGAGGAAACCCGAGGCAGAGAAAAAACTGAATGCCGACTTGAGGAAGCACTTTGATGAAAAGGTTCGCGCGGGCCTGGTGGGCAAGGCGCCCGAGTCGGCCAAGGTGGAGGACCTCCGAAAGCAACTGGCCAGCTACAAGGCCGACCGCATTCCCCGCGTGATGGTGATGAGCGATGCCAACCCGCGCGAAACCAAGATCCTTGAACGCGGTGAATACCTCAAGGGAACCGAGAAAGTCTCCTTCGGGGTGCCTGAATTCCTGCCACCCCTTCCCAAGGATGCCCCCGCCAACCGGCTTGGCTTCGCCCGTTGGCTGTTTCAGCCGGAAAACCCGCTCACCGCGCGCGTGCAGGTGAACCGTATCTGGCAGCATTTCTTCGGTGCCGGCATCGTGAAGACCGCCGAGGACTTCGGCGTGCAGAGCGAGTACCCGGTTCATGGCGCGCTGCTCGATTGGCTGGCTGTCGAGTTTCGCGAGAACGGCTGGAGCCAGAAAAAACTTCAAAGGCTGATCGTCACCAGCGCGACTTACCGCCAATCGGCGAAAGTCACCGCGGAGCATCGGACCGGGGATCCTGAGAACCGCCTGTACTCGCGGGCCAGCAGGTTCCGCATGCCGGCGCCCATTTTGCGCGACTGGGCCTTGGCCGCCTCGGGCCTGGCCAACCTCAAGGTTGGCGGCGCGCCGGTTTACCCCTACCAGCCCGACGCGGTGTGGGAAGCCCTCGCGATCACCAAGGAACGCGATTTCACTTATCCGGCATCCAGGGGCGAGGACCTCTACCGCCGCAGCCTTTACACCTTCTGGCGGCGGACGGTGGGGCCCGCGAACATGTTCGACGCCTCCAATCGCCAGACATGCCGGGTTCGCGCCTCGGGAACCAGCACGCCGCTTCATGCCCTGACCATGCTCAACGACCCGACCTGGGTCGAGGCCGCCCGCATGCTGGCCCAGGGGGTGATGAAGGAATCAGCCCGGCCGGAGGACTGGCTTGGGAGCGCCTTCGAGAAGGTGGTGTGCCGCAAGCCCACCCCCCGCGAACTGGAATTGCTTAAAAAATCGTTCGACAGGCAGAAAGCCATCCACGCGTCGAATCCCGCGGCGGCGGGCCAATTTCTCAAGGTGGGAGAAAGCCCCCGGGACGAGTCGATCCCCATCGACCGGCACGCGGCGCTGGCCACGGTCTGCCTCGGGCTTTTCAACCTGGATGAGGCCATGACACGGGAGTGAAGCCATGAACCAACCGAATCCCGTCAGCCGCAGGCACATGCTCCAAACCATGGGGGGAGGGCTTGGCCTCGCGGCGTTGGCCACCCTCACCGGCGCCGGTCGCGCCCGTTCCAGCGGGACTGTTCCCGGCCTGGCCGACCTGCCGCACATTCCGGCGAGGGCCAAGCGCGTGGTGGTGCTGTGGCAGGGTGGAGGTCCCTCGCATGTGGACCTGTTCGACGACAAGCCGGTGATGCGGAAGATGGCCGGCAAGGACATTCCCGAGTCCGTCCGCGGGACGACCCGCCTTTCCACCATGTCGAGCGGTTACGCGAAATGGCCGTGCGTTCCCTCGATCAAGCCGTTCAAGCGGTACGGAAAATCCGGAATATCCTTGAGCGAGATGCTTCCGGGAGTGGGAAGCATCGCCGATGACATCTGCGTGGTCCGCAGCATGACCACCGAGGCGGTGAACCACGCCCCGGGTGTGACATTCTTCATGACCGGTTCCCAGGTGCCCGGCAGGCCCAGCATGGGCGCCTGGCTCTCCTACGGGCTGGGTTGCGAGACCGACAACCTGCCCACCTTCGTGGTGATGACCTCGAGCGACAGCGGCAAGACCTGCGGGCAGTTGTTCTTCGACTACTACTGGGGCAGTGGCTTTCTCCCCAGCCGGTTCCAGGGGGTTCGCTTCCGCAACACGGGCGACCTGGTGCCTTACCTGGCCAACCCGGCGGGCGTGAGTCCGGAGGGGCGCCGGGCCCTGCTGGATGACATCCGCGACCTCAACGGCGCCCGGCTTGCCGAGACGGGCGACCCGGAGATCGAGACCCGAATCTCCCAGTATGAGATGGCGTTCCGCATGCAGACGAGCGTGCCGGAACTGGTGGACTTCTCAACCGAGTCCAAGCGGGTGGTTGACCGGTACGGCCCCGACGCCCTCAAAAAGGGGACCTTCGCCAACAACTGCCTGATTGCCCGCCGCCTATTGGAGCGTGGCGTTCGGTTCGTGCAATTGATGCACTCCGGCTGGGACCAGCACAACAACCTCCACACCCAACTGGAGAACCAGTGCAAGGACACCGAAGGCCCCTCGGCCGCGCTGGTGATGGACCTGAAGGAACGGGGAATGCTCGACGACACCCTGGTGGTGTGGGGCGGGGAGTTCGGGCGCACGCCGTTCGGTCAGGGGGATCCCGCCAACCCCAGGGGCCGGGACCACTTTGGAAGGGCCTACAGTTGGTGGATGGCCGGTGGGGGAATCAAGCCCGGATCCACCTGGGGCGCCACCGACGACTTCGCCTGGAACATTGTCGAGAACAAGGTCCATGTGCACGACATGCAGGCGACCATGCTGCACCTGTGCGGCATCGACCACACGCGCCTGACATTCCGCTACCAGGGGCGCCAATACCGCCTGACCGACATCCATGGGAATGTGGTGCGGGGCATTCTGGCGTGAGGTTCGGGGGCAGGTTCACTTGCCCTTGGGCAGCGCCGGTCCCTTGAGCGCGAAGTCGGCCGACTTCGACCCGCCCGCCGGGACTTCGAATGTGAGATTGGTTTTCTCGTTGTATTCGGCGGGGATCGGATTCGCCTGCTGGGTGTTCGGCTTCCCGCCGGCATTGGCCGCGTCCGAATCCTGCGATGCCCCCTTGGCCGGCGGCAGGGCGATGCGCACGGTGTGTTTGCCGGGAACGGCGCCCGGCGTGGGCGTCGCCGTGGATGCCTCCAGCGTGAATCGTCCCTCGGCGTCGGTCCTGCCGAACGAACCGACGCCCGTGGCGACGCCTCCCTGGCCCCCTATCGGCTGAAAGAGCACCTGCGCGCCGGCAAGGGGCGCGTCGTTGTAGGTCACCCGGCCCGAGACGGGCACATAACCGCCGCCACCGCAGCCTGTGGCGACCAAAAGAGCAGCCAACATCAATGCCCGGGGGGTGACACGACTTTCCTTCATGACCAGGTCCTTCCGACAGGGGATGGCGGGCTCAATTGATGTTGACAACTTCGCCACCCGACATGGTCGCCATGTTGGCCAGCATGTTCATGTCCACGCTCTCCGGGATAAAGCGGACGGAACCATCGCAGAGCGCCCAGTTGCTGCCGCCGGAGTGGAAGCTGCCAAAGGCCCGCCGGCAGGGGCGGTTGTCGAGGCCCTGTTGGGCGCTGATGGTCTCGCAGCGGGTGAAGTCGTTCATGTAGGTGTGGCTGGCCGGATGCACGGAAGACGAGGCATACGAGGTGTAGGTGTAGGCCCAGAAGGTACGCCTGTCGGCTTGGGTTTTTGTCTGCCATTCACCCACGAGCAAGGTGTTGGAAGTGCCGTCGAGGATGACGCTGATCCGTTCGGGCGTGAGTCCCTGGGCCGCCCAAACGGTGTGCATGGCCCCCTTGTAGGTGGCTGGCAGGGCCAGGCCCTCGGCGTTGTCCCACCAGCCGAGGGGGGCGGTGATGTTGGCCCGGCCGGAAACGGCGCGGTAGGAGCTGGGCATGTAGTTGATGCCGCTGCCCGGCCCGCTGTTGGGCATGCTGATGACTTTTCCACCGATGCTGGCGTCGGAAGGGCAAGTGTAGGTCTTGATGGCCTGCTCGCGGGGGAACTGGTTGGCCGCGGCCTCATTGAACGAGTTTTGGTCGTAGCGTTTGTAAATGGCGTCCTGCTCGATGAACGGCAGGATCTCGATCGCCCAGTTGGTTTTGCTTTGGGTGGCGCAGCAAAGTCCCTCGGTGATGCCTCCGGGGGGCAGTGTTCCCTTGGAATCGTGATGGCTTTGCACGGCCAGGGCCATCTGCTTCAGGTTGTTGGCGCATTGCATGCGGTTGGCGGCCTCGCGGACTTTTTGAACCGCGGGAACCAGCAGGCCGATGAGAACGGCGATGATGGCGATGACTACCAGCAATTCGATCAGCGTGAACGCGATTCTGCGCTGTTCACGGCAAGAAGGTGAGAGCTTCATGGATCCAGCCTCTTTGAGCGCGATACGAAGAAATGATGAGACATTTAAGGCTATGTTGTAATCGGCTCAGAATCAAACCTGCTTTTTGCTCAATCAAACCTTGGTTTTCAGCCAGGCGTCGTCGCGAAAACGCCACAGGAACAAGGTTCCGCGGACATGGATGTCGGCCTGCATCGCCAGCCAGCAGCCGTAAAGCCCCATGGCCGCCCCTGGAATGACGGGAAACCCGGGAATGGAAACTTCCCCCCGGCTCAGGACCGCCGCCAAGGGAAGCCTCACCCCGAGGAATCCGATCCAGGTGTAAAGCAGCGGATGGCTTGAATCGCCGGCACCCCGCAACACGCTGGTGAGGATAATCACCGCGGACAAGGCCGGCATGGAGAAAGCCACCAGTCGAAGCACCGGCACACCCAACTGGATGATGGGGGCTTGCTCCGGCCGAGGACAGAACAGCCCGAACATCGGGCCGGCCAATTGGTGGAACAGGATTCCCATCAGCGACATGGCGCACGCTCCCATCAGGAATGCCGTCCATCCGCATCGCCTCGCCTCGGCGGGGTTTCCCGCCCCCAGATTTTGGCCCACCAGGGTCATTCCGGCGGTGCCGAACGCGGCACCGGTGAGAAATCCCAGGGCCTCCCAACCCAGGGCGATGCCGTGGGCACCCCGGGAAGCGTCGCCCAGGCTGTTCACCATCGACATGAACACAAGCTGGCCCATGGCGATGGAAAGGCTGTCGAGCGCCGCGGGCAGGCTGACGGAAAGCAGGCTGGCGAGGTCGGCCCTGTGGGGCTGGAACAGGATAGCGCGCAGCTTCAATCCCGCCCTCCCCACCGCCAGCACAACCAGCAGGGCGCCGGCGCCCAAAGCCTGGCTGATGGCGGTGCCCACCGCGATGCCTGGGAATCCCATCTCGGGAATCCCGGCCCCACCATGGAAAAACCACCATGCCAAGGGGATGTTGAGGGTGGCCACGCCGCCAAGCACCCAGAGGCCTGTCCGGGTGTCGCCCGCGCCGGCCAGGCAGGCGGAGGCGCCAATGCCCAGAAGTTGCAGGGGGAAGGCGATAATAAGCGGTGTCAGGTAGGAAACCGCCAATTGTTGGGCTGGCCCGTCGAGTTTCAGCAGGTCGAGCAGCGGTTTCAGCAGGGGAAGCGCCGTTGCCGCGGCGAACAGCCCGAGGCCCGAGGCCAAAAGCAGGGTCTGGTGGGCCATGCGGTTGGCCCTCTCCGGGTTGCTGGCGCCCACGGCCCGCGAAACCAGGGCGGTGGCGCCCACCGAGACCAGCGTCCCATAGCTGGACATGACCCAGCCAAGGTAAAAGCAGGTCGTGTGGGCCGCCTGCGCCGCCAGGTCGGCGCCCTCACCTTCGGGCGAGGCATGTCCAGCCAGCCAGCGGTCGGAAATGTGGATGACCAGCACCAGCATCTGCTGCAGGAAGGCCGGCCACGCCAGCCAAGCCACCCTCAGCCAGGCGGGACGCGCCGGGTCGGTCAGCCAGGGTACTTCGCTGCTCGGCCGCAAGATCCACACTCCATTCCGGAGCCATCTTAACCGAGGGGGCGACATGCTTTTCAGGCGGCTTGGCGAACCTTGGAATCCTGTGGACGGGCAAGGGCATTGGATGTCTATTGAATGGGCTGCGAAAGCAGGGAGGTTGGGGAATCATGCGTCCGAAGGCGGCCATTATGGCGGTTTTGCTGGCGGTTTGCCTTCCCGGCTTTCTGTTGGCTGATGGCGAGGAAAACAATTCCGTGCCCGCCTCTTACCGGCCTGTCCAGCGTCCATCGGTGCCGGTGGTGAAGGGCGCGGCGCGAAGCGACCTTGACCGGTTTGTGTTGGCCAGGCTGGAACCGCTGGGACTG